>NZ_JAGYGF010000039.1:0-57819 GCF_019947305.1 Pseudomonas sp. BF-RE-21 | reverse complement strand
TCCACACCCCCAATGGCCTTCAGCGCCAACCCCACACACTCACCCACCTTCACCTGAATCCCCTCAACATCCCCCCGACGCACCAACAACCCAAAAACCTCCCGCTCATAATCACTCATGATCGGATCATCCCGCAGAATCGGACTCGACCCCTCCGACTCATAAGCCAGCTTGAGACAGAACAAAGCAACAGTTTCCAGCAGCAGTTCCATGGGATGAATCCTTGAGAATTGTCGTGCCCGCCGAAACAAGCGAGAAGGTCAAAAGCATCGCCAGCAAGCCGGCTCCTACAGGTCGGTGGGGTGTCAGCCACTTTATCGCAGACGAAAAAAAAGGCCTTGCAAAGCAAGACCTTTCTTAATTTTGGTGCCCCGAGGGAGACTCGAACTCCCACTCCTTTCGAAAACGGATTTTGAATCCGCCGCGTCTACCAATTCCGCCATCAGGGCTCAATGGCGGCGAAGTATAGAGATGAGATTACCGTCGGTCAATCAGGTACATAGAGAATTTTCACTATTTCGGCTAGACTTCCGGGCCCTGCTAGACGAACCCCATCATGCGCGTTGCTGACTTTACTTTCGAACTCCCTGATTCGCTGATTGCTCGCCACCCTTTGGCCGAGCGTCGCAACAGTCGCCTGTTGACCCTTGATGGGGTCAGCGGCGCCCTGGCACACCGTCAATTCACTGATTTGCTTGAGCATTTGCGCCCGGGCGATTTGATGGTGTTCAACAATACCCGGGTGATTCCGGCGCGGCTGTTTGGCCAGAAGGCTTCCGGCGGCAAGCTGGAAATCCTGGTGGAGCGGGTGCTCGACAGTCATCGCGTGCTGGCCCATGTGCGGTCCAGCAAGTCGCCGAAGCCGGGTTCGAAGATCCTGATCGATGGCGGTGGCGAAGCCGAGATGCTCGCCCGTCACGATGCGTTGTTCGAGCTGGGCTTTGCCGAAGAGGTGTTGCCGCTGCTCGACCGCGTCGGGCACATGCCGTTGCCTCCTTATATAGACCGCCCGGATGAAGGCTCGGACCGCGAGCGTTATCAGACGGTGTACGCCGAGCGCCTGGGCGCGGTGGCGGCGCCGACGGCGGGGCTGCATTTCGATCAGCCGCTGATGGACGCGATTGCGGCCAAGGGCGTCGAGACGGCGTTCGTGACCTTGCACGTTGGCGCGGGCACGTTCCAGCCGGTGCGGGTCGAGAAGATCGAAGACCACCACATGCACAGCGAATGGCTGGAAGTCGGCCAGGACGTGGTCGATGCCGTTGCGGCGTGCCGCGCTCGCGGTGGGCGCGTGGTGGCGGTGGGGACCACCAGCGTGCGTTCGCTGGAAAGTGCCGCGCGCGATGGCGTGCTCAAGCCGTTCAGTGGCGACACCGACATCTTTATCTACCCGGGCCGGCCGTTTCATGTGGTCGATGCCCTGGTCACCAACTTCCATTTGCCCGAATCCACGCTGTTGATGCTGGTTTCGGCGTTCGCCGGTTATCCCGAAGCCATGGCCGCTTATAAAGCCGCCGTTGAGCATGAATACCGCTTTTTCAGCTACGGTGATGCGATGTTTATCACCCGTAATCCCGCACCACGTGGCCCTGAGGACAAAGAATGAGTCGCCAAAGTCGTATGTCGTTTGAGTTGCTTGCTACTGACGGCAAGGCTCGTCGCGGTCGCTTGACCTTCCCGCGCGGTACCGTCGAGACCCCGGCCTTCATGCCGGTGGGCACGTACGGCACCGTGAAGGGCATGCTGCCGCGGGACATCACCGCGACCGGCGCGGAAATCATTCTGGGCAACACCTTCCACTTGTGGCTGCGTCCTGGCACCGAAGTGATCAAGAAGCACGGCGACCTGCACGATTTCATGCAGTGGAAAGGCCCGATTCTTACAGACTCCGGCGGTTTTCAGGTGTTCAGCCTGGGCGCGATGCGCAAGATCAAGGAGGAGGGCGTGACCTTCGCCTCTCCTGTCGACGGCGCCAAGGTGTTCATGGGCCCGGAAGAGTCGATGCAGGTCCAGCGTGACCTGGGCTCGGACATCGTGATGATTTTCGACGAATGCACGCCGTACCCGGCTGACGAAGACGTCGCTCGGGTATCGATGGAGCTGTCGTTGCGTTGGGCCAAGCGTTCGAAAGAAGCCCATGGCGACAACACGGCGGCGCTGTTCGGTATCGTTCAGGGCGGCATGCACCAGGATCTGCGCATGCGTTCGCTGGAAGGCCTCGACAAGATCGGCTTTGATGGCCTGGCTATCGGCGGTTTGTCGGTGGGCGAGCCGAAGCACGAGATGATCAAGGTGCTGGATTACCTGCCGGGTCAGATGCCGGCTGACAAACCTCGTTACCTTATGGGCGTTGGCAAACCGGAAGATCTGGTTGAGGGTGTGCGCCGCGGTGTGGACATGTTCGATTGCGTGATGCCAACCCGTAATGCCCGCAATGGGCATCTGTTCATTGATACTGGCGTGCTGAAGATCCGTAACGCGTTCCATCGCCATGATGATTCGCCGCTCGATCCGACCTGCGATTGCTATACCTGCCAGAACTTCTCTCGCGCTTATCTGCATCACCTGGACAAGTGCGGCGAAATGCTGGGAAGCATGCTCAATACCATCCATAACTTGCGTCATTATCAAGTGCTTATGGCTGGTTTGCGCGAGGCTATTCAACAGGGTACATTGGCCGCCTTTGTCGATGCCTTCTACGCCAAACGCGGGTTACCTGTTCCGCCTTTGGACTGAGTTTTCTGACCCCAAGATTCAACATTTGCAACTGGAGTGCTAAATGAGCTTTTTTATCTCGAATGCCATGGCTGACGCCGCTGCACCGGCCGCTGCCGGCCCAATGGGTGGCGGTTTTGAGTGGATTTTCCTGGTCGGTTTCCTGGTCATCTTCTACCTGATGATCTGGCGTCCACAGGCCAAGCGCGCCAAAGAGCAGAAGAACCTGCTGAGCAGCCTGCAAAAAGGCGACGAAGTTGTGACCACCGGCGGCATCGCCGGCAAGATCACTAAAGTGGCTGACGATTTCGTGGTTCTGGAAGTTTCCGACACCGTCGAAATGAAGTTCCAGAAAGGCGCCATTGCCGCCACGCTGCCAAAAGGCACGCTGAAAGCGATCTAAGTTTCAACTTCTACTCAATCGACGGGGCGCGCAAGGCGCCCCGCGTCATAAGCGGGCGGCGTGATGCTGAACAAATACCCTCTGTGGAAATACATTCTGATCCTGGCGGTGCTGGCGATCGGTCTGATTTATTCCGCTCCCAATCTTTATCCTGATGACCCGGCCATTCAGGTCAGCGGTGCAAGCACTGCGCTGCAGGTCAATCAGGCTGATCTGGATCGAGTGAGCGCTGCGCTCAAGGAATCCGGGATCAACGTCAAGGCGGCCACGCTGGCGACCAACGGCAAGGGCGGTCTGATTCGTCTGGTCAAGGCTGAAGACCAGTTGCCTGCCAAGGACGTCGTGCGCAAGGCGTTGGGTGATGACTACGTCGTTGCTCTGAACCTGGCACAAACCACCCCGCAATGGCTGCGCAGCCTGGCCGCGCACCCGATGAAGCTGGGTCTGGACTTGTCCGGTGGTGTGCACTTCCTGCTCGAAGTGGACATGGACAAAGCCCTCGACGCACGCTTGAAAGTGTACGAAGGCGATGTAAAGAGCCTGTTGCGTAAAGAGAAACTGCGCTATCGCAGCCTGCCGCAACTGGGCGGTGCCATTCAGCTGGGCTTCTCTGATGAAGCTTCCCGTGAACAGGCCCGTGCGCTGATCCGCAAGAACTTCAACGATTTCGACATTGTTCCGGCCGACCTCAATGGTCAGGCGGTGCTGCGTCTGGCGATGACCCCGGCCAAGCTGGCGGAAATCCGCGAATACTCCATCAAGCAGAACTTGACCACGGTACGTAACCGCGTCAACGAGCTGGGTGTTGCCGAACCGATCGTTCAGCGTCAGGGCGCCAACCGCATCGTGGTTGAGCTGCCGGGCGTACAAGACACCGCAGAAGCCAAGCGTATCCTCGGCAAGACGGCCAACCTTGAGTTCCGTCTGGCTGCTGAGCCTGGCGCTTCGAAAGCCACTTCCGAATCCTTCGAGTTCCGTGAGGGCAATCGTCCTCCTGCGCTGATCGAGCGTGGCCTGATCATCACCGGCGACCAGGTAACTGACGCCAAGGCTGGCTTCGGCGAGCACGGCACGCCAGAAGTGAACATCCGTCTGGATGGCCACGGTGGCGAGCTGATGAGCCGCGCAACCCGTTCGAACGTCGGTCGCAGCATGGCGGTGATCTTCATCGAGCAGCGTCCGGTCACCACTTACACCAAGCAAGTGGTCGATGGCGTCGAAAAAGACGTGGCGGTGCAGTCGTTCAAGGAAGAGAAGAAGATCATCAGCCTGGCGACCATTCAGTCGCCGCTGGGTGCTCAGTTCCGCATCACTGGCCTGAACGGCCAGGGCGAATCGTCCGAACTGGCGCTGCTGTTGCGTGCCGGTGGTCTGGCGGCGCCGATGTACTTCGCTGAAGAACGCACCATTGGCCCGAGCCTGGGTGCGGACAACATCACCAAAGGTATCGATGCATCGCTGTGGGGCATGCTGTTTGTCTCGCTGTTCATCATCGCCATCTATCGCTTCTTCGGCATCATCGCCACCGTTGCGCTGGGTGTGAACATGGTGCTGCTGCTGGCACTGATGTCGCTGCTGGGTGCAACGCTGACCCTGCCGGGTATCGCCGGTATCGTATTGACCATGGGTATGGCGGTCGACGCCAACGTACTGATCTTCTCGCGGATTCGTGAAGAGATCGCTGCGGGCATGACCGTACAACGGGCAATCAACGAAGGTTTCGGTCGCGCATTCACGGCGATTCTCGACGCCAACCTGACCACCTTGCTGGTGGGCGGGATCCTGTTTGCCATGGGTACAGGTCCGGTCAAAGGCTTCGCAGTGACCATGTCCCTCGGGGTTTTGACTTCGATGTTCACGGCCATCATGGTCACCCGCGCGATGGTCAACTTGATCTTCGGCGGTCGTGACTTCAAGAAGTTGTGGATTTAAGGGGCTGCCATGTTACGTACAATCAACTTCATGGGCGTTCGCAACTTCGCGTTCGGCGTCACATTGTTCCTTACTGCGCTGGCCATTTTCAGTGTCTTCCACAAAGGCATGAACTGGGGGCTGGACTTCACCGGCGGTACGCTCATCGAGCTGACCTACGAGCGTCCGGCCGACGTCACCAAGGTGCGTGAGCAGCTGGTTTCGTCCGGTTATCACGAAGCCATCGTGCAGAACTTCGGCGCAACGACCGATCTGCTGGTGCGCATGCCTGGCGAAGACCCGCAGTTGGGTCATCAGGTGGCAGCGGCGTTGCAGAAGGTTGGCGGCGATAACCCGGCGACGGTCAAGCGCGTCGAGTTCGTCGGCCCGCAGGTGGGTGAAGAGCTGCGCGACCAGGGCGGCCTCGGCATGCTGATGGCGCTGGGCGGCATCCTGATCTACCTGGCGTTCCGCTTTCAGTGGAAATTCGCCGTCGGTGCGATCGTTTCCTTGATTCACGACGTGATCGTGACCATCGGTATCCTGTCGTTCTTCCAGATCACCTTCGACCTGACGGTGCTGGCGGCGGTACTGGCGATCATCGGTTACTCGCTCAACGACACCATCGTGGTATTCGACCGGGTTCGTGAGAACTTCCGTGTACTGCGCAAGGCCAGCCTGATCGAGAACATCAATATCTCGACCACGCAAACCCTGCTGCGGACTATCGCGACGTCGGTTTCCACCTTGTTGGCGATTGCAGCACTGCTGTTCTTCGGTGGTGACAACCTCTACGGCTTCTCCCTGGCACTGCTGGTGGGTGTTCTGGCCGGTACTTACTCGTCGATCTACATCGCCAACGTGGTGTTGATCTGGCTGAACCTGAGTTCCGAAGACCTGATCCCGACGGTGAATACCGAGAAGGAAGTCGACGACCGTCCTTGAGGACTCTCTAGTCCAGAGCAGTTCCCCAGGGATGTAGTCCAAAAAGGCGCGAGTTGAACTCGCGCCTTTTTTTATGCTCCAAGGCTGGGAGAAGCACGGGTTTATCCCGCATGTGATGGTCAGGAGGTTCATGTGAACAAGTCGATGCTGGTTGGTGCTGTACTGGGTGCTGTCGGTGTGACTGCCGGGGGTGCTGTGGCCACCTACAGCCTGGTAAAAAATAACGGCCCCGAGTATGCGCAAGTGCTCGCCGTTGAGCCGGTCAAGACGCAAATCAAGACTCCACGTGAAGTGTGCAAGGATGTAGCGGTCACCCGGCAAGCGCCGGTGAAAGATCAACACCAGATTGCCGGTACGGTGGTAGGTGCGCTGGCAGGCGGTCTGCTGGGTAACCAGATCGGCGGCGGCACCGGCAAGAAAATTGCCACTGTTGCGGGCGCGGTCGGTGGTGGTTACGCCGGCAACAAGGTGCAGGAGGGCATGCAGGAGCGTGACACCTACACCACGACGCAAACCCGCTGTAACACGGTGAATGACATCAGCGACAAGGTTGTGGGTTACGACGTTCGTTATTCGCTGGACGGCAAGGAAGGCAAGGTGCGGATGGATCGTGATCCGGGCAACCAGATTCCGGTGGATAAGGAAGGTAAGTTGATCCTGACGCAGAATGAACAGGCGCATTGATGAGCTGATTGTCAGCCGCTGAAAAAGAAGCACCCTTCGGGGTGCTTTTTTTGTACCCAAAATTCACGCAACCCCCTGTAGGAGCCGGCTTGCCGGCGATTGCGGTGTAACTGTTGATATAAATGTTGAATGTCAGACCGTTATCGCCGGCAAGCCGGCTCCTACAGGGATATGCGGTGTTCTTGAGGGCGAATTCCAGGCATAAAAAAGCACCCCGAAGGGTGCTTTTTTCTGTCGCTGGAAGCTTAGCGCTTCAGCGAGGCCGGCAGGTGCGGCTGGATCGCCGTCAGCACTGCCTTGAAGCACTTGGTGTTGCCGGCAACGATGTGGCCTTTCTCAAGGAAATCGTGACCGCCGGTGAAATCGCTCACCAAGCCGCCAGCTTCCTGGATCAGCAGGGCGCCTGCAGCCATGTCCCACTCGGACAGGCCCGACTCCCAGAATGCGTCGAAACGGCCGGCAGCCACGTAGGCCAGGTCCAGGCTCGCGGAGCCAGCGCGGCGGATGCCGGCGGTCTGGCCAACCAGGGCGCGGAACATGCCCAGGTAGTTGTCGAGGTTGTCCATCTGGTCGTCACGGAACGGGAAGCCGGTGCCCAGCAGGGCGCCGTCCAGGCTGGTGCGGCCGCTGACGCGCAGGCGACGACCGTTCAGTTGAGCGCCGCGACCACGGCTGGCGGTGAATTCTTCCTGGCGAACCGGGTCCAGAACAACAGCGTGTTCCAGGCGACCGCGGTATTTGCAGGCGATGCTGACAGCGAAGTGAGGAATGCCGCGCAGGAAGTTGGTGGTGCCGTCCAGCGGATCGATGATCCACAGGTATTCTTCGCCTTCGATCCCGGTGCCGGCGTGCATGCCGGTTTCTTCACCCATGATCGAGTGGTTCGGGTAAGCCTTGCGCAGCGCGTCGATGATTTTCTGTTCAGCGGCGCGATCCACCTCGGATACGTAATCCTTGGCGTCTTTTTCGTCGACCTTGATGGTATCCAGGCGCTCGATGGAGCGGAAGATCAATTCACTGGCGCTGCGGGCGGCGCGCAGCGCGATATTCAGCATGGGCTGCATGGATGTGTCACCTAAGGTTGTTAAAGAAAGCCGGGCATTCTATCAGAACTTTTCTACAGGTGAAGGTCAGTGTTCGCTTTCATAGCTTAACGGTAGGTTGAGCTGTAAGATTCGGCTCCCGATTATTGTGTTCGAGAACGCCTCCCGTGCTGCAAAACATTCGTGTCGTCCTGGTCAATACCAGCCACCCCGGCAATATCGGCGGGGCTGCGCGTGCCATGAAGAACATGGGCCTGTCGCGGCTGGTGCTGGTCGAACCACGGTTGTTCCCGCACCACGAAGCCGATGCCCGTGCATCTGGCGCCGGGGACATCCTTGAAAACGCGCAAGTCGTCGCCACTTTGGAAGATGCCTTGGTCGGCTGCAATCTGGTGCTCGGCACCAGCGCCCGTGACCGGCGCATTCCCTGGCCGCTGCTCGATCCCCGCGAATGCGGGACGAAAGTGGTCGAGGAAGCCGGGCAGGGCGCCGAAATCGCCTTGGTATTTGGTCGTGAAGATTCCGGCCTGACCAATGAAGAGCTGCAGCGATGTCATTATCACGTGCACATCCCATCAGACCCTGAGTTCAGTTCGCTGAACCTTGGGGCGGCGGTGCAGGTGTTGAGCTATGAAGTGCGCATGTCCTGGCTGGCGGCCCAAGGCCAGCCGAGCAAGGTCGAGAAGGAAGAAGTGGCCTCGGTCAAAAGCGCTGAGCTGGCGACCATGGATGAGCTGGAGCGGTTCTATGAGCACCTGGAGCAAACCCTGGTGGCCATCGAGTTCCTCGATCCTGAAAAGCCACGGCACTTGATGGCGCGCCTGCGTCGGTTGTACGGACGAAGCTCGGTCAGCCGGGCGGAAATGAATATATTGCGTGGCATCCTCACGGAAACCCAGAAAGCGGCCCGTGGTGAGCTTCTAAAGCGGAAGGATTAATGATGTTCGAGCGTTTGCGTGAAGATATCCAGAGTGTTTTCCATCGTGACCCGGCGGCGCGTAACGCTTTTGAAGTCCTGACTTGCTACCCGGGCATGCACGCCATCTGGATCCACCGGTTGTCGGCAGCCTTGTGGCGCGCCGAGCTGAAATGGCTGGCGCGGCTGGTGTCGAACTTCGGTCGCTGGTTGACCGGGATCGAGATCCATCCGGGCGCCAAGGTCGGTCGTCGGTTCTTCATTGACCATGGCATGGGCATTGTCATCGGTGAAACCGCCGAGATCGGCAATGACGTCACCCTTTATCAGGGTGTGACGCTGGGCGGCACCAGCTGGAATAAAGGCAAGCGTCACCCGACACTGGAAGACGGTGTGGTGGTGGGGGCTGGTGCCAAGGTGCTCGGCCCGTTCACCGTGGGTGCCGGCGCCAAGGTCGGTTCCAATGCCGTGGTGACCAAGGCTGTGCCGCCCGGTGCGACAGTGGTCGGCATTCCAGGGCGGATCATCGTCAAATCCGATGAAGAGCAGGACGCCAAGCGCAAGGCCATGGCCGAGAAGATCGGTTTCGATGCCTACGGTGTTGGCGAAGACATGCCGGACCCGGTGGCGCGTGCCATTAACCAATTGCTCGATCACCTGCAGGCTGTTGATGGTCGTCTGGAGGGGATGTGCGGGGCGTTGAAGGATCTGGGCAGTAATTACTGTGCGAAAGATCTGCCTGAGCTGCGCGAAGAAGACTTTGCATGTGTGAAGGACAAGGATCAGAGCCAGGCCAGCTAGACCGAGTCGACCCCTTCGCGGGCAAGCCTTGCTCCTACAGGATTAACGAAACCCTTGTAGGAGTGAGCCTGCTCGCGATGAACGATGACTCGGTATTACTGGCTGTAACCGCCCAGCCTTTGTTATGATGCGGCCGCTCTTTTGCGGGTAAACCTGACTAAAGTACTAGGTCTTATAGTTGACTTAAATACTCGGGAATTGCATACTCGCCCCATTCCGAACTCCGTGGTAATTGTCCATGCGACTGACTACAAAAGGCCGATACGCCGTGACCGCCATGCTTGATCTGGCGTTGCATGCGCAGCACGGGCCCGTGTCCCTGGCCGATATCTCCGAGCGCCAAGGCATCTCCCTGTCCTACCTCGAACAGCTTTTTGCCAAATTGCGCCGCAGCAATCTGGTGTCCAGCGTCCGTGGTCCGGGCGGCGGTTACCAGCTGTCCCGCGACATGCAGGGCATCCAGGTCGCCCAGGTGATCGATGCAGTAAACGAATCGGTCGATGCCACCAAGTGCCAGGGGCAGGGCGATTGCCATCAAGGCGACACCTGCCTGACCCACCACCTGTGGTGCGACCTGAGCCTGCAGATCCACGAATTTCTGAGCGGTATCAGCTTGGCTGATCTTGTTACTCGCCGTGAGGTACAAGAAGTAGCCCAGCGTCAGGACCAGCGTCGTTGCAACAGCAAGACGCCACGCCTGGACAAGATTGAAGCGTCCGCCGTCGAATGACAGCCAAAGAGCTAGCGGCACGCCAGCCAGCCTGATTTAGGAGATAGTCCATGAAATTGCCGATTTACCTTGATTACTCTGCGACCACCCCGGTTGATCCGCGTGTTGCGCAAAAGATGAGTGAATGCCTGCTGGTCGACGGAAACTTCGGTAACCCGGCGTCCCGTTCCCACGTGTTCGGCTGGAAAGCTGAAGAGTCCGTCGAAAACGCCCGTCGTCAGGTCGCAGACCTGGTCAACGCCGATCCGCGTGAAATCGTCTGGACCTCCGGTGCCACCGAGTCCGACAACCTGGCAATCAAGGGTGCGGCGCATTTCTATGCGACCAAGGGCAAACACCTGATCACCACCAAGATTGAGCACAAGGCTGTCCTCGACACCATGCGCCAACTGGAGCGTGAAGGCTTCGAAGTGACCTACATCGAGCCTCGCACTGACGGTCTGGTTACGCCGGAAATGATCGAAGCTGAACTGCGTGACGACACCATCCTGGTTTCGGTCATGCACGTGAACAACGAAATCGGCACCATCAACGACATCGCAGCCATCGGCGAACTGACCCGCTCCAAAGGGATCCTGTTCCACGTCGACGCCGCTCAGTCCACCGGCAAGGTCGAGATCGACCTGCAGAAGCTGAAAGTCGACATGATGTCGTTCTCCGCCCACAAAACCTACGGCCCTAAAGGCATCGGCGCGCTGTACGTCAGCCGCAAGCCGCGTGTGCGCATCGAAGCGACCATGCACGGCGGCGGTCACGAGCGCGGCATGCGTTCCGGCACCCTGGCGACCCACCAGATCGTCGGCATGGGTGAAGCCTTCCGCGTAGCCAAGGAAGACATGGCTGCCGAGAACGTGCGTATCAAAGCCTTGAGCGACCGTTTCTTCAAACAGGTCGAAGACCTGGAAGAGCTGTACGTCAACGGCAGCATGACCGCCCGCGTTCCGCACAACCTGAACCTGAGCTTCAACTACGTTGAAGGCGAGTCGCTGATCATGGCGCTCAAGGATCTGGCGGTTTCGTCCGGTTCGGCTTGCACCTCGGCTTCGCTGGAGCCTTCGTACGTACTGCGCGCCCTGGGCCGCAACGACGAACTGGCACACAGCTCGATCCGCTTCACCTTCGGTCGTTTCACCACCGAAGAAGAAATCGACTACGCCGCGCAGAAAGTCTGCGAGGCCGTTACCAAGCTGCGCGCTCTGTCGCCGCTGTGGGACATGTACAAAGACGGTGTCGACATTTCGAAAATCGAGTGGGCGGCACACTGATTTCAAGTCGCCGCAAACCAGGCCCTGTAAACTTAAGGTAGGCAGGGCTTCAAGAGCGACTCTCTGATGAGTGAGGATTAAGAATCATGGCTTACAGCGAAAAGGTCATCGACCACTACGAAAACCCGCGTAACGTCGGCAAGATGGACGCGGAAGACCCGGATGTCGGCACCGGCATGGTCGGCGCTCCGGCGTGCGGCGACGTGATGCGCCTGCAAATCAAGGTCAACGAGCAAGGCATCATCGAAGACGCCAAGTTCAAGACCTACGGTTGCGGTTCGGCTATCGCCTCCAGCTCCCTGGCGACCGAGTGGATGAAAGGCAAGACTCTGGATGAAGCAGAGACCATCAAAAACACTCAACTGGCCGAAGAACTGGCTCTGCCGCCGGTGAAAATTCACTGCTCCGTACTCGCTGAAGACGCTATCAAAGCGGCCGTTCGCGACTACAAGCAGAAGAAAGGCTTGATCTGATTTTCAAGATTTTGCGACGAGTAAGGAGTCACCGATGGCTATCAGCATGACAGAAGCGGCTGCTCGACACGTGCGACGCTCCCTCGACGGGCGCGGCAAAGGTGAAGGGATTCGTCTGGGTGTTCGCACCACGGGCTGTTCCGGCCTTGCCTACGTGCTGGAGTTTGTCGACGAGGTGGTTGCCGAGGATCAGGTGTTCGAAAGTCACGGCGAGAAAGTGATCATCGACCCGAAAAGCCTGGCCTACCTGGACGGCACCGAGCTCGATTTCGTCAAGGAAGGGTTGAACGAAGGCTTCAAGTTCAACAACCCCAACGTACGCGGTGAATGTGGCTGCGGCGAAAGCTTCAACATCTGAGGCTTCTTGTGGGTACTCCTTGTCATTTCGCTTTATTTGAGCTGCAACCGAGTTTCAATCTGGACCTCGATCAGCTGGCTACGCGCTACCGTGAGTTGGCGCGCAGTGTTCATCCGGACCGTTTTGCGGACGCTTCCGAGCGCGAGCAACGGCTGGCGCTAGAGCAATCCGCGAGCCTCAACGAGGCCTACCAGACGCTCAAAAGTCCCCCGAAGCGCGCGCGATACCTGCTCGCCCTGAATGGTGGCGAGCTGCCGCTGGAGGTCACGGTGCATGATCCGGAGTTTCTTCTGCAACAGATGGAGTTGCGCGAAGAGCTCGAAGACCTGCAGGACAGCGCCGACCTGAATGGCGTTGCCGTCTTCAAGCGTCGTTTGAAAGTTGCTCAGGAAAAACTGAACGACAGTTTCGCAGCCTGTTGGAATGATGCAGCGCAACGTGAACAGGCCGAACGCCTGATGCGGCGCATGCAGTTCCTCGACAAGCTCACCTACGAAGTGCGCCAGTTAGAAGAGCGCCTCGACGATTAACCCAGTGCCGCTCCGGTCGCACGCCTGATATACAGATAAGTCCTGATCACGATGGCCCTACTGCAGATCGCCGAACCCGGCCAAAGTCCTCAACCGCACCAGCGTCGTCTGGCTGTGGGGATCGACTTGGGCACTACCAATTCGCTGGTCGCTGCATTGCGCAGTGGTCTTTCCGAGCCTCTGGCTGACGCTGACGGGCAGGTCATCCTGCCGTCCGCCGTGCGTTACCACGCCGATCGCGTCGAAGTGGGCGAGTCGGCCAAGCTGGCTGCCGCTACCGATCCGTTGAACACCGTGCTGTCGGTCAAGCGCTTGATGGGTCGTGGTCTGTCCGACGTCAAGCAATTGGGCGAGCAACTGCCGTACCGCTTTGTCGGTGGCGAGTCGCACATGCCGTTCATCGAAACCATTCAGGGGCCGAAAAGCCCGGTTGAAGTCTCCGCCGATATCCTCAAGGTGTTGCGTCAGCGCGCTGAAGCGACATTGGGTGGCGAACTGGTGGGGGCGGTGATCACCGTTCCGGCCTATTTCGACGATGCTCAGCGTCAAGCCACCAAGGACGCGGCCAAACTGGCCGGCCTCAACGTGCTGCGTTTGCTCAATGAGCCGACCGCCGCTGCCGTGGCTTACGGTCTGGATCAACATGCTGAAGGCCTGGTCGCGATTTATGACCTGGGCGGCGGCACCTTCGATATTTCGATTCTGCGCCTGACCGGCGGTGTGTTCGAAGTGCTGGCCACCGGCGGCGACAGCGCCCTGGGCGGCGATGACTTCGACCATGCGATTGCCGGCTGGATCATCGAGAGCGCCGGTTTGTCCGCCGATCTCGATCCGGGTGCGCAACGTAACCTGCTGCAAACTGCCTGCGCGGCCAAGGAAGCGCTGACCAATGTTGCGGTCGTTGAAGTCGCTTATGGCGACTGGAAAGCCGAGCTGACTCGCGATGCGTTCAATGCGCTGATCGAGCCGATGGTTGCTCGCAGCCTGAAAGCCTGCCGTCGCGCGGTGCGTGATTCCGGCGTCGAGCTGGAAGACGTGCACGCGGTGGTCATGGTCGGCGGTTCGACCCGTGTGCCTCGCGTTCGTGAAGCCGTCGCCGAAGCCTTCGGTCGCCAACCGTTGACTGAAATCGACCCGGATCAAGTGGTGGCCATCGGTGCCGCGATCCAGGCCGATACGCTGGCCGGCAACAAGCGCGATGGCGGCGAACTGCTGTTGCTCGACGTGATTCCGTTGTCCCTGGGGCTGGAAACCATGGGCGGCCTGATGGAGAAGGTGATTCCGCGCAACACCACCATTCCCGTCGCTCGTGCCCAGGATTTCACCACGTACAAAGATGGCCAGTCGGCCATGGCGATCCACGTGTTGCAGGGTGAGCGCGAGCTGATCAGCGACTGCCGTTCCCTGGCACGCTTCGAGTTGCGCGGCATTCCGGCGATGGTCGCGGGTGCAGCGAAGATCCGCGTGACCTTCCAGGTCGACGCCGACGGTCTGCTCAGTGTCTCGGCCCGTGAGTTGGGTTCGGGTGTTGAAGCAAGCATTCAGGTCAAGCCGTCCTACGGCCTGACCGACGGCGAAATCGCCAAGATGCTCAAGGATTCGTTCCAGCACGCCAACGACGACAAGGTCGCCCGTGTGCTGCGTGAGCAGCAGGTCGATGCCCAGCGTCTGATCGAAGCGGTGCAAGCCGCTCTCGAAGCCGACGGCGAGCGTTTGCTCGACGCCGAGGAGCGCATGGTCATCGAATTGCAGATGCAGGAACTGACCGAACTGATGAAAGGTGCCGATGGTTACGCCATTGAGCAGCAGACCAAGCGTCTGTCGCAAGTCACCGATGCCTTTGCTGCCCGCCGCCTGGACTCGACGGTGAAAGCCGCGCTGGCGGGGCGCAATCTGAATGAAATCGAGGATAACTGATGCCGCAGGTCATTTTTCTGCCACACGAGAAGTTTTGCCCGGAAGGCATGGTGGTCGAGGCTGAGCCCGGTACATCGATTCTCGAACTGGCCCATGAGCACCATATCGAGATGGAAAGTGCCTGTGGCGGCGTTTGCGCCTGTACCACTTGTCACTGCATCGTTCGAGAAGGGTTTGATTCGCTGGAAGAAGCGGATGAACTGGAAGAAGATTTCCTCGATCGTGCCTGGGGTCTGGAAGCTCAATCGCGTCTGGCCTGCCAGGCGATCGTCGGGACCGAAGACCTGACCATCGAGATTCCGAAGTACTCGCTCAACCACGCCGCCGAAGCGCCGCACTGATTCAAGGAACTGTCATGAGTCTCAAGTGGACTGATGTGCTGGAAATCGCAATCCAGCTGGCTGAAAGCAAGCCCGATGTTGACCCTTTGTCGGTCAACTTCGTCGATCTGCGCAAGTGGGTGATGGAATTGCCCGAGTTCGACGACCTGCCTGAGCATTGTGGCGAAAAGATCCTCGAGGCCATTCAGGCCCACTGGATCGAAGAACGCGACTGAGCCACGCTGCAGGTTAGGCAATACCCAAGAACCCGCGTATAATTCGCGGGTTTAATTTTTCACAAATTACCGTTTCTGGAGTTACACCATGGCTGTTCAACGTACTTTCTCCATCATCAAGCCTGACGCTGTTGCTAAAAACGTCATCGGCGAGATCACCACTCGTTTCGAAAAAGCAGGCCTGCGCGTTGTAGCTTCGAAACTGAAGCAACTGTCCAAAGCCGAAGCTGAAGGCTTCTACGCTGAGCACAGCGCTCGTGGTTTCTTCGGCGACCTGGTTGCTTTCATGATCTCCGGTCCTGTTGTTGTTCAGGTTCTGGAAGGCGAAAACGCTATCGCTCTGAACCGTGAGCTGATGGGCGCTACCAACCCTAAAGAAGCTGCTGCCGGCACCATCCGTGCTGACTTCGCTGATTCCATCGACGCCAACGCTGTACACGGTTCGGACTCCGAAGCCGCTGCTGCTCGCGAAATCTCGTACTTCTTCGCAGCTACTGAAGTAACCACTCGCTAAGCATTGGCTTAAGAGTGAAGGTGAATCCATGACTACATCGACTGTAAAAACCAACCTGCTGGGTCTGACTCAACAGGAAATGGAAAAATTCTTCGACTCAATCGGGGAGAAGCGTTTCCGTGCCGGTCAGGTAATGAAATGGATTCACCACCTTGGCGTCGATGATTTCGACGCCATGACGAACGTCAGCAAGGCCCTGCGCGACAAGCTCAAGGCCATTGCCGAAGTTCGCGGTCCTGAAGTCGTCAGCGAGGACATTTCCACCGACGGCACCCGTAAATGGGTGGTGCGCGTGGCGTCCGGCAGCTGCGTCGAGACCGTTTACATTCCCCAGGGCAAACGCGGCACTCTGTGCGTTTCGTCCCAGGCAGGCTGTGCCCTGGATTGCAGTTTCTGCTCCACCGGCAAGCAAGGTTTCAACAGCAACCTCACCGCCGCCGAAGTCATCGGCCAGGTGTGGATTGCCAATAAATCGTTCGGCAGCATCCCGGCGACCGCCGACCGTGCCATCACCAACGTGGTGATGATGGGCATGGGCGAGCCGCTGCTGAACTTCGACAACGTCGTTGCAGCCATGCATCTGATGATGGACGACCTGGGTTACGGCATTTCCAAGCGCCGTGTGACCCTGTCGACCTCCGGCGTGGTGCCGATGATCGATGAGCTGTCCAAGCACATCGACGTCTCCCTGGCGTTGTCCCTGCACGCACCGAATGACGCATTGCGTAACCAATTGGTGCCGATCAACAAGAAATATCCGCTTAAGATGCTGCTCGAGTCGTGCCAGCGCTACATGTCGTCCCTGGGCGAAAAACGCGTGCTGACCATCGAGTACACCTTGCTCAAGGACATCAACGACAAGGTTGAACATGCCGTTGAGATGATCGAGTTGCTCAAGAACATCCCGTGCAAGATCAACCTGATTCCGTTCAACCCGTTCCCGCATTCCGGTTACGAGCGTCCGAGCAACAATGCGATTCGTCGCTTCCAGGATCAGCTTCACCATGCAGGTTTCAATGTCACCGTACGCACCACCCGCGGTGAAGACATCGATGCCGCGTGTGGCCAATTGGTAGGGCAGGTGCTGGATCGCACCCGTCGCAGTGAACGTTATATCGCCGTGCGCGAGTTGAGCGCCGACAACGATATGGCTTCGAACGCTGCGAAATAATTCAAGAGAGGATCTCTATGTCCCTGCGCTTTGCGCTGCTTTTGCTGTTGGCCAGTCTTTGTACTGGCTGCGTCCTGTCGGGCGATTTCAATCCGATGAAGACCAGCAAGGGCCGCGATGAAGCGCGAGTTGCCTACGTGCAACTGGGCTTGGGCTATTTGCAGCAGGGCATGACCGAACGCGCCAAGGTCCCGCTGAAAAAGGCCTTGGAGCTGGACGGTTCGGATCCTGACGCCAATGCCGCATTGGGTCTGGTTTTTCAGGCCGAGATGGAGCCGGAGCTGGCGGATGAGCACTTTCGCAAGGCGCTATCTTCCCGCCCCAACGATGCCCGTATCCTGAATAATTACGGCAGTTTTCTTTTCGAACAGAAACGTTACAAAGAGGCTTACGAGCGCTTCGAGCAAGCCGCTGCCGATACCCTGTATCCTGAGCGTTCGCGAGTGTTCGAGAACCTGGGCATGACCGCTTCCAAGCTTGGCCAGCGTGATCTGGCCCAGCAGCAGTTGGAAAAAGCTTTGCGTTTGAACCGTCAGCAACCCCGTGCATTGCTGGAAATGGCTGAGTTGTCTTACGAAGACAGGCATTATGTGCCCGCGCGTGACTATTACGACCGTTTTAGCCTGCTCACCGAGCAAAATGCACGTAGTCTATTGCTCGGCGTTCGGCTGGCAAAAGTGTTCGAAGATCGCGACAAGGCAGCCAGTTATGGCCTGCAACTAAAACGACTCTATCCCGGTACGCCGGAATATCAGCAATACCTGTCGGAGCAATGATGAAAGCGGCGCATCCCGAAGTTGTAGCAGCGAATCGCGTTAACCCCGGTGAGACTTTGCGCCAGGCCCGCGAAAGCAATGGCTGGTCGCTGGCCGAAGTGGCCCTCAAGCTCAACCTCACCGTTAATTCCCTGAGTAATCTGGAAGCCGGCGCATTCGACAAGCTGCCGGGGCATACCTTTGCCCGCGGTTATATTCGCGCCTACGCCAAATTGCTCGGCATGGACCAGACCGTTCTGGTTCAGCAATTCGACCAATCCACCGGAACCGACTCCCAGGGCGCCAACGTCCACAGCCTGGGGCGCATCGAAGAGCCGGTTCGGGTTTCCCACACTATTTTGCGAATCGTCAGCCTGCTGTTGCTGATCGCGGTGATCGGCGGCGGTTTCATCTGGTGGCAGGATCAAACCTCACTGCGCACCAAGGACCTGATCAGCCTGAGCCCGGAGCACGTTGAAGTCGAAGGCGCCGACGGCACCACCCAGATCCATCCGCTGGACGAGCCGGAAGACCAGGCTGTCGCGGAAGGTCAGGCTGAAAGTTCGACCGCTCTCGCATTGCCGCAAGCCGAGACTTCGACTGAAGCGCCGGCTGAAGCTGAGCCGGCTACGCCTGTGGTCGCTCCGGCCGCACCGGCTACCCCGGCGCCAGTTGCACCGACACATAACACCGCGCCGGCTGCTCCGGCACCCGTTGCCCCGGCGCACAGCACCGCGCCAGTTGTCGCGCCTGCGGCCCCGACGGCTCCGGTTGTGTCGACCCCGCCTGCAACTGCCTCGGTAACGCCGACCATTCCTGCTCCGGCAGCGGCTGCTCCGGCTGCTCCGGTTGCCGGCCAAGGCCAGGTTCAACTGCAATTCACCGCTGATTGCTGGACACAAGTCACCGACGGCACTGGCAAAGTGCTGCTCAGTGGTCTCAAGCGCAAAGGCGAAACCGTTTCCCTCAGTGGTAAGCCGCCGTTTGCCGTGCGTCTGGGCTTCGCCCGTGGCGCGCAGGTCAGCTACAACGGTCAGGTGGTTGATGTCGCTCCATTCACCAGTGGCGAGACTGCTCGCCTGAAGTTGGGTCAATAAGTCATGCACGGCGAATCTCCAATCAAGCGTCGCGAATCCCGGAAAATCTGGGTCGGTAACGTGCCTGTTGGCGGCGATGCGCCCATCGCTGTGCAGAGCATGACCAACAGCGACACCAATGACGTTGCCGCCACCGTTGCCCAGATCAATCGTCTGGAAGCCGCTGGCGTTGATATCGTGCGGGTTTCCGTGCCGGACATGGACGCCGCCGAAGCCTTCGGCAAGATCAAGCAACTGGTCAAAGTGCCGTTGGTGGCCGACATCCACTTCGACTACAAGATCGCTTTGCGCGTAGCCGAACTGGGCGTTGATTGCCTGCGGATCAACCCGGGCAACATCGGTCGTGAAGACCGCGTGCGTGCGGTGGTCGATGCCGCCCGTGATCGCGGGATTCCGATCCGCATCGGCGTCAACGCCGGTTCCCTGGAAAAAGACCTGCAAAAGAAATACGGCGAGCCGACCCCGGCCGCGCTGGTCGAATCTGCCCTGCGTCACGTCGAGCACCTTGAGCGCCTGAACTTCCAGGACTTCAAGGTCAGCGTGAAAGCCTCCGACGTGTTCATGGCCGTCGCTGCTTACCGCTTGCTGGCCAAGGAAATCGTCCAGCCGCTGCACTTGGGCATCACCGAAGCCGGTGGTTTGCGTTCAGGCACAGTGAAATCCGCCGTGGGCCTCGGTATGCTGCTCGCCGAAGGGATTGGCGATACTATCCGCATCTCGTTGGCGGCCGACCCGGTCGAGGAAGTGAAAGTCGGCTACGACATTCTCAAATCCCTGCACCTGCGTTCCCGTGGCATCAACTTCATCGCCTGCCCGAGCTGCTCGCGGCAGAACTTCGATGTGGTCAAGACCATGAACGAACTGGAAGGGCGCCTCGAAGATCTGTTGGTGCCGCTGGATGTCGCGGTCATCGGTTGCGTGGTCAACGGGCCGGGCGAAGCCAAGGAAGCCCATATCGGCTTGACCGGCGGCACGCCAAACCTGATTTACATCGACGGCAAGCCGTCGCAGAAACTGACGAATGACAATCTGGTGGATGAGCTTGAACGCTTGATCCGCCAGAAAGCGGCCGAGAAGGTCGAAGCTGACGCAGCTGTAATCGCTCGCGGCTGATCGAACGAATTTAAGGATTTAAAGTGAGCAAGTCTCTGCAAGCCATTCGTGGCATGAACGACATCCTGCCCGAACAGACTCCCCTGTGGCGTCATTTCGAGGGCACCGTTTCGCGTCTGCTGGATAACTACGGTTACAAGCAGATCCGCATGCCGATCGTCGAGTTCACCGAGCTGTTCAAGCGCTCGATCGGTGAAGTGACCGACATCGTCGAAAAAGAGATGTACACCTTCGAAGACCGTAACGGTGATTCGCTGACCCTGCGCCCTGAAGGCACGGCGGCTTGCGTGCGTGCGGTGCTCGAGCACGGCATCACTGGCGGCGGCCAGGTGCAGAAACTCTGGTACATCGGCCCGATGTTCCGCCACGAACGTCCGCAGAAAGGCCGTTATCGCCAGTTCCACCAGATCGGTGTCGAAGTGTTCAACCTCGACGGTCCGGACATCGACGCCGAGCTGATCGTGCTGACCTGGCGCCTGTGGGGCGAGCTGGGCATCCGTGATGCGGTCAAGCTCGAGCTCAACAGCCTGGGCACCAGCGAATCCCGTGGTCGTTATCGCGAAGCGCTGGTCGAGTTCCTGTCCGCTCACCTGGACAAGCTCGACGAAGACAGCCAGCGTCGTCTGAAGACCAACCCGTTGCGCGTTCTGGACACCAAGAACGCCGACACTCAAGCGATCCTGGTCGACGCGCCGAAAATGGCCGACTACCTCGACGACGAATCCCGCGTGCACTTCGAGGGCCTCAAGGCTCGCCTGGACGCCGCCGGTATTCCTTACGTGATCAACCCGAAGCTGGTACGCGGGCTGGATTACTACAGCAAGACGGTTTTCGAGTGGGTCACCGACAAGTTGGGCGCTCAAGGCACCGTGTGTGCTGGCGGCCGCTACGACGGTCTGGTGGAACAGATGGGCGGCAAGCCGACCCCGGGCGTTGGTTTCGCCATGGGCATCGAGCGCCTGGTGCTGCTGCTTGAAACCCTGGAGCAGATCCCGGAAGAGATCTCCCGTCAGGTCGACGTCTATCTCTGCGCATTCGGCGAGGCTGCCGAGTTGGCGGCCCTGACGTTGAGCGAGAAGGTGCGCGATCAGTTGCCCAACCTGCGCTTGCAGATCAATGCCGGCGCCGGCAGCTTCAAAAGTCAATTCAAGAAGGCCGACAAGAGCGGTGCGCTGTACGCGCTGATCCTCGGTGACGACGAAATGGCCCAGCAAGTGGTAGGTTTCAAACCCCTGCGTGGCCAGGGCGAACAACAAAGCATTGCCTGGGATGCGCTTGCTGCACACCTGGCCACCTGCGTCGTGCAGGGTTGAAGCTGTCATAAACAGCCGATTTAGCGATTAAGGAGTATTGGGGTGTCGAGTACCGAAGACGAACAGCTGGCGGATTTGAAGGACTGGTGGACACGCAACGGCAAGCCCCTGGTCACTGGCGGCCTGTTGGCGCTGGTCATCGTGTTCGGCTGGCAAGCCTTTCAAAAGTATCAGAGCAATCAGTCGCAAGGCGCCTCGATGCTCTATCAGCAATTGCTCGAAACCACGCTGACGCCCAACGGCAAGCCTGATGCCGCCCGTGTTTCGGACCTGGCCGGCAAGCTCAACAGCGAATTTGGCGGCAGCGCCTACGCGCAATACGGCAGCCTGTTCGTGGCGAAAGTCGCGGTCGACAGCGGCAAGCTGGACGACGCCGCCACCGAGCTGAAAGCCATCGTTGCCAAACCGGCCAACCCGGCACTGGGCGAAATCGCCCGTCAGCGCCTGGCGCAGGTACTGGCCGCGCAGAACAAGGTCGATGAAGCCCTGAAACTGCTCGAAGGCGATGCCGATAAAGCATTCCTCGCCACCCGCGAAGAACTCAAGGGCGACCTGCTGGTGCAGTTGGGTCGTACCGACGAAGCGCACGCTGCGTATCAAAAAGCCAAGGCGGCACTGTCGGATGAAGCGGCAGTCGGTGGCCTACAAATCAAGTTGGACGATCTGGCCAAAGGGGATGCGTGACGTGATCCGTTGGAAACATGCAGCATTGCTGGCTCTGGCCGTTTTGGCCGCGGGTTGCAGCAGCAACAGCAAAAAAGAATTGCCGCCTGCCGAGCTGGTCGACTTCAAAGAAGAAGTGGTCCTGCAAAAGCAGTGGAGTCGTTCGATCGGTGACGGTCAGGGCGAAACCTACAACATGCTGGTTCCGGCGATCGATGGCGATACCATCTATGCCGCCGACGTCACTGGCGTGGTGATGGCGATGGATCGCAGCAATGGCGACGTCAAATGGAAGAAAGACCTCGAACTGCCTGTTTCCGGCGCCGTTGGCGTAGGTTATGGCCTGCTCGTGATCGGTACGACCAAGGGCGAAATCGTTGCGATGGACGCCACCAACGGTGAGGAGAAATGGCGCGCTCGCGTGTCCAGCGAAGTTCTCGCGCCGCCGGCCAACAACGGTGACGTGGTGGTCGTTCAGACTCAGGATGACCGTCTGATCGGTCTGGATGCCTCCACCGGCAACCAGCGCTGGTTGTATGACAGCACGCCTGCGGTCCTGACCCTGCGTGGCACCAGTGCGCCGATCGTGACCAACCGCCTTGCGGTGGCTGGCCTGTCGACCGGTAAAGTGGTTGCGCTCGATATCTCCAACGGCGTGCCGGTGTGGGAACAGCGGGTTGCGATCCCACAAGGTCGTTCGGAGCTGGAGCGCGTTGTCGATATCGACGGTGGCCTGCTGCTGTCCGGCGGTACCTTGTACGTCGCCAGCTATCAGGGTCGCGTTGCGGCACTGGACCTGGAAAGCGGTCGTCAGCTCTGGCAGCGTGATGCTTCCAGCTATGCCGGCGTTGCGCAGGGCTTCGGCACTGTGTACGTGAGCCTGGCCTCGGGCACCGTTGAAGGCGTTGACGAGCGTTCCACCACAGCCTTGTGGAGCAACGACTCGCTGGCTCGCCGTCAATTGTCGGCTCCGGAAGTGTTCTCCAGCTATGTTGCAGTCGGTGACATGGAAGGCTATGTGCACCTGCTGAGCCAGGTGGACGGTCGTTTTGTCGGCCGCGAACGCATTGACAGCGACGGCCTGCGTGCCCGTCCGCTGGTGGTGGGTGACACGATTTATCTGTATGGCAACAGCGGCAAACTGGAAGCCCTGACCATCAAGTAATGTTTTGACTATGCTTGGGGTTAACCCCCAAGCGGCCCCGTTCTGCGGGGCTCGCAGCGTTTTCAAACGCTGCCCCGAGCACCAGCCGCTGCCTCGCAGCGGCTTTTGTATTTTCTGAAATAACGAAGTGGAGAGCCGCATGGTTCCCGTAATCGCCCTGGTGGGCCGACCGAACGTCGGCAAGTCCACCTTGTTCAACCGCCTGACCAGGACTCGCGACGCCATCGTCGGCGACTTGTCCGGTCTGACCCGTGATCGCCAATACGGTGAGGCCAAGTGGCAAGGGCGTTCCTACATTCTGGTCGACACTGGCGGTATCTCCGGTGACGAGCACGGTATGGACGAAAAAATGGCCGAGCAGTCGCTGCTGGCCATTGAAGAAGCCGATGTCGTTCTGTTCCTGGTAGATGCCAAGGCCGGTTTCACCGCCGCCGACCAGATGATCGCCGAGCATTTGCGCAAACGTAACAAGCGTTCGTACGTGGTTGCCAACAAGGTCGACAACATCGACCCTGAAATGGCCCGCGCCGAATTCGCCCCGTTGGGCATGGGCCACGCGATCCCGATCGCCGGTGCTCATGGTCGTGGCATCACCCAGATGCTGGAAATCGCCCTGAGCGACTTCCCGAAAGACGAAGAAGAGCTGGAAGAAGGCGAGGAAGAGGACGTTGCCGAAGGCGAGGAAGCCAAGCGCATTCCTGGCCCAAGCGAAAAAGACGGGATCAAGATCGCCATCATCGGCCGCCCGAACGTCGGCAAGTCGACCCTGGTCAACCGCATGCTCGGTGAAGACCGGGTTATCGTGTATGACCAACCCGGCACTACCCGCGACAGTATCTACATCCCGTTCGAGCGTAACGACGAGAAGTACACGCTGATCGACACCGCCGGTGTGCGCAAGCGCGGCAAGATCCACGAAGAAGTCGAAAAATTCTCCGTGGTCAAAACCCTGCAAGCGATCAAAGACGCCAACGTGGTGATCTTCGTGATGGACGCCCGCGAAGGCGTGGTGGACCACGACCTCAACCTGCTGGGCTTCGCCATTGAGTCGGGTCGTGCGCTGGTCATCGCGATCAACAAGTGGGACGGCATGACGCCGAGCGAGCGTGACTTCGTGAAGGTCGAGCTGCAACGTCGACTGTTCTTCGTTGACTACGCCGACATCCACTTCATCTCGGCGCTGCACGGCACGGGCGTGGGCAACCTCTACGCTTCCGTACAGAACTCGTTCAAGTCCGCGGTCACCCGCTGGCCGACCAACCGCCTGACCCAGATTCTGGAAGATGCGGTCGGCGAGCACGCGCCACCGATGGTCAACAACCGCCGGATCAAGCTGCGTTATGCGCACTTGGGTGGTGCCAACCCGCCGATCATCGTGATTCACGGTAACCAGATCGAGAAGGTGCCGAAGTCTTACGTGCGTTACCTGGAAAACACTTACCGTCGTGTCTTGAAGCTGGTCGGTACGCCGATCCGCATCGAGTTCAAGGGCGGCGAGAACCCGTACGAAGGCAACAAGAACTCGCTCACTGACCGTCAGGTCAACAAGAAGCGTCGCTTGATGTCGCACCACAAGAAAGCCGACAAGAAGCGCCGCGACAAGCGCTGATTCAAGGCTGGCTCGCCTCTGTAGGAGCGAGGCTTGCCCGCGAAGAACGATAACGCGGTGTATCTGATACACCGCGGTGTTGCGTTCGCGGGCTCGCCTCGCTCCTACGGGATCGGGTTCGAGAAGAAGGGCGCCACTGGCGCCCTTTTTTTATGGGCGCCGTTTGGCTATCCTCGGGCTCTCCCGCGCCGCCGTTAGAGCCGGGTGTAGAGCAGGGAATCACCGATGATCACCAGTAAGCTGCCGAATGTCGGCATCACTATCTTCACGCAGATGTCTCAGCTCGCGGCGCAAACCGGGGCGATCAACCTGTCACAGGGTTTCCCCGATTTCGATGCCCCGCAAGCCTTGTGCGATGCGGTGGGTCGGCACATTGCCAATGGCCATAACCAGTACTCGCCGATGACCGGCCTGCCGGTACTGCGTCAGCAGATCGTGGCGAAAATTGCCCGCAGCTATGGCGTCACCGTCGATGCGGACAGCGAAGTGACCGTGACTCCCGGTGCGACTGAGGCGATTTTTTGCGCCATTCAGGCCGTTATCCACAACGGTGACGAAGTCATCGTGTTTGATCCGGCCTATGACAGTTACGAGCCCTCGGTCCAGCTGGCCGGTGGCCGTTGCGTTCACGTGCAACTGGGGCTGGACGACTTCAGCATCGATTTCGAAAAGCTCGCCCAGGCGCTGAGTCCGCGCACGCGGATGATCATCCTCAATACCCCGCACAATCCCAGCGGCGCACTGATCAACCGTGCCGAGCTGGACCAACTGGCGGCGTTGATCCGTGACCGCGACATCTATGTGATCAGCGATGAGGTCTACGAGCACCTGGTCTACGACGGTGTGCCCCATGTCAGTGTGCTGGCCCATGAAGAGCTGTATCAGCGCGCCTTCGTGGTCAGCTCCTTCGGCAAGACGTACCACGTCACTGGCTGGAAAACCGGCTACGTGGTCGCGCCACCGGCCTTGTCTGCAGAGCTGCGCAAGGTGCACCAGTACGTCAATTTTTGCGGCGTAACCCCCTTGCAATACGCCTTGGCCGACTTCATGGCGGAGCATCCTGAACACGTCGAAGAATTGCCCGGCTTCTACCAGGCCAAGCGCGATCTGTTCTGCGACTTGCTGATGCCATCGCGTTTCAGTTTCACCCGCGTCACCGGCACCTATTTCCAGTTGGTCGATTACTCGCAGATCCGTCCCGACCTCAACGACGTCGAGATGGCGCTGTGGATGACCCGCGAACACGGCGTGGCGAGCATCCCGATCTCGGTGTTCTACCAGACGCCACCCGAAGGCCAGCGCCTGGTGCGCCTGTGCTTCGCCAAACGCGAGGAGACCCTGCGTGAAGCAGCGGCAAAACTATGCGTGATCTGAGTGCATTGCCGAATCTGACCATCGCGCTGATCCAGACAACCCTGGCCTGGCACGACCGCCAGGCCAATCTGGAGCATTTCGAGCAACTGCTGGAGCAGGCTCGTGGCGCGGACCTGATCATCCTGCCGGAGATGTTCACCACCGGTTTTTCCATGGAGTCCGAGACGCTTGCCGAGGCGGAAAACGGTCCCACCAGCAAATGGTTGCGCGTCCAGGCGGCAAAACTCGATGCGGTGATCACCGGCAGCATCATCGTTCAGGCCGCTGATGGCAGCCATCGCAATCGCCTGTTGTGGGCACGACCGGATGGCGAAGTCTGGCACTACGACAAGCGCCACTTGTTCCGCATGGCCGGTGAGCACAATCACTACACGCCGGGCGAGCGCCAGGTGCAGTTCGAGCTCAAAGGCTGGCGCGTCCGGCCGCTGATTTGCTACGACCTGCGTTTCCCGGTGTGGAGCCGCGATGCCCAGGACACAGACCTGTTGCTGTACACCGCCAACTGGCCGGGTGCGCGGCGCCAGCACTGGAACCGTTTGCTGCCGGCGCGTGCGATCGAAAACCTGTGCTATGTGGCGGCGGTGAATCGCATCGGCACTGACGGGAAAGGCTTTGCGTACACCGGCGACAGTCAGGTCCTGGATTTTCAGGGCGAGACATTGCTCAGCGCCGGTGAGGCGGACGGGGTGTTTCAGGTTGTTCTGGATGCAGCGGAACTGGCGGCTTATCGCACGCGGTTTCCGGCGAATCTGGATGCGGATACGTTCGAGTTCACCTGAGATTTTCTCTGCCTGACAAGGACCCATCGCCGGCAAGCCGGCTCCTACAGTTGACCGAGTTGTTCTGACCTACGCGGTCAACTGTAGGAGCCAGCTTGCTGGCGATGGGGTCGGCACGGACAACATAAATATTGCCGGCAAACAAAAGGCCCCAAGGTTTTCACCAAGGGGCCTTTTGCATTACAGCGGTGACTTTATGCCGCTTTCGCTTCCGGCTGGCTCAACGAGCGGTTCAGCGCGCTGAACAGGGCCTTGAAGCTGGCGGTGGTGATGTTTTCATCGATGCCCACGCCGTGCACCGCACGTTGGCCTTCCACACGCAGTTCGATGTAGGCCGCGGCCTTGGCGTTGGTGCCCGCACCGATGGCGTGCTCGTTGTAGTCCATGATCTCCACCGGAATCGGCAGACCGGCCACCAGCGCTTCCAGCGCGCCGTTGCCTTTGCCACGCCAGTGCAGGTTGGTTTCGCCCTGGCCCTTGCCGGAAACTTCCACTTCCACGGCGCTGTGACCGTTTTCTTCCTGCAGGCGATGGCTGACCAGCGCGTACGGGGTGTTGGCCTGCAAGTACTCGCTGTGCAGCAACGCGTGGATCTGCTGGGCGGTCATTTCGAGGCCCAGACGATCGGTTTCACGCTGCACGACCTGGCTGAACTCGATCTGCATGCGGCGCGGCAAGCTGATGCCGTATTCCTGTTCCAGCAGGTAAGCGATGCCGCCCTTGCCCGACTGGCTGTTGACGCGGATCACCGCCTCGTAGCTGCGGCCGATGTCGGCCGGGTCGATCGGCAAGTACGGCACTTCCCACAGGGCGTCCGGTTTCTGCTGGGCGAAGCCCTTGCGGATGGCATCCTGGTGGGAGCCGGAGAACGCGGTGTGAACCAGGTCGCCGACGTACGGGTGACGCGGGTGCACCTGGATCTGGTTGCATTCTTCGACGACTTTGCGCACGCCGTCGATGTCCGAGAAATCGAGCTCAGGGTGGATGCCCTGGGTGTAGAGGTTCAGTGCCACGGTGACCAGGTCGACGTTGCCGGTACGCTCGCCGTTGCCGAACAGGCAGCCTTCGACACGATCCGCACCCGCCATCAGGCCCAACTCGGTGGCGGCCACGCCGGTGCCACGGTCGTTGTGGGTGTGCAGGCTGATGATCACGCTGTCACGACGGTTGATGTGGCGGCCGAACCATTCGATCTGGTCGGCATAGATGTTCGGGGTCGCGCATTCGACGGTGGCCGGCAGGTTGAGGATCACCTTGTGCTCAGGCGTCGGGTTCCAGACTTCGATGACCGCGTCGCAGACTTCCTTGGCGAACTCCAGCTCGGTGGCGCTGAAGGTTTCCGGCGAGTATTCGAAGGTCCACTGCGTGTCCGGCTGCTGGGCCGCGTATTTGACGAACAGCTTGGCGGCGTTCACGGCGATGGCCTTGATCCCGTCCTTGTCCTGGTTGAAGACAATGCGGCGGAAGGAAGGGGAGGTCGCGTTGTACAGGTGAACGATGGCTTTCTTCGCCCCGCGCAGGGATTCGAAGGTGCGCTCGATCAGGTCTTCACGGCCCTGGGTCAGCACCTGAATGGTGGTGTCGTCCGGGATGTGGTTGCCTTCGATCAGGGTACGCACGAAGTCGAAGTCGGTTTGCGACGCAGCCGGGAAGGACGCTTCGATTTCTTTCACGCCAACCTGTACGAGGGTTTTCCAGAAACGCAGCTTCTTGACCGCGTCCATCGGCTCGATCAGCGACTGGTTGCCGTCGCGCAGGTCGGAGCTGCACCAGATCGGCGCGGCGGTGATGGTCTTCGACGGCCAGGTGCGGTCCGGAATGTCGATGGTCGGGAACGCGCGGTATTTCGAAGACGGGTCTTTGAGCATGCTCATCGGGAAATCCTTATTGTGTGGGCCGAAAAAAGGCGGCCTGCCGGTGGATCAAAAGTTCTTGGGGAAAAGCGTAAAACGAGGCGTCGCGATTCAGCCCGGCAGTCGTGCGCTGACGAGGCACAGGCTGCGGTGCTGGCGAAGCTGAATGAGGGTGTGAGAGGTTTTCATGTCTTCAACCCTAACCGCGAGGGTGAAGGATGGCAAGCAGTCGAAAAAAATTGAGAGGAATACTCGCGAACGCGTATTTATCGAGATTTTATTGCTGTGAGTCCCTGTGATTGTTTGGTTTTTTGCGCGAGCTTCAAGCGATGCGCAATTGATGGTTTGAGCGCCGGGCGCTGACAGTCGGGCTATTCTTAAAGCCTCGACTGGCATTCAGGAGTCGGCGATGAACGAGTCTGACTGGAAGCAGTATTGCGTGTTACGGCCGGTGGCACATGAGCGGATGTGCGAGCGGATTTTGTCGGATGTCGAAAAAACGCTGCTGGATAAGAGCAACGCGCCCTACGAACGAATAGATGCCAGCGAGGAGCTGCTGAAAGCCGGGCAAAAGGAGCTGTACTGGGCGTTTGGTGTTTTCAGGTTTTCGCGTCATGAAGCCCGCTCGCACTTGCTTGGGTTGTGCGCGCGGGAGTTGATCACGGCAGAGGAGTTGAGCTGGTTTTCAGTCGAGACGCAGGAGTGGGTCAAACACTGCCTGGCGGATCGAGAGGTCCATGGGATAGAGGACCTGGACGCGGAGTAATTGTTGTCAGTGATGCCGCCTTCGCGGGCAAGCCCGCTCCCACATTTGTTCGGTGTGAACACGGTAAATGTGGGAGCGAGGCTTGCCCGCGAAATGGCCATTCGCTTCAGCGAAGATTCAAGGTTGAAACGCGCCTATGAAAATCGCCGGATCCACCCGCGCATCATTCAGGCTGACATTCCAGTGCATGTGCGGCCCGGTCGCCCGCCCAGTCGAACCGACCTTGCCAACCACACCACCACGCGCCAGTTGCTGCCCCACCTTCACATCGATCTTCGACATGTGACAGAACATGCTGATAAAGCCCTGCCCGTGGTCGACAAACACCGTGTTGCCGTTAAAGAAGTAGTTACCGATCAAAATCACTTTGCCCGCTGCCGGGGTCTTGATCGGCGTGCCGGCGCCCACGGCGAAATCCAGGCCTGAGTGGGGATTGCGCTCTTCACCGTTGAAGAAACGGCGCACGCCGAACTTGCTCGACAGCGGGCCGTTGACCGGTTTGTCCAGCAGCAGGTTGCTCGGCGTATTCGGGCTGAACGTGCGGTACGCGGCAATCTGCTCGGCCAGTTCGCGCTCGATGCGCTTGAGATTGTCCGGGTCAGGATTGACCTGTTGAGTGTTTTTCAACGTGATGCGCTGTTCCGGATACTTCTTGTTGCCAACGGTGAAACTCAGGTTGCGGCCGCCGCTGCTGATGGACTGCGCCCCCGGCTTGACCGTCAACGGCACACCGACAATCGCCAGCCAATTGTCCTGTTCCTTGACCACCAGCACCGGTTTGCCTTGATAGCTGGCTTTCGGCGCCTGGGCCGCCGCGCCCAGATCCACCACCGCCACGCCCCCCGGAACCGGTTTGTTCAACAGGCGGGTGATGTAGCTGTCAGCGTGGGCGTTGAAGGTCAGGCACAGCAACAGCAGCGAAGCTAAAAAACGCGGCATGGATCAATCCAGTAAAGAAAGGGTGACAGGCGTCAGGTGATTGTCTTCGACCCGCACTTGCAGTTCGCCTTCACCCAGTTTGGCTTTCAGGCGCTGGCCGTTGTGGGTTTGCGCGGCGTTGCGGATCGCGTTGCCACGCTCGTCCAGCAAAATGCTGTAGCCACGGCCGAGGGTCGCCAAAGGGCTGACCACGTGCAGGGTCTGCACCTGGCTTTGCAGTTGCAGACGACGGGACTTGAGCCCTTCGCGCATGGCCCGAGGCAGGCGTTCGGCGAGGCTGTCGAGGCGCTGACGCAACATCGCCAGTTGCCGCCCCGGATGTTGTCCGGCGAGGCGGGTTTCCAGGCGGATCAGCCGTTCGCGACGGGTGTTGAGGCTGCGCTCGAAGGCGCGGCGCATGCGCATGTCCAGATCATCCAGACGTTGCGCCTGTTGGCGCAGACGTTCACCGGGATGGCGCAGGCGACGAGAGATGCCTTCCAGGCGCAGGCGATCACGCATCAGGCGGTCACGCATGCGCATCACCAGCCGGCGGTGCAGGCTTTCGACCCGACGCACCAGGTCGCTGGAATCCGGCGCCAGCAGTTCAGCGGCGGCGGACGGCGTCGGGGCGCGAACGTCGGCCACGAAATCACTGATCGATACATCGGTTTCATGGCCGACGGCGCTGACAATCGGCGTCACGCAAGCATCCACGGCGCGGGCCACGGCTTCTTCGTTGAAACACCAGAGGTCTTCCAGCGAGCCGCCGCCACGGGCCAGGATCAATGCATCGAAACCACGGGCGTCCGCCAGTTTCAACGCGCGGACAATCTGCGCCGTCGCTTCACGGCCCTGCACGGCGGTGGGGATCAGCGTCAGCTGGATCTGCGGTGCGCGACGGCGGAACACGCTGATGATGTCGCGGATCACCGCGCCGGTCGGCGAACTGATGATGCCGATGCGCTGCGGATGCGCCGGCAGCGGCACTTTGCGCTCGGCGCTGAACAGGCCTTCGGCGCTGAGTTTTTCCTTCAAGGCATCGAAGGCCAGGCGCAGCGCACCGTCACCGGCCGGCTCGACGGTGTCGAGAATCAGCTGATAATCGCCACGGCCTTCGAACAGCGAAACCTTGCCGCGCACCTTGACCGCCAGGCCGTCCTTCAGCGCCTGACGAACCCGCGCCGCGTTCTGCCGAAACAGCGCGCAACGTACTTGGGCGCCGCTGTCCTTGAGGGTGAAATACACGTGGCCGGACGCCGGGCGAGCGAGGTTGGAGATTTCGCCTTCGACCCAGATATTGCTGAACACGTCTTCGAGCAACACCCGCGCGCGGCCGTTGAGCTGGCTGACAGTCAGGACTTCACGGTCCAGGCCGAGTCTTGCAAAGGGATCTTTAATCATGGGGCGCATGATAAAGGCATTCTCCAGCCGAATGCACGATCCCCCTGTAGGAGCGAGCCTGCTCGCGATGGCAGTGTGTCAGTCGACAGTGCTATTGAATGTTAAACCGCTATCGCGAGCAGGCTCGCTCCCACAATGGTCTGTGCAGACATTTATGAAGTGTTGAATCAGCGCCGTGGGATTCTGCCGGCAGGCGAGGGCGACGGTGCTGTGGCAATCCGGGTCGGCCAGGGGCAGGAAATGAATGTCGGGTGGCGCGATGTCCTGCATCGACTCCGGCAGCAGCGCGATGCCGAATCCGGCCTGGATCAATTGCAGTTGCGTGGTTTTGCGCGAGACCACCCGGGCTGCCTTCGGGAAAAATCCCTGGCGCATACACAGCTCGGCGGACAGATAACTCAAACCGCCGCGCTGCGGGTGAGGGATGGAGATAAAGGCTTCATCCTTCAACTGCGCCAGATCGATGCCCTGAGCGGACTTATCCACAACCAGCCGATGATTGGGTGGAACGGCCAGCAGCAATCGTTCGCTATACAAAGGAACAATCTGCACGCCTTCACGTTGGCGCAACACCGGCAGGCGCAGCAGTCCGACATCAAGTCGATTGTCGACCAACGCTTCAAGCTGCGCTTCGGAAGACAGCTTGACGATCTCCATGGACACGCCGGCCTGCTGGTCCAGATAAGCACTGATACCCCGTAGCAGGCGACCACTCATGGGCACGGTGCTGGAGTGACTCAGGCGCAAGGTGCCCAGTTGCCCGTTGCCCACTTGGGTGGCCATTTCACTGGCCTTGGTCAGTTCGTTCAGCAGGTTTCTGGCGCGCGGCAAGAACGCCTCGCCAGCGGCGGTCAGTCGCGGCTGGCGCGCCGTGCGTTCGAACAGCGGGGTTTGCAGGCGGGTTTCCATGTCCTTGATCTGCCGGCTCAAGGCTGACTGCGCAACAAACAAACGCTCAGCGGCTGCACTGAAGCTGCCGCACTCGGCGATTTCCACGAAGTAACGCAATTGACGGGTTGAAAGCACGAGTCATGCCTTTTTGAGATGAGAGGTCGGCTTTGAAGATATTAGTCGCAAGGCTCGGCGCTGGCTAAAGTCATCACAGGTATTTGATAAAGGCGTGCAGATGAACGTGCTGGAGTTGTTACACCAATGGCCATTCGGCGCGACGGATTGGTTGGTGATCGGCCTGGCCATCGCCCTGGCGTACATCGTGTTTGGCATCGCCGGGTTCGGCACTGCACTGGTGGCGGGGCCGATTCTGATTGTGTTCATGCCGCTGTCGAAGATCGTGCCGTTGCTGGTGCTGCTGGATTTTGTCGCCGCGTTCGGCAATCTGCTGCCCTCGCGGCGGGATGTGGCCAGGCCTGAGTTGCTGCGGCTGTTGCCGTGCATGGCGGTGGGTTGCACGCTGGGGGTTATCTTTCTGCTGAACCTGAAATCCGACGTGTTGCTGCTGTTGATGGGGCTGTTTATCAGCGTCTATGCGGTTTACAGCCTGTGGGTCAAAACCCGGCCAACGCAGTTGTCTGCCGCCTGGGCAGTGCCGATGGGCACGGTGGGCGGGATGTTCGGGGCGTTGTTTGGCAGTGGCGGCTTTTTATATGCGATCTATTTGAACAGTCGGTTGCCGAAAGACGCGGCGCGGGCCACCCAGAGTGCGCTGATCAGTTGCAGCACCGTGGTGCGCCTGAGCCTGTTTGCTGTCGCGGGTGTGTATGCCGAGCTACCCTTGTTGGTACTGGCGCTGTGTTTGTTGCCGGCCATGGCGCTGGGGTTGTGGGTCGGCCGGCGGTTGACCATGCGATTGTCCCGCGAGGCGTTTGTGCGGCTGGTGACCTGGTTGGTGCTGGCCAGCGGGATTGCGTTGATCGGGCGGTATTTGAGTACTTGACCGGATTTCGTCAGGGATTAAGCTGCCGCCCGCTCGGACGCCTTCGCGGGCAAGCCTCGCTCCTACAAGGTCGACGCAGAACCTGTGGGAGCGAGGCTTGCCCGCGAAGGCGTAGGACGGCACACCGCAGAACTTCCATTTGACGCAGCAGGCTTGCACCCATGAATTCCCAAAGCATCATCGTCCCGAAAATCTCCACGCTGCCGGTACACGAACCCCGGGCCCGGGCGGTCGTGCGGTGGCTGGTGCGCAAGGACATCATCAAGGAAGAGCTGACCACTTGCGGCCGCACCGGCAACCGCATGGGCCACGCGATCGCCGACGGTGCCCGCGCCGTGGTGCTGCACCCGGATGCGCTGCCGTTCGGCGAGCCGGTCAATGGCCTGGAGATCATTACCAAGCGCTGCATTTATACGCCGGCCAAAGGTTTTCTGGGGGAGGCGGGTTGCGCCGAGTGCCGCAAGGAAATCGGCGAGGCGCTGTTCGAAAGCCTCGAAGACTGGATGCCGGGGCGTACCGATAACTTCACCTGTCCCGAATGCGGGCATGAAGATGACATCAATGGCTTTCTGTTTTTGCAGGAATGCGGGTTTTCCAACCTGGGGTTCATTTTCAACAACTGGGCCGAGGCCGGGTTCAAGCAGAGCTTTATCGATGAGTTTGCCGATTGGCTGGATCAACCTGTCAGTTGGGTGAAGGTCGAGTTGTAACCGCTACCGTATCGCACCCATAACCGTAGGAGCGAGGCTTGCCCGCGAAGCTTTTAGCGCCAGTGATGACGCCTTCGCGGGCAAGCCTCGCTCCTACAGGATTTGCGTTCCAACCCCCCCGTCGATCACCGCATCGATAATAGACAGAGTTTTACATTGAACCCGAGGGGGTGTCTGACTATAATGGCGCGCTTCCATTTTCCCGCTCGGGAGCCCCCGCGATGCTGCGTATCAGCCAAGAAGCTCTGACATTCGACGACATTCTCCTAGTGCCCGGTTATTCCGAGGTGCTTCCTAACGAAGTCAGTCTCAAGACCCGCCTTACCCGTGGCATCGAGCTGAACATTCCTCTGGTTTCTGCCGCCATGGACACCGTTACTGAAGCCCGTCTGGCAATCGCCATGGCTCAGGAAGGTGGCATCGGCATTATCCACAAGAACATGACCATCGAGCAGCAAGCTGCCGAAGTTCGCAAGGTCAAGAAGTTCGAAGCCGGCGTCGTCAAGGATCCGATCACCATCGAGGCTGACGCCACGGTCCGTGATCTGTTCGAACTGACCCGCATGCACAATATCTCCGGCGTTCCGGTACTGCACGATGGCGACCTGGTCGGCATCGTCACTTCCCGTGACGTGCGCTTCGAAACCCGTCTGGAAGCCACCGTACGTGAAGTGATGACGCCTAAAGAGCGTCTGGTCACCGTCCGTGAAGGCGCCAACAAGAACGAAGTCCGCGAGTTGCTGCACAAGCACCGCCTGGAAAAAGTCCTGATCGTCGATGACAAGTTTGCCCTCAAAGGCATGATGACCGTCAAAGACATCGAAAAAGCCAAGGCTTACCCGCTGGCCAGCAAGGACGATCAAGGTCGTCTGCGCGTAGGCGCTGCGGTCGGCACCGGTAAAGACACCGGTGATCGCGTTGCCGCGCTGGTCAATGCCGGCGTTGACGTGGTGGTGGTCGACACCGCTCACGGTCACTCCAAAGGTGTGATCGACCGCGTTCGCTGGGTCAAACAGAATTTCCCTGAAGTGCAGGTCATCGGCGGCAACATCGCCACCGGCGCTGCCGCCAAGGCCCTGGCCGAAGCTGGCGCCGATGCGGTCAAGGTCGGTATCGGCCCTGGCTCGATCTGCACCACCCGTATCGTCGCCGGTGTCGGCGTCCCGCAAATCAGTGCCATCGCCAACGTCGCCGCTGCCCTTGAAGGCACTGGTGTTCCGTTGATCGCCGACGGCGGCATCCGTTTCTCCGGTGACCTGTCCAAGGCCATCGTAGCCGGTGCTTCCTGCGTGATGATGGGCTCGATGTTCGCCGGTACTGAAGAAGCGCCAGGCGAGATCGAACTGTTCCAGGGTCGTTCGTACAAGGCTTACCGTGGCATGGGTTCGCTGGGCGCCATGTCCCAGGCTCAAGGTTCCTCCGACCGTTACTTCCAGGACTCCTCGGCAGGCGCCGAGAAACTGGTTCCGGAAGGCATCGAAGGGCGTGTTCCGTACAAGGGCACCCTGAGCGCGATCATCCATCAACTGATGGGCGGCCTGCGTTCCTCGATGGGTTACACCGGCAGTGCCAACATCGAAGAAATGCGCACCAAGCCTGAGTTCGTGCGGATCACCGGCGCTGGCATGGCCGAGTCCCACGTTCATGACGTACAGATCACCAAAGAAGCGCCAAACTACCGCGTAGGTTGAGCCTTCTAGCAAAACGTTAAGTAACCCGGGGCTGTTTTATTCAGCCCCGAGTTGTTTCTGAATTACATAGACGAGACTGACTTCATGGCCCTCGACATTCACGCCCACCGCATCCTGATCCTCGACTTCGGTTCCCAGTACACCCAGCTGATCGCCCGCCGCGTGCGTGAAATCGGCGTGTACTGCGAACTGCATCCGTTCGACATGGACGACGAAGCGATTCGCGAATTCGCTCCAAAAGGCGTCATTCTCGCCGGCGGTCCCGAGTCCGTGCACGAAGCCAACAGCCCTCGCTGCCCGCAAGCGGTGTTTGACCTGGGCGTGCCGGTCTTCGGCATCTGCTACGGCATGCAGACCATGGCTGAACAGCTAGGTGGCAAGGTCGAAGGTTCCGAACTGCGTGAATTCGGTTATGCCCGTGTCGACGTGGTCGGCAAGAGCCAGCTGCTGGACGGCATCGAAGACCACATCGACGCCGACGGCCTGTTCGGTCTCGATGTGTGGATGAGCCACGGTGACAAGGTCACCAAAATGCCGCAGGACTTCCACATCCTGGCCAGCACCCCGAGCTGCCCGATTGCCGGCATGTTCAACGATGACCTGCGCTACTACGGCGTGCAGTTCCACCCGGAAGTGACCCACACCAAGCAGGGCGGCCGCATCCTGTCGCGCTTCATCCTCGAGATCTGCGGCTGCGAAGCGCTGTGGACACCGTCGAAGATCGCTGAAGACGCCATCGCCCAGGTTCGCGCCCAGGTTGGCACCGACAACGTCTTGCTCGGCCTGTCCGGCGGCGTTGACTCCTCGGTGGTTGCCGCGCTGCTGCACAAAGCCATCGGCGACCAGCTGACCTGCGTCTTCGTCGACAACGGCCTGCTGCGTCTGCACGAAGGCGAGCAAGTGATGGCCATGTTCGCCGAGAACATGGGCGTCAAGGTGATCCGCGCCAACGCTGAAGACCAGTTCCTGAACAACCTGGCTGGCGAAAGCGATCCAGAGAAGAAGCGCAAGATCATCGGTCGTACCTTCATCGACGTCTTTGATGCCCAGTCCAACAAACTGGACAACATCAAGTACCTCGCCCAAGGCACCATCTACCCGGACGTGATCGAGTCGGCTGGCGCGAAAAGCGGCAAGGCGCACGTGATCAAGTCGCACCACAACGTGGGCGGCCTGCCGGAAGAAATGAACCTCAAGCTGGTTGAACCGCTGCGCGAGCTGTTCAAGGACGAAGTCCGTCGTCTGGGCCTTGAACTCGGCCTGCCGTACGACATGGTCTACCGTCACCCGTTCCCGGGCCCGGGCCTGGGTGTGCGGATCCTCGGTGAAGTGAAGAAGGAATACGCCGACCTGCTGCGTCGCGCCGACCACATCTTCATCGAAGAACTGCGCAAGGCCGACTGGTACCACAAAGTCAGCCAGGCATTCGTGGTGTTCCAGCCGGTGAAATCGGTTGGCGTTGTAGGCGATGGCCGTCGTTACGCCTGGGTCGTGGCCCTGCGTGCCGTGGAAACCATCGACTTCATGACTGCGCGTTGGGCTCACCTGCCTTACGAACTGCTGGAAACCGTCAGCGGCCGCATCATCAATGAAATCGAAGGCATCTCCCGCGTCACTTACGACGTGTCGAGCAAGCCACCAGCGACCATCGAGTGGGAATGATCCCGGTCTGACTGATCGCCTGTAACACCTCAAAGGCCCCGTGAATGTGAATTCACGGGGCCTTTGCGTATCAGGCAGTTACAGCCGGCAGGCGCCCTTGCAGCGTCAGGCCCATGCGGTTGAGTGCGTGGGCAAGGCTGATCAGATTCGCGTAGGTGATCCGATGCACACCCGCCCAGGCCGGACGGTTGATCCGAAAGCCGCTATCCATCGTTCGCTCGATTGTCGTTCGCACAATCTGGTCAGTGCGGCTGCGATGAATCAGCGAGAAGGTGTCTTCCGACCTTTCAATGGTGAACATGCCTTGGCGGAACAGCAGCTGATTGATCTGCTCGGGCGTTCGTTGAATGAACGGCGTCGGCATCTGCAGGCTGATGTCGGCATACAGGGTGTCGGTATTACCGTGCATCGGGCCAGTTCCCCCGGCAATCTCATGGCCTACTTCGATACCATGGTCGATGTCCAGATGCAGACTCTGATCGGGTTGCACTTCTTCTATGCGCAAACCGATACCCCCCTCCGTTTCGCTGATGCCGGCCATTCCCCTGAACGTGTTGGTACTCTCCTGGTCGGTGAGTACCAGCCATTTTCCGCCGCCGTTGCGGGCTTGAGTCGCCTGCATGATGGTGTGGGTAAGGTAGGTCTTGAAGGATTGCTGTGCTCTGAGGGTCATGGTCGAGTCTTCATAACGATAACTCGCCAGGCAGTCAGTGGCCTGGATTCGAATGCCGTTCTGTTGGGCCGTTTTGACGACCTCCAGCGGCGTGAACTGTCCCGCAGGATCGCCTGGCAACTTTTTCAGGTACATCTCCAGCATGCCATGCATATTTCCGGTTTCGGCGAAGTTGTTCAGGTCGACTTGATTGAAGTCGTTGAGCAGACGATGCAGGTAGATCGTCTTGACGCCTTTCCTGGCCAGCGTCGGCATGTTTTCGATCAGGAAGCGCATGCTGGCAATGCGATCCTGACTTTCACCGACCACCAGTCCCGGCGCTGTGTCGAATACCTTCTCGATGAGTTCGGTGACCGTCGTGGATGGAGTGATCACGGGCTGGACCGGTCGGGGAGGCAGCGAGGCGAAAAAGTCCTTGGGTTTCTGGAATGCGATTGCATCCCTGGCCAGTGCCGTGCGGCGTCCGGCGACATACTCTTCGTAGGGGGAGACCCCTCTGATTTGCCCACCAGGCATGTTGACGACTTTTATATGGGTTTCCTGTTTTCCCAGCGCCAGGAAATTCAACGAGCGACCGTTAGGGGCATCGTATCGGGTCAAGTGTGCGTGATCATTCACTTTGGGCGGCAATGGGGCAGCGGGCCGGGAGGGGCCGGGAACAAGTTTGCTGGGGCCTTTGCCGCCACCCTTCAACCCGCTCTTCGGCGCCAGCTCCCATTCACCTTCGGCATTCAGGCGCACGGGAATCGACCCCGTAAAGGCATTCGGGTTCTGCGGATCAATGATCGCCCATGTTCCGCCACCATTGGCGTCTGCTTCGAAACGCACGAAGTAAGCCTGCTCGTTTATCAGGATGGCGTTGGAGGGTTGTGAATCGAGTGTGTAGACACCCTGGAATTTTCCGCTGGTGGCCATCGGGTAGCTTTCGAGGATTTCATTGCTTTGCCAGTGCTCCGGTACATCAAACGCTTGCGCGGTTTCATCGGGCACGCCCGGCAACTCTCCAGGTTGCAGGGTGACTTCCTCCGATTCGTCGGGCGCCTGCGGTTCTTGCGTGCCGACGGTTTCTTCGGGATCGAGCGTCTTGTTCAAGTCCGCCATCTCGGCCGCTTCTGCCGCCTCAGCCGCAGCCCCGGTTTCGTCCAACACACTGACCTCTTTGAGCAGCGGGAGATTGAACAGCACATTGATGCCATCGAGCACCGCGCCGATGATGCCGGTCTTGCGTTCTGCCGCTGTTTTGCCATTCACCGCTTTGTCGATGTTCAAACCCATGGCCGCGATGCTGGCCCCGATCACCGGCAATGCGATCGGCCAGCCAAGCACCGCCAACGGGCCGAAAACGTGCAGTGCGGCGGTGAGATAACCCAGCCATAGCTGCTTACGCATCTGTCCATTGCTCACCAGCGTCAGGTCAGCCTCTTCCAGCATCGTGCGCTGGACGGCCCGGCTCTGCCAGGTGAACACGTCACCGCTGATGGTGATGTCTTTTTGATTGATCAAATGGTGGTCGTACTTGCCCCAGGTGCCGACCAGTTGGTTCATCAGCGGGGTGATATTGTCGTGGACCTCCTTGCGAACCGACAGCGGGAAATGGGTCATGAATTCGGTTCGGGGGTGTTCTTCGTTCATCTGCAACAGCATCCACCAATGCATGTCCGTCAATGTCGGGTGCACGTGGAAGGGTTCTGCGGCGCCGGGAACGTAGGTGATTTGCCGACCGTTGGGCTTAACAATGCGCAGAATATCGGTGGCGACATGCCCTGCGACATCCAGCGCGCAAACACGAAGATCCGCAGGCGTAGCGGTTTGCGCTTTCAGGGTAGCCAAGGTGATCGGCCAGGACGCGCCACCGATGACGGCCCTGATGACGGTCTGGAAATCCTCCTCTTCGAGTTGCCCGCTTTGCCGCGCCTGCACGGCTTTGCTGAGGTAGTTACATTTGGCCAGTGTGCGGTAGTCATCAAAATGGCTGGCCCAGAACGCATTCAGCTTATCCAGGTAGCGTTGACTGAGGTTTTTCTCCCACAGGTCCGCGAGCACCTGCCTGGGGTACATCCGCACTTCATTGGTTTCGTTGTAAATACTGGCGTTCGCATCCGCCGTGTAAAAACCGCCATTGCTGTCCAGTTCGAGGGCGTCGTCCTGGTCGGTCACGCGGTATCGATGGATCACCAGTTGCGTCAGGGTTAAAGATTCACTGGGTTTGGGCGCGTGTTCCCAACCCAGAAAAACCTTGGTGCTGCTGGCCGAGACATTGTTGAAGCGATGCCACCAGACCTGATCCGGGTCCAGGTGGGTGATGCCGTGTTTTTGCAGGATTTCACTGGCGACCGCATGGGCTTCCTCCTGCAAACCGGGGCAGGCTGTCACCACGACCGGCGCGATGAGTCTGAGTGTTTCCTGATCGGCGGCATTGCTTGATGCGGGGGTGTTTTGTTCGGTGGACATGCTCTCGCTCCTTGAGAAATGGGCAGCGATGATTGCCCGTTTCCATGCAGGAGGTGCACTACATAGTTATGCCCAAACGCGATTCAATTACCTGTAGGGTCAGCGCCGTGCCACATCCGAAAAGTAGAATTTGTCGAGGGTGTGCCGTGATTCCGTGTACTCGAACTGCCGGCCGTCCTGCAGAAACGTATGGTTGCTGACCACGATCACATGGCTCTGGCCGTCGAGGTCGAGGTGTTGCTGGTCGTCCTTGCTGCGGGGCACGGCTTCGATGGTTCGCTGGGCGTAGGCGATTTGCAGTTGCAAGGTCTGTTCGATGAAGGCGTAGATCGAGTGCTCGGCGATGTCCCGCGATAGTCCGGGGATCACGTCGCTGACGAAATGGTTGATGTCGAGGATCACTCGTTTTCCATCGATCCGCCGTACGCGTTTGATCCTCGTGATCAGGCTGCCTTCTTCAGCCTTGATATGTTCCAGCAGCGCACCTTCGAGAGGGATCTGGCTGAACTCGACCACTTCGGTGCTGACGTTGTTGCCCAGTCGCGGATAGGTTTCCTGAAAGCTGACGATGCCGCCCAACTGAAATTCGATCGGGTCGGTCGACAACACAAAGGTGCCTTTCCCGTGGACTTTCTGGGCGAACCCGCGCTCCTGTAATTGCTCGATGGCCTTGCGCACGGTGCCGCGACTGGCCTGGTAGCTGTCCATCAATTCGGTTTCGGAAGGCAACCGGGCGCCGCGCTCCAGACGTTCGGTCGTGATGCTGGCAAGCAGATCGCTGTAGATCTGGTTGTATTTACTCATGGGGATGGCTCTGTGCCGCAATGTGCTCAAGGTTTCGAACCTTAAGGGCAGGGTAGGGGTTTGTCCATGCGGGTTTGGGTTTTCATCGTCTGAGAGGGTGGGAAAAATCGCCGCCGGTCGGGTGACAAGCCAACAAATTCAAACTCGTCTGTACGAGTTGTTGATTTAACTCGTACAGACGAGTACTTTTCGCTTCGGCGTGCTGCCAATAACAAAAAACCACAGCGGAAAAACAAGCATGAGCCACGACTATCCGAACATCGTCAGCGAGCTGCTGCAAAGCCTCGGTGGCAGCGACAACCTCGAGCAAGCCGCGCATTGCGTCACACGCCTGCGCCTTGCCCTCAAGGACCCGAGCCGGGTCAACAGCACCACGCTGAACCAGATTGACCTGGTCAAAGGCTCATTCTTTACCGGCGGCCTGTTCCAGGTGGTCATCGGTCCTGGCGAGGTGGAGAAGGTTTACGCAGAGCTGCGCCATCAAACCGGTCTTGCCGCGTCAACCATCGCCGACGTTAAACAGAAAAGCGCCGACAAGATAAACGCCATGCAGCGTCTGGTGCGGGTGTTTTCCGACGTGTTCATGCCGATCCTTCCGGCGTTGATCATCGCGGGCCTGCTGATGGGCATCAATAACCTGATCGGCGCCAAGGGCATGTTCATCGAGGGCCAGACCCTGCTGGACGCTTACCCCAAGCTTGACGGGCTCTGGAGCCTGATCAACCTGATGGCCAACACTTCGTTCGTGTTCCTGCCTGCGCTAGTGGGCTGGTCAGCAGCCAAGCGGTTTGGCGGCAGCGAAATCCTCGGCATCGTGCTCGGTCTGATGCTGGTTCATCCCGATCTGCTCAATGCCTGGAACTATGGCAAGGCAGTCGCAGGTCTCGACGGCCAGAGCCTGCCGTATTTCGACATCCTCGGTCTGTTCCAGATCGAAAAGGTCGGTTATCAGGGGCAGATCCTGCCCATCCTGCTGGCGGCATACGTGATGAGCGTCATCGAAAAATGGCTGCGGGCGAGAGTGCCTAATGCGGTGCAATTGCTGGTGGTGCCGATCACCACCATCGTGGTTACCGGCGTGCTGGCGCTGGCGGTCATTGGCCCGGTGACCCGGCATCTGGGGATTCTCATCACCGAAGGTGTGGTCACCTTGTTTGATCTGGCGCCGATGGTCGGCGGCGCGATCTTCGGCCTGCTTTACGCCCCCTTGGTGATCACCGGCATGCACCACATGTTTCTCGCGGTCGACTTGCAGCTGATCTCGACCCAGGGCGGTACTTTCATCTGGCCGATGATCGTCATGTCCAACCTCGCCCAAGGCAGCGCGGCGCTCGCGGTGTTCTACATGACCCGTAATGCGCGGGACAAGTCCATGGCGTCGACCTCAGCGATTTCGGCCTATTTCGGCATCACCGAACCGGCGATGTTCGGGGTCAACCTGCGCTACAAGTTTCCGTTTTACGCGGCACTGATTGGCTCGGCGCTGGGGGGCATCTTCCTGTCGATGAACAAGGTCCAGGCCTCGGCCATCGGTGTCGGCGGTTTACCCGGATTTATCTCGATCATTCCGCAGTTCATCCCGATGTTTGTGATCGGGATGATCATCGCCATGGTCGTGCCGTTTGTTTTGACCTGTGGGTTGAGCATGAAGATTGTTCGGCCTGGGTATCGGGTCGCCTGATAGATCGCTATCGCAGTTCAAGAAGGAATACAGCCATGCAAGACTGGCAACGTTCGGTGATCTACCAGATCTACCCGAAGAGTTTTTACAGCCACGCAGGCAATCCCACGGGTGATTTGCTCGGCGTCGTGGCCAAGCTCGACTACCTGCACTGGCTGGGCGTCGATTGCCTGTGGATCACGCCGTTCCTGCGTTCGCCCCAGCGTGACAACGGTTACGACATCAGTGATTACTACGCCATCGATCCGAGCTACGGCACCATGGCCGACTGTGAATTGCTGATCGCCGAGGCCGGCAAGCGCGGGATCAAATTGATGCTCGATATCGTGGTCAACCACACCTCGATCGAGCACACCTGGTTCCAGCAGGCGCGCAGCAGTCTCGACAATCCGTATCGTGACTTCTACATCTGGCGCGATCAGCCCAATAACTGGGAGTCCAAGTTTGGTGGTTCGGCATGGGAGTACGAGGCTCAGACCGGCCAGTATTTCCTGCACCTGTTCGATCACACTCAGGCCGACCTGAACTGGGACAACCCGAAGGTGCGCGCCGAAGTTTTCAAGATGATGAGATTCTGGCGGGATAAAGGTGTGGGCGGGTTCCGGCTGGATGTGATCAACCTGATCTCGAAACCGGCGGACTTTCCCGAGGACAATACCGACGGCCGACGCTTCTATACCGACGGGCCGAATGTTCACGAATACTTGCAGCAAATGCACCGCGAAGTGTTCGAAGGCCATGACCTGATCAATGTCGGCGAGATGTCGTCTACCAGTCTCGAACACTGTATTCGTTATTCGCGGCCGGGCTCCAAAGAGCTGTCGATGACCTTCAACTTCCATCACCTGAAAGTCGATTACCCGAATCTGCAAAAGTGGATTCGCGCCGATTTCGACTTCCTCGAGCTCAAGCGCATCCTCTCCGACTGGCAAACCGGCATGCAGGCCGGCGGCGGTTGGAACGCGCTGTTCTGGTGTAATCACGACCAACCTCGGGTGGTCTCGCGGTTTGGTCATGACGGCGAGCATCGTGTTGTGTCGGCGAAGATGCTCGGCACCGCGCTGCATTTTCTCCAGGGCACGCCATTTGTGTATCAGGGCGAAGAGCTGGGTATGACCAATCCGGGCTTCGATCACATCGATCAATACCGCGACGTCGAGACCCTGAACATCTTCCGGCTCAAGCGCGAGGCGGGTGCGAGCGATGCCGACAACATGGCGGCGATCATGCAGAAGTCCCGCGACAACGGCCGTACGCCGATGCATTGGAATACCGGACCGAACGCTGGTTTCAGCACGGCGCAACCCTGGATCGGCGTACCGGCCAACTCGGCGCAGATCAACGTCGCCACTCAACTCGACGACCCGAATTCAGTGCTGCATCACTACCGCCAGTTGATCAATTTGCGGCGTACCGAAGTGCTGATATCCGACGGTGTTTACCGTCAGCTGTTGCCTGAGCACGCGCAAGTTTGGGCTTATGTACGGGAAGGAAGCGGCGAACGGTTGCTGGTATTGAACAACTTTTACGGGACGCCTTGCGAAGTTGAATTGCCGGATGCAGTGATCGCTGAACTCATGAGCCAGCGCTTGGTCATCAGCAACTATGCGGACTGTCCGCCGCGAAATCGACAGGTGTTTTTACGACCGTATGAGTCGTTTGTCTTGCACTTGACTGACCACTGACCCCTCACAAAAAACATCGTTTCAAAAACACGCAGAACGCTGCGCGGGGGAGTTTTGCGCGCCGATTTTGCTGCTGCACACAATAAAAATAATGGAGTGTTTCTTGAAAACAACAATAAATCGCGGCCTTGCAGCCGCTGGCATTTGCCTGGCGTTGCCACTGACGGCCCATGCGCTGGAGTTCGGCGGTTACCTGCGCAGCGGCGTCGGTACGTCGGTCAACAGTGGTAAACAACAGTGTTTCCAACTGCCCGGAGCACAGACCAAATACCGCCTCGGTAACGAGTGCGAGCAGTATGGGGAACTGGAACTTCGTCAGGACTTGTACACGCTGGATGACGGTTCGGTGCTAAGTGTCGATGGCATGGCCTCACTGTATAACCAGTACGACAAGGACCTGACGTTCAATGGCGACAACGGCTCGGTGCGCTTGCCGCAGCTGTACGCGCAATGGTCGAACATGCCTGGCCTCAACGGCGGTTCGCTGTGGGCCGGTCGCCGCTATTACAAACGGAACGACATCCACATTTCCGACTTCTACTACTGGAACCAGAGCGCCACTGGCGGCGGCATCGAGGACGTGCTGATCGGAGATCTGAAATACAGCTACGCCTTTTCGCGCAAGGACAACCTGTACCAGAAGGATTACATCAATCGTCACGATTTCAACGTTGCCGGTTTCAACACTAACCCCGGCGGTGAGCTGGAGTTTGGCCTGAGCTACATCGACAAACCCGACAGCCGCGACGCTCATCGTGGCTGGGCGATTACCACCCAGCATGTGCAAAAAGGATTTCTGGGTGGCAAGAACAAACTCGCGTTTCAGTACGGTGAAGGGCCGGGCACCGGGTTGGGCTATACCGGTAACGTGAAACTGGATGACAGCAATAAAAGCTACCGGGTGGTGGAGTTCTTCGACTGGCAGGTGACGCCCCGGTTTGGCGGGCAGGTCGAAGCGGTTTACCAGAAGGATATTCGCCCCGACGGATCAGACCAGAACTGGATTTCCCTGGGCGTTCGGCCGGCCTACGCGATTACCGAGCAGTTCAAACTGGTGACCGAGCTGGGTCACGATCAGGTCGAAGCTACAGGTGGCACGCGCAAGCTGAGCAAGTTCACCTTTGCCCCGACCTGGTCGCCCAAGGGGCCTGAATTCTGGGCGCGGCCCGAAGTGCGCTTGTATTACACCTATGCCAGCTGGAACGAGGCGGCCAAGCGTGCGGCCAATGAACTGGCAGCGGGTTCAGCGTTGTCCGACACCGGAGCCTTCGGCACGGCGCGACACGGTGCGAACGTCGGATTGCAGGTCGAGTACTGGTGGAAATAAGCGATGCTGTCGGAGCGTCGCGCTCCATCGGCACTTCAAAGAACAGAACAGCAGGTGAAGTCATGGCCACACCCCAACAATTGCAGCTTCACGCACCCCTGTCCGGCGTATTGATGCCCTTGGACCTTGTGCCCGATCGAGTTTTTTCCAGCCGGATCATCGGCGATGGGCTATGCATCGATCCGACGTCAACAACGTTGTGCGCGCCGCTGGCAGGGGTTGTCAGCAATGTGCAGGCCAGTGGGCATGCGGTCAGCATCACCGATGAAAATGGCGTGCAGGTGTTGATGCACATTGGGCTCGACACGGTGAACCTTGCAGGAAAGGGGTTCACGCGGTTGGTGGAGGAAGGGCAGCAGGTTGCCGTCGGGCAGTCGCTGATTGAGTTCGATGCTGATTTTGTTGCGTTGAATGCACGCAGCCTGCTGACCTTAATGCTGGTGGTCAGCGGTGAACCGTTCACTTGGCTGACGGCGGAAACCGGGTGGGTAGACAGTGGTCAGCCGTTGCTGGGTTTGAATTCTGTCGAGCTGACAATGGATGAGTCTGTGGCTAAAGAGGGCGAGACGCTGTTCTCCAAACCGGTGACGTTGCCCAACCCGAACGGCTTGCACGCCCGTCCTGCGGCGGTGTTCGCCCAAGCGGCGAAAGGTTTCTCGGCAAGCATTCACCTGCATAAACAGCAGGAGAGTGCGAATGCGAAATCCCTGGTGGCGATCATGGCATTGCAGACCGTTCACGATGATGTTGTGCAAGTCAGTGCGGTCGGCCCGGATGCTGAGGAGGCGATCAAGGCACTGGCCGAGCTGCTGACCGCCGGATGCGGCGAGACCGTGCCCGTGACGGCGGATGTTGCCCCGCAGCCCCTGGAGGCATCATCACCCAAGGTGCTGCGTGGGGTATGTGCTTCGGCGGGTTCGGCATTTGGCCAAGTGGTACAGATCGCCGAGCAGGTCCTTGATGTCAGCGAATGGGGTGAGAGTTCGCGGGTTGAGCGCGATCATCTGTCCGCAGCGTTGACCGAGGCAATTTCAGCGTTGCAGCAGATGCGTGATAACGCCACGGGCGATGCTCAGGCAGAGATCTTCAGGGCGCATCAGGAACTGCTCGAAGACCCGGGTTTGTTAGAGGTGGCTCATGTGCTGATCGACGAAGGCAAAAGCGCCGGATTCGCCTGGCGTGCGGCCACCGGGTCGACGGCAACCTTATTCAAAGGCTTGGGCAATGCGCTGCTGGCCGAACGAGCGGCAGACCTGGCCGATGTCAGTCAGAGAGTGCTCAAGTTGCTACTCGGCGTGCGGGACCGCGAGCTGGAGTTGCCTGAAGGCGCCATTCTGATTGCTGAACAACTGACACCGTCCCAGACCGCCGGGCTCGATACCCGTAAGGTGCTGGGTTTTGCCACGGTCGGCGGTGGCGCCACCAGCCATGTCGCGATCCTGGCGCGGGCGTTTGGTTTGCCGGCGATCTGTGGGTTACCGGTGCAAGTGCTGGCGCTGGTCAACGGTACCCAGGTGTTGCTCGATGCCGATAAGGGGGAGTTGCAGCTTGACCCGGATCTGGCTGCCATTGAAGAACTTCAAGCCAGGCGCGCGCTTGCGCAGCAACGTCAGCACCATGAATTGGCGCAGGCGTCGCTGGCTGCCTGTACTCGCGACGGACATCATGTCGAGGTGACAGCCAACATCGCTTCGCTGGCTGAAGCCGAACAGGCCATGGCGCTGGGAGGCGCGGGTGTGGGTTTGCTGCGTTCGGAGTTTCTATATCTGGATCGCCATCATGCGCCGAGCCAGGACGAGCAGGCCTCCACCTACAGCGCCATCGCCCGAGCTCTCGGGCCTGCGCGTAATCTGGTGGTGCGAACGCTGGATGTTGGCGGTGACAAGCCTTTGGCCTATGTCCCGATGGACAGTGAAACCAACCCCTTTCTGGGCGTGCGCGGGATTCGTCTGTGCCTGGAGCGTCCGCAGCTGTTGCGCGATCAATTCAAGGCAATCCTGAGCTGTGCGGGACTGACGCGTTTGCACATCATGCTGCCGATGGTGACGCAGCTGTCGGAGTTGCGCGTGGCTCGTCAACTGCTCGAAGAGGAGGCGCTGGCCCTGGGCCTCACGGAACTGCCGAAGCTGGGGATCATGATCGAGGTGCCAGCAGCGGCGCTGATGGCTGATCTGTTTGCGCCCGAAGTGGATTTTTTCTCCATCGGCACCAATGACCTGACCCAATACACCTTGGCCATGGACCGCGATCATCCGCGGCTGGCCAGTCAGGCTGACAGTTTTCATCCTGCGGTGCTGCGATTGATCGCCAGCACCGTGAAAGCCGCCCATAGCCACGGCAAGTGGGTGGGCGTGTGCGGCGCCCTGGCCTCCGAAACCCTGGCCACGCCGCTTTTGCTGGGGCTGGGCGTGGATGAGTTGTCGGTGAGTGTGCCGTTGATTCCGGCGGTCAAAGCGGCGGTTCGCACGGTGGACCTGGTGGATTGCCAGGCCATCGCCCAACAGATCCTGGGCCTGGAAAGTGCCGGGCAAGTACGCGAGGTCTTGAGGCTGTATCGCGACGCGACGGTCGAAACTTCACTGGTTATGGAGAACTGAACATGTTCGAGAAAATGCAGCGAGCGTTCTGGAAAGCCTTGACGCCGGATCTGATCGTGGATGAACCGAAGGTGGCTGCGCCATCGGCGCCTGGCCTGGCAGCGAATGTGGTGGCTGCGTTGGGTGGTGTGGATAACCTCAAGTCGCAGCAGCCTGTGGCGCTGACCCGGGTTCGGGTGGAATTGCGCGATGTGGGGCGGATGAATCGACAGGCTTTGAATCTGGCAGGTGTGCCAGGCGTCATGATGCTGGAGGGCGGCGTGGTGCACCTGATCACTGGCCTTCAGCCATAACCGATCCTTCGCCACAGATGATGTGCGTCTCTCGGTCGCCCTTACCGTTTCTCAACCGCAGGTGTATCGTATTCGCCTTTTCCAGGTCCCCGGATCTGTCGCTGATACGTGAGGTAGTTGAGTTCATGTCCTTTACCCGTCGCCAAATTCTCGGTGGCCTGGCCGGTCTTGTTGTCGTTGGCGTCGGTGCGGGGGGCGCGTCGCGTTACTGGCTGGGCAAGATGGCCGACGCCGATGCGGGCCACGACTATGAGCTGATTGCGGCGCCGCTGGACGTCGAGCTGGTGGCCGGGCACAAGACCCAAGCCTGGGCGTTCGGCCCGTCGGCGCCGGGCACCGAGTTGCGCGTGCGTCAGGGCGAATGGCTGCGGGTGCGTTTCATCAATCACCTGCCGGTGGCGACCACCATTCACTGGCACGGCATCCGCCTGCCGCTGGAAATGGATGGCGTGCCCTACGTTTCGCAGTTGCCGGTGCTGCCGGGCGAATACTTCGACTACAAATTCCGCGTGCCCGATGCCGGCAGCTATTGGTATCACCCGCATGTGAACAGCAGCGAAGAACTGGGCCGTGGTCTGGTGGGACCGCTGATTGTCGAAGAGCGCGAGCCGACCGGTTTCAAGTACGAGAAAACTTTGAGCCTCAAGAGCTGGCATGTCGACGAGGTGGGCAATTTCGTCGAGTTCAGCATTCCCCGGGAAGCAGCCCGGGGCGGCACGGCGGGGCGTCTGGCGACGATCAACGGTGTGCCGCAAGCGGTCATCGATTTGCCGGCCGGGCAGATCACCCGCGTGCGCCTGCTCAATCTCGATAACACCTTGACCTATCGCCTCAACATTCCCGGTGTCGAGGCGCAGATCTACGCGTTGGACGGCAATCCCGTCGAGCCGCGTCCATTGGGCAAGGAATACTGGCTCGGGCCAGGCATGCGCATTTGCCTGGCAATCAAGGCACCTGCGGCCGGTGAAGAATTATCCCTGCGCAACGGCCCGGTACGTTTGGGCACGTTCCGCTCTGTGGCGAACACCGATGCCCCAACCGAGTGGCCGCCCGCGCTGCCCGCCAACCCGGTGGCCGAGCCGGACCTGGCCAATGCCGAGAAACTCAACTTCAATTTCGAATGGGTCGGCTCGGTTTCGGTGAACGTCGACAACGGCCGGCCGCCGAGCCTGTGGCAGATCAACGGCAAGGCCTGGGACATCACCGACAAGACCTGCGCCGATCGCCCGATTGCCAAGCTCGAGAAGGGCAAAAGCTACATTTTCGAATTGAAGAACATGACTCAGTACCAGCACCCGATTCACCTGCATGGCATGAGCTTCAAGGTCATTGCCTCGAACCGGCATAAGGTCATCCCGTATTTCACCGACACCTATTTGCTGGGCAAGAACGAGCGGGCGCAAGTGGCGCTGGTGGCGGATAACCCTGGGGTGTGGATGTTCCATTGCCATGTGATCGACCACATGGAAACCGGCCTGATGGCCGCGATCGAGGTGGCGTGATGCGTCAGATTCGTCCCGCCGCAATCATCGACCGCAGCCGTGATCGTGACTTCATGCGCGAAGCGCTGGCGCTGGCCGCACAAGGCGCTGCGCTGGGTGAAGTGCCGGTGGGCGCGGTGTTGGTGCAGGACGGTGAAATCATCGGCCGTGGCTTCAATTGCCCGATCAGCGGCAACGACCCGAGCGCGCATGCGGAGATGGTCGCTATCCGCGCAGCGGCACTGGCCGCCAGCAATTATCGTTTACCCGGCAGTACGCTGTACGTGACGCTTGAGCCGTGCAGCATGTGCGCTGGGCTGATCGTGCATTCGCGCATTGCGCGGGTGGTGTACGGCGCGCTGGAGCCCAAGGCGGGGATTGTGCAGAGTCAGGGGCAGTTCTTTACCCAGGGCTTTTTGAATCACCGGGTGCTGTATGAAGGTGGAGTGTTGGCCGAGGAATGCGGGGCGGTGCTCAGCGAATTCTTCAAGGCCCGGCGCGCCAAGCCCGCAGACTAGAGGCGACAATGAAGCAGCCTTCGCGGGCAAGCCTCGCTCCTACGGGGTTGTGTCGTACGCCAATTCCGCGACCGACGCATAACCTGTAGGAGCGAGGCTTGCCCGCGAAGCTTTTACTTACGGGCGACAATCACCGCGCGCATCGGCGCCGGCAGCCCTTCAATCGTCTTGCTGTGGTCTTCCGGATCGAGGAAATCACTCAACGACTGATACTTCATCCACTCCGTCCCGCGCTGTTCCTCGACGGTCGTCACGCTGACATCCACGCACTTCACGTCCGTGAAACCGGCACGCCGCAACCAGAGCATCAGCGCCGGCACCGACGGCAAGAACCACACGTTACGCATCTGCGCATAACGATCTTCCGGCACCAGCACCTGCTGTTGATCACCTTCGATCACCAGCGTCTCCAGCACCAGTTCGCCGCCCTTGACCAGGCAATCCTTCAGCGCCAACAGATGCTCGATCGGCGAGCGGCGGTGGTAGAACACGCCCATGGAAAACACTGTATCGAAGCCTTCGAGTTCCGCTGGCAGGTCTTCAAAAGGAAACGGCAGGTGCCAGGCATTCGGCTCGGACAAATAGCGCTGAACCGCCTGGAACTGACAGAAGAACAGCCAGTTCGGGTCAACGCCGATCACGCTGTCCGCGCCGGCACCGAGCATGCGCCACATGTAGTAACCATTGCCGCAGCCGACATCGAGGATGCGTTTGCCCTTCAGGTCCAGATGCGGCGCGACGCGCGACCATTTCCAGTCCGAACGCCATTCGGTGTCGACGTGCACGCCGAACAAATCAAATGGGCCTTTGCGCCACGGCGACAACCCCATCAATGCGGTACGCATTTGCGCGCGGGTCTCAGCGTCGCAATCGGTGTCCAGGGTCAGGCCATTCAGCAGGTCGACTTCACTCGGCTGGATTTTTGGCAAGGCGTCCAGCGCACTCTGCCAGCGCTCGAGGTCGCCATGACCCTTTTCCATTTTCTTGTCGAGTTGCGCTTGCAGGGTGTTGGCCCATTCGGCCAGCGGTGTACCGGCCAGACGGCGGGCGAGGGGGGACAGATCAATCATGGCAAGGCAATCAACGAGGCAAAGTTAAGACACTGGAACCACGGCACGACTTTCGAGAACCCGGCGGCGAGCAGGCGCTCGCGGTGTTCTTCGAGGCTGTCGGGCTTCATGACGTTTTCGATGGCGCTGCGCTTCTGGGCGATTTCCAGTTCGCTGTAGCCGTTGGCGCGTTTGAACGCGACGTGCAGGTCGGTGAGCAGCGCATGTTCTTCGGGGTCGTTGAAGCGCAGCTTTTCCGAGAGGATCAACGCACCGCCAGGCAGCAGCGATTGACGGATGCGACTCAGCAACGCGGTGCGCTGCTCGGGGGCAATGAATTGCAGTGTGAAGTTCAGCGCCACCACGGAGGCTGGCTGAAAGTCGAGGGCGAGGATGTCGCCTTCGATCACTTCCACCGGCAGCAACTCCTGGAACATCGAATCCTGACCGTTGAGGTATTCGCGGCAGCGTTCGACCATCGCCGCCGAGTTATCCACAGCGATGACGCGGCAGCCATCGGTGCGCACGTGACGGCGCAACGCCTGGGTCACGGCACCGAGGGACGAGCCGAGGTCGTAGAGCACGCTGTTGGGCTGAGCGAATTGCGCGGCGAGCACGCCGAGGTTTTCGACAATGGTCGGATAACCTGGCACCGAGCGCTTGATCATGTCCGGGAACACCCGCACCACGTCCTCGTTAAAGGCGAAGTCGGGCACCTGGGCCAAAGGCTGGGCGAAAAGGCGATCGGGTTCTTTGCTCACGGCGGTTCCAGCGGGGTATGTGGAAAAGGCCGGCATTTTAGCCAACTTGGCGCGGGGATGCGCGGGTTGTCTGATAAAGCGGTGGGCAGGCTTTTAGATATTCGTGTTCAGGGACATTGCTTCGCGAGCAGGCTCGCTCCTACAGGGATTGCGCTGTACCTGTGGGAGTGAGCCTGCTCGCGATGAATTCAGCGCGGTTTCGGACCGAACGCCGAGGCGGTGATACCCCACTGCCCCAACCAATAGCTGAGGATGATCACATAAGGCGCGGCATCGAATGGCGCAACAAACCGGTTGATGCCAATTACGCTGTCCGAAAACACAAACGCCAGCGCGCCGCCCGCCGCCAGCAGCGCAGAGCGCTTCGGTACATCGGTGCCCAGGCGAGCCAGTGCCCGCCAAAGCATGGCGCTGATGGCCAGGCCGTAGACGATCACCGGGATCAGCAGGGGGCCCAAACCATTGGCAATCAAAATCCCCAACAGCACCGCGCCGACGCCCAGCGCGAGGATCAACGGCAGCACCGCCAACCGCCGGCAATCACTCAAATAAGCTTTCAGATAGGCAAGGTGCGCGACCAAAAACGCCCCGAGGCCGAACACAAACAAATCCCCCGGCCACGCGAGCAAGACATCGCCGAGCAGGGAAAAGATCAAGCCCAGGCTGATCCAGCGTCGATATTCGCTGGGCGGCGCATCGTGCAGCCAGCCGAGCAAGGCCAGCACGGGCAACGGTTTGACCAGCAGGCAGAGCAGCGCGGCGTGCACGCTCAGGCCGTAAAGAAAGGTCACCGCGCCCATCAGCGCCAGAATCAGCCAGCCCATGATCAGTTAACCGAGATCGCGCAGTCGAAGGTTTCCACCGCCGGCACTTCCGGCGCCCAGGGTTGTTGCGAGGTCAGGCGCAAGCGTCCGTCACCGTGTGCGAATGCCTGGAAACGCCAGGTAGAAACACCGGCAGCGCCGACGACCCCAGCATCTTCCGGATTTCGATAGACCTCTGGCCCTAACGCGCGCAACACGCCACCGGCCGAATCCTGGATTGCCCAGCGATAGCCCGTGGTCGGGTTGCTCGGCAGGGTCAGGATCAGGTTTTGCCCGTTGTGCAGTTGCACGGGGCATTCGCTTTGTTTTTCCACGGTCACGTTCTGTTTCGGTTGCGTGGCGCACGCGGCCAGCAAGACGAGGGCGAGGGGGACAAACAGGCGGGTGGGGGACATGAGGTCAGTGGCTCCGGCATTCACGACGAACGGCGAGCATAACTGAAGATGAGACAAATTGTGACGGCCTGGGGAGTGATGTTGGCCGTGCAGGCGCCATCGCCGGCAAGCCGGCTCCTACAGGGGATTTGTGCCGCTCACATTTTTTGTGGCTGACACCCATACTTTGTAGGAGCCGGCTTGCCGGCGATGGCGATCTTGCAGGCGCTACATGATTATCAGAACAACACCTTCGCCACATCCGCAAAGCGCTTGGCGAAATGCACGGTAACCCCCCTTCCTTCCGGTAACTCGCCGAAACTGCCGATATCGTGCTTTGGCAGAATCAATTCAAAGATCTTCTGCCGCAGATTTTCAGCTATATACGCTATGCACTTGTCTGCTTTTTTACGGAGCAACAGTAGAGTCACTTTATGACGATGGGCAAGTCGTTAGTCCAGTTCGATTCATATGTTATATCGTGCCTCTCATATATTTGTCTGGCCTTCAATGCATAGGAACCAGAGGTTAGCGCCCAGTTGGGTTTTGTCGTCCAAAAGCCACCGCCATCGGGATTAGTGCTGGTTTTGTACGTGCCGGTGGGTAATGGACTTATCTTGACCAGTTCAATTTCGACCCGAGTGGTGAAGGGATGTCCATGTCCTTGGATAGTTTGCTCGATCAGAGGAAGTGACTCTCCCTTAAGAGGTTTGGTTATTCTTGGTCGATCAAGCACTTTTTGGTAATTTACTTTTTCGGTTGGTTCGGATGTTTCTTCTGGCCAATTCCGTCGTTGCCTTACACGAATCCATTTACGCCCGGGGGCTTCAAGCTCTGGCCCTTCGGGTGTAAAACTCCACGTCCCGTTCTTATTCGCGTCGGCCATGGGTTTCCAATGGTTTTCAGCCCAAAAACAGAAGTTCAGTTCAATAGAGGCGAACGGTTCTCCTAATCCTTCTATTACCAGTTTTTCAACCTTATCCCCCTCTTTAGGACTCAAGATAGTCGGAGGGGCTAATTGCGTTTTTTCTTCCATGATTGCTCTCACTTTAATGAGGATATGAGCAACCGTTTTATCAGGGCAGGGAAATGAATCCACCTGTCAGAAGTGTCAGCTCCGACAGGTGGTCGTTGTGCCGTGAGGCGATGAATTAAAACAACACCTTCGCCACATCCGCAAAGCGCTTGGCAAAATGCACGGTAATCCCTTCCTTCAGATAATCCGGCAATTCATCAAAACTCCCGCGATTCGGCTCCGGCAGAATCAATTCAAAAATCTTCTGCCGCCGCGCCGCAATCACCTTCTCGCGAACTCCGCCAATCGGCAAAACATGCCCGGTCAGCGTCAGTTCGCCGGTCATGGCCACGCCTTTTTTTGGCGGCTGATTGCGTGCCAGCGAGAGCAGGGCGCTGGCCATGGTCACGCCGGCGCTCGGGCCGTCTTTCGGGGTGGCGCCTTCTGGCACGTGCAGGTGCACGAAAGCCTCGTCGAAGAACTTCGGATCGCCGCCAAACGACTTCAGATTCGAGCTGACGTAGCTGTAGGCAATTTCCGCCGACTCCTTCATCACGTCACCCAATTGCCCGGTGAGTTTGAAACCACGGTTGAGCGTGTGAATCCGCGTCGCTTCAATCGGCAGTGTCGCGCCGCCCATGCTGGTCCAGGCCAGCCCAGTGATCACGCCGGTACCGGACAGCACTTGCTCGTTGCGGAACACCGGGTGGCCGAGTGAGGCTTCGAGGTCTTTCGGGCCGAGCTTGATCACCGCTTTTGGCTCATCGATCAACTTCATCACCGCCTTGCGCACCAGTTTGCCCAGTTGTTTTTCCAACTGCCGCACCCCGGCTTCACGGGCGTAACCGTCGATCAGCGCCTTCAACGCGGTGTCGCTGATGCTCAGGCTGCCTTTCGACACGCCCGCCTTCTCAAGCTGCTTGGGCCACAGATGACGTTTGGCGATGGCGATTTTTTCTTCGGTGATGTAACCCGACAGGCGAATCACTTCCATCCGGTCCAGCAACGGGCCGGGGATTGAATCGAGGGTGTTGGCGGTGCAGACGAACAGCACTTTCGACAGGTCCAGACGCAGGTCCAGGTAATGGTCGAGGAATTCGACGTTCTGTTCCGGGTCGAGGGTTTCCAGCAGCGCCGAGGCCGGATCGCCCTGGTAGCTCTGGCCCATCTTGTCGATTTCGTCGAGCATGATCACCGGGTTCATCACTTCGACGTCTTTCAACGCTTGCACGAGTTTGCCCGGCATCGCACCAATGTAGGTGCGGCGGTGGCCCTTGATCTCGGCTTCGTCGCGCATGCCGCCGAGGCTGAAACGATAGAACGGTCGGCCAAGGGATTCGGCGATGGATTTGCCGACGCTGGTTTTACCCACGCCCGGCGGACCGACCAGCAGCACGATGGAACCGCTGATCTCACCTTTGTAGGCACCCACGGCGAGGAATTCGAGGATGCGGTCCTTGATGTCGTCGAGGCCGGCGTGGTGCTTGTCCAGCACCTTGCGTGCGTGCTTGAGGTCGAGTTTGTCCTCGCCATACACGCCCCACGGCACCGAGGTGGCCCAGTCGAGGTAGTTGCGCGTGACCGCGTACTCCGGTGAACCGGTCTCGAGGATCGACAGCTTGTTCATTTCCTCTTCGATACGTTTCTGCGCCTGCGTCGACAACACCTTGCCGACCAGGCGCTGTTCGAACTGCTCGATGTCGGCGCTGCGGTCATCCTTGGTCAGGCCCAGCTCTTGCTGGATGACTTTTAACTGTTCTTTGAGGAAAAACTCGCGCTGATGCTCGCCGATCTTGCGGTTAACTTCGGCGGAAATTTCTTTTTGCAGGCGCGCAACTTCAACTTCCTTGCGCAGCATCGGCAGGACTTTTTCCATGCGCTTGAGCATCGGCACGCAGTCGAGCACTTCTTGCAGCTCGCTGCCGGTCGCCGAAGTCAGGGCGGCGGCGAAGTCGGTCAGCGGTGACGGATCGTTGGGGCTGAAGCGGTTGAGGTAGTTTTTCAGCTCTTCGCTGTACAGCGGGTTGAGCGGCAGCAGTTCCTTGATCGCGTTGATCAGCGCCATGCCGTAGGCCTTGACCTCGTCGGTCGGCTCGGTGGGCTGGTGCGGGTACTCGACTTCCACCAGGTACGGCGGGCGATGGTGCTTGAGCCAGGTCTTGAGGCGTACGCGGGTCAGGCCCTGGGCGACGAATTGCAGTTTGCCGTTTTCGCGACTGGCGTGGTGCACCTTGACCAGCGTGCCGTAGAGCGGCAGGGCCGAGGTGTCGAAATGGCGCGGGTCTTCCTGGGGCGTGTCCATGTAGAACAGGGCCAGGGAGTGATGATCGGATTTGCTCACCAGATCCAGCGTTTCAGCCCACGGTTCTTCATTGACGATCACCGGCAGCACTTGGGCCGGGAAGAACGGGCGGTTGTGGATCGGGATGATGTAGACCTTGTCCGGCAGGTTCTGGCCGGGCAGGGCGAGGCCTTTGCCGGTGGAGTGGTGCGGGGCGTTTTCGGGGTCGGCGTAGTCGCTCGGGTCTTCGGGGAATTCTTGCTGGTCGCTCATGGGGCACCTGCGCAATGGGGTATGGGTCTTAGAT
>NZ_JAGYGF010000038.1:0-58729 GCF_019947305.1 Pseudomonas sp. BF-RE-21 | reverse complement strand
TGGAACCACCTGATCCCATCCCGAACTCAGCAGTGAAACGATGCATCGCCGATGGTAGTGTGGGGTTTCCCCATGTGAGAGTAGGTCATCGTCAAGATTAAATTCCGAAACCCCAATTGCGAAAGCAGTTGGGGTTTTGTTTTGTCCGCAAGAAAATCTGCCCAGTACGGTTTCTATGCAACGGCTCAAGGCATGGCTATCATGCGGGCCTCATTGTGAGGCGGGACTTGCATGCTGACGTTGTTAAAGCTTCTTAAGGATGGCCGATTCCATTCAGGCCAGGCCCTGGGCACCGCTTTAGGTGTCAGTCGCAGTGCTGTGTGGAAGCAGCTTCAGCTGCTCGAGGCTGAGCTTGGCTTGTCCATTCACAAGGTGCGGGGGCGTGGTTATCAATTGGCCTCGCCGTTGACACTGCTCGACTCTGTCGCAATAGCAGAGCAGGCGCCTTCTTGTAATTGGCCCATTCTGGTTTTCGATTCAATTGACTCCACTAACGCCGAGGCGCTGCGTGCAATAGAGCGCGGTCAGGTAGCGCCATTTCTTGTGCTTGCCGAGCGGCAGACGTCTGGCCGTGGGCGCCGCGGGCGTAAGTGGGCGAGTCCTTTCGCGGAAAATATCTATTACAGTCTGGTGCTGCGTATTGAAGGTGGCATGCGCCAGTTGGAAGGCTTGAGTCTTGTTGTTGGGCTTGCTGTCTTGCAAACCTTGCGAGCGCTGGGCGTATCAGATGCAGGCTTGAAGTGGCCCAATGATGTTCTGGTTGGTCAAAAAAAGCTCGCGGGGATACTGCTTGAGTTGGTAGGCGATCCTGCTGATGTGTGTCATGTGGTTCTGGGTGTCGGGATCAATGTGAACATGCAGATGACCGAAGAGGTTGATCAGCAGTGGACGTCCTTGCGGCTCGAGTCGGGGCGGACATTCGATCGCAATCACTTGGTCGCGCAGTTGGGGCAGATGCTCCAGGTATATTTGAGTCGACATCAAGTCGGCGGATTTTCCGCTATCCAGGCTGAGTGGGAGCAGAATCATCTGTGGCAGGGTCGGGCGGTGTCGTTGATCGCCGGAGTTAACCATATAGATGGCGAGGTACTGGGTATTGATAGTCAGGGTGCTCTGCGCTTGAAGGTGGGTGGTGTGGAAAAAGTCTTTAGTGGTGGTGAGCTCAGCTTGAGGTTGCGTGATGATTCTTGAGCTCGACTGCGGAAACAGTTTTATCAAGTGGCGAGTGCTTGAAGCTGATGCTCGCCAGACGGTTGGCGAGGGCGTCGTCGACTCCAATCTTGCATTGCTGGAGAGCTTGAGCGCGCTCAAGGGGCTCGCCCTCAAGTTTTGCCGATTGGTCAGTGTCCGAACGGCAGAAGAGACCGGTGCATTGATAACTCTGCTGACCGATACTTTTGGAGTGTCAGTAGTTTGCGCTGCGCCCGCTCGCGAAATGTCGGGGGTTCGCAATGGCTATGAAGAGTTCGAACGCCTGGGGCTCGACCGCTGGCTGGCGATGCTTGGGGGGTTCCAATTAGCGTCGGGTGCATGCCTGGTGCTTGATTTTGGTACTGCTGTCACTGCGGATTTCGTTGCCGGTGATGGAGAGCATCTAGGGGGGTTTATTTGTCCGGGAATGCCATTGATGCGAAATCAATTGCGCACCCATACCCGTAAAATTCGTTATGGGGATCTGGCAGCTGAGCGCGCCATGGAGAGTCTCGTTCCAGGTCGCACAACCGTCGAAGCGGTTGAGCGGGGGTGCTCGTTGATGCTTAGAGGCTTTGTTCTGACCCAGCTGGAGCTTGCGCGTAGCTACTGGGGGGCGGATTTCTCCGTGTTTCTGACCGGTGGGGATGCCGGGTTGGTTTCTGAGATTGTGCCAGAGGCTAGAGTGGTTCCGGACCTGGTATTTGTGGGTTTGGCTATGGCATGTCCTTTGTCCTGAGGTTCTTATGCGTTGGTTGTTTCTGCTGCTGCTTGTTTTGAATGTGTTTTATTACATCTGGCACCAACAAGAGGCTCCTCTGCGCGCGAAGGATGTCACTCCTCTGAGTTTGTATAGGGGAGGGCAGCAGGATATTCGCTTGTTGAGCGAGGCGGCTGATCCGGTCCTTGATAAGGGGAAGGCCGCTCTGCCGGACAATAGCTGTTTGTACTTGGGTGGTTTTGTTCGTCAAGAAGCGGTTCAGGCAGTTGAGCGGCGCTTGAATGGCATGGAAATCAAGTATCAGCTCCTGCCAAAGGATCATCTTGAATTCGCGGGTTATTGGGTTCGGATCGCCCCTGAAAGCCGGCGTTGGCTGGGTGAGGTTCAGCTGCAAAACCTTTCTAGAGAATTCAATGAGTTAAAACATAAAATAATGCCGTGCGAGGGGGTTGCACCCGCTGAATAGTTTGAATAGAATGGCGCCCGCTTCGCAGTGAACGCCTTTAACGGCAAACACAACGAAGCGATGTCAACGCAGCTAACCTCAGGTTTTTAATGAGAAAATGCTTGACAGAAGGCTGGCATGATATAGAATGCCGGCTCGCTTAGGAGGGGTTCCCGAGCGGCCAAAGGGATCAGACTGTAAATCTGACGTCTACGACTTCGAAGGTTCGAATCCTTCCCCCTCCACCATTTTTAGCGAGAGCTGCAAGCCTCGCGGGTATAGTTTAGTGGTAGAACCTCAGCCTTCCAAGCTGATGATGCGGGTTCGATTCCCGCTACCCGCTCCAAGTTTGCAGGTCCTGCAAAGTGTTACGCTCTTGTAGCTCAGTTGGTAGAGCACACCCTTGGTAAGGGTGAGGTCAGCGGTTCAAATCCGCTCAAGAGCTCCATATAACAAGGCAGATATGAAAATATCTGCCTTTGTTTTAAGGGTTGCGATCAGGCCTTGTTGTTTTTTGTTGGCTGGTTGCGCGGGTGGCTTTGGTCTTAGGGGCGAGGCTGTCGAGTAAGGTGTTGTAATGTCTTTTTCGGGTCGGCATAATGGTCGGCCTGATTTTGTTTTAGGTCAGTAGCTCAATTGGCAGAGCGACGGTCTCCAAAACCGTAGGTTGGGGGTTCGATTCCCTCCTGACCTGCCAGATTCACCTGGTGTGTCTGGCTTTCTTTTCACAGGATCTTCATAGATGACTCCTAAAGCTGAAGCTCAAGGCTCTCGCTTCGATCTGCTCAAGTGGCTAGTAGTAGTCGCTTTGGTGGTTGTTGGCGTTGTTGGTAATCAGTATTACTCTGCTTCGCCGATCCTGTACCGCGTACTTGCATTGCTTGTCATCGCTGCTGTGGCTGCCTTCGTAGGTCTGCAAACAGTCAAGGGCAAGTCTTTCTTTGTACTGGTTAAGGAAGCTCGCACCGAGATTCGTAAAGTCGTATGGCCAACTCGCCAAGAAACCACGCAGACCACGTTGATCGTTGTCGCTGTTGTGTTGGTTATGGCGTTGCTGTTGTGGGGTCTTGATTCCCTGCTCGGCTGGCTTGTTTCCTTGATTGTCGGCTAAGGGTGTCCCGTGGCTAAGCGTTGGTACGTTGTGCATGCTTACTCCGGTTACGAGAAGCATGTCATGCGCTCGTTAGTAGAGCGCGTAAAGCTGGCTGGCATGGAAGATGGCTTTGGCGAAATTCTGGTTCCCACTGAAGAAGTGGTTGAAATGCGTAATGGCCAGAAGCGCAAAAGCGAGCGTAAGTTCTTCCCAGGTTATGTGCTGGTTCAGATGGACATGAACGAGGGTACTTGGCACTTGGTCAAGGATACTCCTCGGGTGATGGGTTTCATCGGCGGTACCGCTGATAAGCCTGCACCAATCACAGACAAAGAGGCAGAAGCGATTCTGCGTCGTGTCGCTGATGGTAGCGATAAGCCTAAGCCGAAGACGTTGTTCGAGCCTGGTGAGTCGGTACGTGTCAACGACGGGCCGTTTGCCGACTTTACCGGCACGGTTGAAGAAGTTAACTACGAAAAGAGCCGGATCCAAGTGGCAGTGCTTATTTTCGGTCGCTCTACTCCGGTAGAGCTAGAGTTCAGCCAGGTCGAAAAAGTCTAGCTGAACAAGCATCCCAACCCCGCAGCCCTAGGCTGTGGGGTTTTGTCGTCACTGGGATAAACGCGCAAGTAACCGGGGAGCCTTTCGAGGCGTTCGAACCCGTAATTGGAGTGCCTCATGGCCAAGAAGATTACCGCTTACATCAAGCTGCAAGTGAAGGCCGCTCAGGCTAACCCAAGCCCACCTGTTGGTCCTGCTCTGGGTCAGCACGGCGTGAACATCATGGAATTCTGCAAGGCTTTCAACGCCCGTACTCAGGGTATTGAGCCAGGTCTGCCGACTCCAGTGATCATCACTGTCTACAGCGACCGTAGCTTCACTTTCGAAACCAAATCCACCCCTGCTTCGGTTCTGCTGAAGAAGGCGGCTGGTCTGACTAGCGGTTCCGCTCGTCCGAACACCGTTAAGGTTGGCACCGTGACTCGTGCTCAGCTGGAAGAAATCGCGAAAGTTAAAAACGCGGATCTGACTGCAGCTGATATGGAAGCAGCCGTGCGTACCATCGCCGGTTCTGCTCGTAGCATGGGCCTTAACGTGGAGGGTGTGTAATGGCTAAGTTGACCAAGCGTCAAAAGGCTATCGCCGGCAAAATCGAAGCAGGCAAGTCCTACAACTTTGTAGACGCTGCTGCTCTGCTGGCTGAGCTGTCGACTGTCAAGTTCAGCGAGTCGTTCGACGTTGCTGTGAACTTGGGTGTTGACCCGCGTAAATCCGACCAGGTCGTTCGTAGCGCTACTGTGCTGCCGCACGGCACTGGCAAGACTGTTCGCGTTGCTGTGTTCACCCAGGGTCCAGCTGCTGAGGCCGCTCTGGCTGCCGGCGCTGACCGTGTAGGTATGGACGACCTGGCTGCCGAAATGAAAGGCGGCGACCTGAACTATGACGTAGTTATCGCATCCCCGGATGCAATGCGCGTTGTAGGTCAGTTGGGTCAGATCCTCGGTCCACGTGGCCTGATGCCTAACCCTAAAGTCGGCACCGTAACTCCAGACGTAGCTACCGCGGTTAAAAACGCCAAGGCTGGTCAGGTTCGTTATCGCACCGACAAAAACGGCATCATCCACACTTCCGTTGGCAAGATTGGCTTCGACGCCGTCAAGCTGAAGGAAAACGTTGAAGCCCTGATCGCTGATCTGAAGCGTATCAAGCCAGCTTCCTCGAAAGGCATTTACGTCAAGCGCGTTACCCTGAGCACCACTATGGGCCCAGGTCTGGTCATCGACCAAAGCTCGCTCGACGCGTAAGACACAGGTTGGCGTAAGCGATTGCGCCAATTGAAAGATTGGGGTCCCTGCCTGGCGGGGGCTATCCAAGACCGTAGGCGACGCAAGTCTTAAACCTCAAGCCTACGCAGATGGTGCTCCCGGTTCCTTACCGAATCAGACACCAAAACGACATCCGGCTCCGGTTGGATGAAACGGTAACAAGCAGGAGTTAAACCCGTGGCAATTAAACTCGAAGACAAGAAGGCCATCGTCGCTGAAGTCAACGAGGCTGCCAAAGTCGCTCTGTCCGCTGTCGTGGCTGATGCCCGTGGCGTAACAGTAGGCGCAATGACCGGACTCCGTAAAGAGGCTCGTGAAGCTGGCGTTTACGTACGTGTTGTACGTAACACCCTGCTCAAGCGCGCCGTTGCCGACACTGAATACAGTGTTCTCAACGACGTGTTCACCGGCCCTACCTTGATTGCATTCTCCAAAGAACATCCGGGCGCTGCTGCTCGTATCTTCAAAGAGTTCGCAAAAGGTCAGGATAAGTTCGAGATCAAGGCAGCTGCGTTCGAGGGCAAGTTCCTCGCAGCTAATCAGATCGACGTACTGGCAACCCTGCCGACCCGTAACGAAGCTATTTCTCAGCTGATGAGCGTGATTCAAGGCGCTACCAGCAAGTTGGCTCGTACTCTGGCGGCAGTTCGCGACCAAAAAGAAGCTGCCGCAGCCTAAGGCTCGTCTCCTTCTCGCGTTTTTTGTTTATTTCGATGGTCGCGTAGGCCGTCCCCAATATCAGGAATTAGATTCATGTCTATCTCTCAGAACGATATCCTTGAAGCAGTTGGCAACATGTCCGTAATGGAAGTTGTTGAGCTGATCAAAGCTTTCGAAGAAAAATTCGGCGTTACCGCTGCTGCTGCATCGGCTGGTCCAGCTGCTGCTGCCGCTGTTGTTGAAGAGCAAACTGAATTCAACGTCATGCTGACCGAAGCTGGCGAGAAGAAAGTTAACGTGATCAAGGCTGTACGTGAACTGACCGGTCTGGGCCTGAAAGAAGCCAAGGCTGTAGTTGACGGCGCTCCTGCCATGGTTCTGGAAGCTGTTGCCAAAGACGCAGCTGACAAAGCCAAAGCAGTACTGGAAGAAGCAGGCGCTAAAGTCGAGCTGAAGTAAGCATCGACTTTGCTCCTCCAGCCCGAGCGTTAAGCGAAAGGCTGATGGCTGGTGGCTCTTGCCACCGGCCTTTTTCCGTTATTGGCAGCCGACTGGGTCGGTGCTGATAACGAGTTGTAACCACCCGATGCGGTGGCGCAAACCATGGGGTTTGCACGATTTTCTGGCTGCTCCCGTCGGGAGGGGCCAAACAAGCAGGTGACCAAGCTGGGGAACGCTGATGGCTTACTCATATACTGAGAAAAAACGTATCCGCAAGGACTTTAGCAAGTTGCCGGACGTCATGGATGTGCCGTACCTCCTGGCCATCCAGCTGGATTCGTATCGTGAATTCTTGCAAGCGGGAGCGACTAAAGATCAGTTCCGCGACGTGGGCCTGCATGCGGCCTTCAAATCCGTTTTCCCGATCATCAGCTACTCCGGCAATGCTGCGCTGGAGTACGTCGGTTATCGCCTGGGCGAACCGGCATTTGATGTCAAAGAATGCGTATTGCGCGGTGTAACTTATGCCGTACCTTTGCGGGTAAAAGTGCGCCTGATCATTTTCGACAAAGAATCGTCGAACAAAGCGATCAAGGACATCAAAGAGCAAGAAGTCTACATGGGTGAAATCCCCCTGATGACTGAGAACGGTACCTTCGTAATCAACGGTACCGAGCGTGTAATCGTTTCCCAGCTGCACCGTTCCCCGGGCGTGTTCTTCGACCACGACCGTGGCAAGACGCACAGCTCCGGCAAACTGCTGTACTCCGCGCGCATCATTCCTTACCGCGGTTCGTGGTTGGACTTCGAGTTCGATCCGAAAGACTGCGTGTTCGTGCGTATCGACCGTCGTCGCAAGCTGCCTGCATCGGTACTGCTGCGTGCGCTCGGCTATACCACTGAAGAAGTGCTCGACGCGTTCTACACCACCAACGTCTTCCACGTGCAAGGTGAAAACCTCAGCCTGGAACTGGTGCCTCAGCGCCTGCGTGGTGAAATTGCTGTCCTGGATATCCTGGATGACAAAGGCAAGGTTATTGTCGAGCAAGGTCGTCGTATCACCGCTCGCCACATCAACCAGCTGGAAAAAGCCGGGATCAAAGAGCTGCAAGTGCCTCTGGACTACGTCCTGGGTCGCACTACCGCCAAGGTCATCGTGCATCCGGCAACCGGCGAAATCCTGGCAGAGTGCAACACCGAGCTGAACACCGAGATCCTGGCGAAAATCGCCAAGGCTCAGGTTGTCCGCATCGAAACTCTGTACACCAACGATATCGACTGCGGTCCGTTCGTCTCCGACACCCTGAAGATCGACTCCACCAGCAACCAATTGGAAGCGCTGGTCGAGATCTATCGCATGATGCGTCCAGGCGAGCCGCCAACCAAAGACGCTGCCGAGACTCTGTTCAACAACCTGTTCTTCAGCCCTGAGCGCTATGACCTGTCTGCGGTCGGCCGGATGAAGTTCAACCGTCGTATCGGTCGTACCGAGATCGAAGGTTCGGGCGTGTTGTGCAAAGAAGACATCGTCGCGGTTCTGAAGACTCTGGTCGACATCCGTAACGGTAAAGGCATCGTCGATGACATCGACCACCTGGGTAACCGTCGTGTTCGCTGCGTAGGCGAAATGGCCGAGAACCAGTTCCGCGTTGGCCTGGTACGTGTTGAGCGTGCGGTCAAAGAGCGTCTGTCGATGGCTGAAAGCGAAGGCCTGATGCCGCAAGACCTGATCAACGCCAAGCCAGTGGCTGCGGCGGTGAAAGAGTTCTTCGGTTCCAGCCAGCTGTCCCAGTTCATGGACCAGAACAACCCGCTGTCCGAGATCACCCACAAGCGTCGTGTGTCAGCACTCGGCCCTGGCGGTTTGACTCGTGAGCGTGCCGGCTTTGAAGTTCGTGACGTACACCCGACTCACTACGGTCGTGTATGCCCGATCGAAACGCCGGAAGGTCCGAACATCGGTCTGATCAACTCCCTGGCCGCCTATGCGCGCACCAACCAGTACGGCTTCCTCGAGAGCCCGTACCGTGTGGTGAAAGACGCTCTGGTCACCGACGAGATCGTGTTCCTGTCCGCCATCGAAGAAGCTGATCACGTGATCGCTCAGGCTTCGGCCACGATGAACGACAAGAAAGTCCTGATCGACGAGCTGGTAGCTGTTCGTCACTTGAACGAGTTCACCGTCAAGGCGCCGGAAGACGTCACCTTGATGGACGTATCGCCGAAGCAGGTAGTTTCGGTTGCAGCGTCGCTGATCCCGTTCCTCGAGCACGACGACGCCAACCGTGCGTTGATGGGTTCGAACATGCAGCGTCAAGCTGTACCAACCCTGCGCGCTGACAAGCCGCTGGTCGGTACCGGCATGGAGCGTAACGTAGCTCGTGACTCCGGCGTTTGCGTCGTGGCTCGTCGTGGCGGCGTTATCGATTCCGTGGACGCCAGCCGTATCGTGGTTCGTGTTGCTGATGACGAAGTTGAAACCGGCGAAGCTGGTGTCGACATCTACAACCTGACCAAATACACCCGCTCTAACCAGAACACCTGCATCAACCAGCGTCCGCTGGTGCGTAAAGGTGATCGGGTCCAGCGCAGCGACATCATGGCCGACGGTCCGTCCACCGACATGGGTGAGCTGGCTCTGGGTCAGAACATGCGCATCGCGTTCATGGCATGGAACGGCTTCAACTTCGAAGACTCCATCTGCCTGTCCGAGCGTGTTGTTCAGGAAGATCGCTTCACCACGATCCACATTCAGGAACTGACCTGTGTGGCACGTGACACCAAGCTTGGGCCTGAGGAAATCACTGCAGACATCCCTAACGTGGGTGAAGCTGCACTGAACAAACTGGACGAAGCCGGTATCGTTTACGTAGGTGCTGAAGTTGGCGCAGGCGACATTCTGGTCGGTAAGGTCACTCCGAAAGGCGAGACTCAACTGACTCCGGAAGAGAAGCTGCTGCGTGCCATCTTCGGTGAAAAAGCCAGCGACGTTAAAGACACCTCCCTGCGTGTACCTACCGGTACCAAGGGTACTGTCATCGACGTACAGGTCTTCACCCGCGACGGCGTTGAGCGTGATGCTCGTGCACTGTCGATCGAGAAGACTCAGCTCGACGAGATCCGCAAGGATCTGAACGAAGAGTTCCGTATCGTTGAAGGCGCCACTTTCGAACGTCTGCGTTCCGCTCTGGTCGGCCATAAAGCCGAAGGCGGCGCCGGTCTGAAGAAAGGTCAGGACATCACCGACGAAGTTCTCGACGGTCTTGAGCATGGTCAGTGGTTCAAACTGCGCATGGCTGAAGATGCTCTGAACGAGCAGCTCGAGAAGGCTCAGGCCTACATCGTTGATCGCCGCCGTCTGCTGGACGACAAGTTCGAAGACAAGAAGCGCAAACTGCAGCAGGGCGATGACCTGGCTCCAGGCGTGCTGAAAATCGTCAAGGTTTACCTGGCAATCCGTCGCCGCATCCAGCCGGGCGACAAGATGGCCGGTCGTCACGGTAACAAAGGTGTGGTCTCCGTGATCATGCCGGTTGAAGACATGCCGCACGATGCCAATGGCACCCCGGTCGACGTCGTCCTCAACCCGTTGGGCGTACCTTCGCGTATGAACGTTGGTCAGATCCTTGAAACCCACCTGGGCCTCGCGGCCAAAGGTCTGGGCGAGAAGATCAACCGGATGATCGAAGAGCAGCGCAAAGTCGCCGAGCTTCGCAAGTTCCTGCACGAGATCTACAACGAGATCGGCGGTCGTAACGAAGATCTGGATAGCTTCTCTGATCAGGAAATCCTGGATCTGGCGAAGAACCTGCGTGGCGGCGTTCCAATGGCCACTCCAGTGTTCGACGGCGCCAAGGAAAGCGAAATCAAGGCCATGCTGAAACTTGCAGACCTGCCAGAAAGCGGCCAGATGCAGCTGACCGACGGCCGTACCGGCAACAAGTTCGAGCGCCCGGTTACTGTTGGCTACATGTACATGCTGAAGCTGAACCACTTGGTAGACGACAAGATGCACGCTCGTTCTACCGGTTCGTACAGCCTGGTTACCCAGCAGCCGCTGGGTGGTAAGGCACAGTTCGGTGGTCAGCGTTTCGGGGAGATGGAGGTCTGGGCACTGGAAGCATACGGTGCCGCTTACACTCTGCAAGAAATGCTCACAGTGAAGTCGGACGATGTGAACGGCCGTACCAAGATGTACAAAAACATCGTGGATGGCGATCACCGTATGGAGCCGGGCATGCCCGAGTCCTTCAACGTGTTGATCAAGGAAATTCGTTCCCTCGGCATCGATATCGATCTGGAAACCGAATAACACGTGACGCGAATCGAGAGCGGGGCAGGATTGCCCGCTCTCTGCTCCGCCAGGAGGAAAGGCCTTGAAAGACCTACTGAATTTGCTGAAAAACCAGGGTCAAGTCGAAGAGTTCGACGCCATCCGTATTGGATTGGCATCGCCTGAGATGATCCGTTCGTGGTCGTTCGGTGAAGTTAAAAAGCCGGAAACCATCAACTACCGTACGTTCAAACCTGAGCGTGACGGCCTGTTCTGCGCCAAGATCTTTGGCCCGGTAAAGGATTACGAGTGCCTGTGCGGTAAGTACAAGCGCTTGAAGCACCGTGGTGTGATCTGCGAGAAGTGCGGCGTTGAAGTCGCGCTGGCTAAAGTTCGTCGTGAGCGCATGGCGCACATCGAACTGGCCTCGCCAGTTGCCCACATCTGGTTCCTGAAATCGCTGCCGTCGCGTATCGGCTTGCTGATGGACATGACCCTGCGTGATATCGAACGCGTTCTCTATTTCGAGAGCTATGTCGTTATCGATCCAGGCATGACCACCCTTGAAAAAGGTCAGCTGCTGAACGATGAGCAGTACTTCGAAGCGCTGGAAGAGTTCGGTGACGATTTCGATGCCCGCATGGGTGCCGAAGCTGTCCGCGAACTGCTGCACGCTATCGACCTGGAACACGAGATTGGCCGTCTGCGTGAAGAAATTCCGCAAACCAACTCCGAAACCAAAATCAAGAAGCTGTCCAAGCGTCTGAAGTTGATGGAAGCCTTCCAGGGTTCCGGCAACCTTCCAGAATGGATGGTGCTGACCGTTCTGCCGGTTCTGCCGCCAGATCTGCGTCCACTGGTCCCGCTGGATGGCGGTCGCTTCGCGACTTCCGACCTCAACGATCTGTATCGTCGAGTGATCAACCGTAACAACCGCTTGAAGCGTCTGCTCGATCTGTCCGCTCCGGACATCATCGTGCGCAACGAAAAGCGTATGTTGCAGGAAGCCGTCGATGCACTGCTCGACAACGGTCGTCGTGGCCGCGCTATCACCGGTTCCAACAAGCGTCCTCTGAAATCCCTGGCTGACATGATCAAGGGTAAGCAAGGTCGTTTCCGTCAGAACTTGCTCGGTAAGCGTGTTGACTACTCCGGTCGTTCGGTAATTACCGTAGGTCCGACCCTGCGTCTGCACCAGTGCGGTCTGCCGAAGAAAATGGCTCTCGAGCTGTTCAAGCCGTTCATTTTCGGCAAGCTGGAAATGCGTGGTCTCGCTACCACCATCAAAGCTGCGAAGAAGATGGTCGAGCGCGAGCTGCCGGAAGTTTGGGACGTTCTCGCTGAAGTTATCCGCGAACACCCAGTGCTTCTCAACCGTGCACCGACCCTTCACCGTCTGGGTATCCAGGCGTTTGAACCAGTTCTGATCGAAGGTAAGGCTATCCAGCTGCACCCTCTGGTCTGTGCTGCGTACAACGCCGACTTCGACGGCGACCAAATGGCCGTGCACGTACCGCTGACACTGGAAGCCCAGTTGGAAGCGCGTGCGTTGATGATGTCGACCAACAACATTCTGTCGCCAGCCAACGGTGAGCCAATCATCGTTCCGTCGCAGGACGTTGTATTGGGTCTGTACTACATGACTCGTGAAGCGATCAACGCCAAGGGCGAAGGTCGTGTGTTCGCGGATCTGCAAGAAGTTGACCGTGTGTTCCGTGCCGGCGAAGCCGCACTGCACGCAAAAGTCAAAGTGCGGATCAACGAAACCGTCAACGACCGTGATGGCGGCAGCGTGACCAACACTCGTATCGTCGACACCACTGTCGGCCGTGCGCTGTTGTTCCAGGTTGTACCAAAAGGTCTGTCGTACGACGTCGTCAACCTGCCGATGAAGAAAAAGGCGATCTCCAAGCTGATCAACCAGTGCTACCGCGTGGTTGGTTTGAAAGAGACCGTGATCTTCGCTGACCAGTTGATGTACACCGGTTTTGCCTATTCGACTATTTCCGGCGTTTCCATCGGTGTTAACGACTTCGTTATCCCGGATGAAAAAGCCCGCATCATCGGTGCTGCTACCGACGAAGTGAAAGAGATCGAAAGTCAGTACGCCTCCGGCCTGGTAACCCAGGGCGAGAAGTACAACAAAGTGATCGACCTTTGGTCCAAGGCGAACGACGAAGTTTCCAAGGCGATGATGGCCAACCTCTCGAAAGAGAAAGTCATCGACCGTCATGGCGTCGAAGTCGACCAAGAGTCCTTCAACTCGATGTACATGATGGCCGACTCGGGCGCACGGGGTTCTGCTGCGCAGATTCGTCAGCTCGCCGGTATGCGTGGCCTGATGGCCAAGCCGGACGGTTCCATCATCGAAACGCCGATTACTGCGAACTTCCGTGAAGGTTTGAGCGTACTTCAGTACTTCATCTCGACTCACGGTGCTCGTAAAGGTTTGGCGGATACCGCGTTGAAAACTGCGAACTCCGGTTACCTGACTCGTCGTCTGGTAGACGTGGCGCAGGATCTGGTTGTGACCGAGATCGATTGCGGCACCGAACATGGCCTGGTAATGACTCCGCACATTGAAGGCGGTGACGTTGTTGAGCCGTTGGGTGAGCGCGTATTGGGTCGTGTCATTGCCCGTGACGTATTCAAGCCAGGTACCGAGGAAGTTATCGTTCCTGCCGGCACTCTGGTAGACGAGAAGTGGGTCGAGTTCATCGAGCTGAACAGCATCGACGAAGTGATCGTGCGTTCGCCGATCAGCTGCGAAACCCGCTATGGCATTTGCGCCAAGTGCTACGGCCGTGACTTGGCTCGTGGTCACCAGGTGAACATCGGTGAAGCGGTCGGCGTTATCGCTGCCCAGTCCATCGGTGAGCCGGGTACCCAGCTGACCATGCGTACGTTCCACATCGGTGGTGCGGCAAGCCGGACCTCCGCAGCTGACAGCGTTCAGGTGAAGAATGGCGGTACCGTCCGTCTGCACAACCTGAAGCACGTTGAGCGAGTGGATGGTTGCCTGGTTGCTGTGTCCCGTTCCGGTGAGCTGGCAATCGCTGATGACTTCGGTCGTGAGCGCGAGCGTTACAAGCTGCCGTACGGTGCTGTGATTTCGGTTAAAGAAGGTGACAAGGTCGACGCTGGCGCAATCGTGGCCAAGTGGGATCCGCACACTCACCCAATCGTTACCGAAATGAAAGGTACCGTGACCTACGTGGGCATGGAAGAAGGCATCACGATCAAGCGTCAGACTGACGAATTGACCGGTATGACCAACATTGAAGTCCTCGACGCCAAAGACCGTCCAGCTGCCGGTAAAGATATCCGTCCTGCTGTGAAGATGGTTGATGACAACGGCAAGGATCTGTTGCTGCCAGGCACTGACGTTATCGCTCAGTACTTCCTGCCAGCCAACGCCCTGGTCGGTGTTGCGGACGGTGCGAAAATCGCGATCGGTGATGTTATCGCTCGTATTCCGCAAGAGACTTCGAAGACCCGTGACATCACCGGTGGTCTGCCGCGTGTTGCCGACTTGTTCGAAGCCCGTCGTCCGAAAGAAGCCTCGATTCTGGCTGAAGTCAGCGGCACCATCGCGTTCGGTAAAGAGACCAAAGGCAAGCGCCGTCTGGTCATCACTCCGAACGACGGTAGCGATCCGTACGAAGAGCTGATTCCGAAGTGGCGTCACCTGAACGTCTTCGAAGGCGAACAGGTAAACCGCGGCGAAGTTATCTCCGACGGCCCGAGCGATCCACACGACATCCTGCGTCTGCTGGGTGTAAGTGCGCTGGCCAAGTACATCGTGAACGAGATCCAGGACGTTTACCGTCTGCAAGGCGTGAAGATCAACGACAAGCACATCGAGACCATCCTGCGTCAGATGCTGCGTAAAGTTGAAATCGCTGAATCCGGCGATTCCAGTTTCATCAAGGGCGACCAGATGGAATTGACTCACGTACTGGTAGAAAACGAGCGCCTGGCGAACGACGAGAAATTCGTTTCCAAGTTCACTCGCGTGCTGCTGGGTATCACCAAGGCGTCGTTGTCCACCGAATCGTTCATCTCGGCGGCTTCCTTCCAGGAAACCACTCGCGTACTGACCGAAGCGGCGGTAACCGGCAAGCGCGATTACTTGCGCGGCCTGAAAGAAAACGTGGTCGTGGGTCGTCTGATCCCGGCTGGTACCGGTCTGGCTTATCACAGCGAGCGTAAACGCCGTCGTGATGCTGACAAACCGTTGCGCGTAAGCGCCAGTGAAGTGGAAGCTGCACTGACCGAAGCGCTGAACTCGAGCGGTAACTGAGTTCTGCGATAAATGAGCCAAGGCCCTGATCGTTCCGTTCATCGAATCAAGACATTTTGTCGAGGTTGGATAAGCGGGAAGGTCGGGGCCTTGTCTTGACTGGGGGCAAGATCCTCTTTAGACTCTTGTACCCCTAAATTTGGCGGGAATTCGTTCCTGCCATTTTGCTTTTCTTGCAAGACAATAGCGTCGCAAGACAACAGTGGAGCTAGTAGATGGCAACTATCAACCAGCTGGTACGTCAGCCGCGTAAGCGTATCGTCGAGAAATCCGACGTGCCTGCGCTGCAGAACTGCCCGCAACGTCGTGGCGTATGCACCCGTGTGTATACCACCACGCCGAAAAAACCTAACTCGGCACTGCGTAAAGTATGCCGTGTGCGTCTGACCAACGGTTTCGAGGTTTCCTCGTACATCGGCGGTGAAGGCCACAACCTGCAAGAGCACAGCGTGGTACTGATCCGCGGCGGTCGTGTAAAAGACTTGCCAGGTGTTCGTTACCACACCGTTCGCGGCTCTTTGGATACTTCTGGCGTTAAAGGTCGTAACCAAGGTCGTTCGAAGTACGGTACCAAGAAGCCTAAGTAGTAGTGGCTTTTTGTAAAAACTGAATCATCTATTTTTCTGAGTCGATAAGAGTAAGGTCGGAGGCGTCCCGAAAGGGCACTGATTCCGAGCGAACCTGAAGACCGTTTGAGGGCTTATCCATGCCAAGAAGACGCGTAGCAGCCAAGCGCGAAGTGCTTGACGATCCAAAATACGGAAGCCAAATTCTGGCCAAGTTCATGAACCACGTGATGGAAAGCGGCAAGAAAGCCGTTGCCGAGCGTATCGTTTATGGCGCGCTGGAGAAGGTTAAAGAACGCAAGAACAGCGACCCCCTGGAAATCTTCGAGAAAGCTCTCGACGCCATCGCTCCGCTGGTCGAAGTAAAGTCGCGCCGTGTAGGCGGTGCTACTTACCAGGTTCCGGTCGAAGTTCGTCCGTCCCGTCGTAACGCTCTGGCAATGCGCTGGTTGGTAGACTTCGCCCGTAAGCGCGGCGAGAAGTCTATGGCTCTGCGTTTGGCTGGCGAACTGTTGGACGCTGCTGAAGGCAAAGGTGCTGCAGTTAAGAAGCGTGAAGACGTGCACCGTATGGCTGAAGCCAACAAGGCTTTCTCGCACTACCGCTTCTAATTTTAGCGTCACTAATTTTGCGAGGGCTTTATGGCTCGTACTACACCGATTAATCGCTACCGTAACATTGGTATCGTTGCTCACGTGGATGCTGGTAAAACCACCACCACCGAGCGCGTCCTTTTTTACACTGGCAAAAGTCACAAAATGGGCGAGGTGCATGACGGCGCCGCGACCACAGACTGGATGGTGCAGGAGCAGGAGCGTGGTATTACCATTACTTCTGCTGCTATTACCGCCTTCTGGCAGGGTTCCGAGAAGCAGCACAAAGATCAGTATCGCTTCAACGTCATCGACACCCCGGGCCACGTTGACTTCACTATTGAAGTTGAGCGTTCCCTGCGTGTTCTCGACGGCGCGGTCGTTGTGTTCTGCGGTACCTCGGGTGTTGAGCCTCAGTCGGAAACCGTATGGCGTCAGGCCAACAAGTACGGCGTTCCACGTCTTGTTTACGTAAACAAGATGGACCGTGCTGGTGCAAACTTCCTGCGCGTGATCGGTCAGATCAAGCAGCGTCTGGGTCACACTCCGGTGCCAATCCAGTTGGCTATCGGTTCCGAAGACAACTTCCAGGGTCAGATCGATCTGATGTCCATGGAAGCTGTTTACTGGAATGACGCTGACAAAGGCATGACTCCACGTCGCGAGCCTATCCCTGCTGAATTGCAGGAATTGGCTGACGAGTGGCGCAGCAACATGATTGAAGCTGCGGCCGAAGCCAGCGAAGAGCTGATGAACAAGTACCTCGAAGGTGAAGAACTCACCAACGCGGAAATCAAGGCCGCTCTGCGTCAGCGTACTATTGCTGGCGAGATCGTTCTGGCTGTTTGCGGTTCTTCCTTCAAGAACAAGGGCGTTCCCCTGGTTCTCGACGCCGTTATCGACTACCTGCCTGCTCCTACCGACATTCCTGCCATCAAGGGTACTGACCCGGATGACGAGACCAAGGAAATGGAGCGTCACGCAGACGACAGCGAGCCGTTCTCGGCTCTGGCGTTCAAGATCGCTACCGACCCATTCGTGGGTACTTTGACCTTTGTTCGAGTTTACTCGGGCGTGTTGGCCTCCGGCGACGGCGTGATCAACTCGGTTAAAGGCAAGAAAGAGCGTGTGGGTCGTATGGTGCAAATGCACGCAAACGCCCGCGAAGAGATCAAGGAAGTTCGCGCTGGTGACATCGCGGCCTTGATCGGCATGAAGGATGTCACCACTGGTGAGACTTTGTGCAACGCTGACAAGCCAATCATCCTGGTTCGCATGGACTTCCCGGAGCCGGTTATTTCGGTTGCCGTAGAGCCTAAGACCAAGGATGACCAGGAAAAAATGGGTATCGCTCTGGGCAAGCTTGCTCAGGAAGACCCGTCTTTCCGCGTCAAGACTGATGAAGAGACTGGTCAAACGATCATCTCCGGCATGGGCGAGTTGCACCTGGACATCCTGGTTGACCGGATGCGCCGTGAGTTCAACGTCGAAGCCAACATCGGTAAGCCTCAAGTTTCGTACCGTGAGCGCATCACGAAGAGCTGCGAAATCGAAGGCAAGTTCGTTCGTCAGTCCGGCGGTCGTGGCCAGTTTGGTCATTGCTGGATTCGCTTTGCTCCTGCTGACGAAGGTCAGGAAGGTCTGCAATTCCTGAACGAAGTAGTGGGTGGTGTGGTTCCTAAGGAATACATCCCGGCTATCCAGAAGGGTATCGAAGAGCAGATGAAGAACGGCGTTGTTGCCGGCTATCCGCTGATCGGCCTGAAGGCTACCGTGTTTGATGGTTCCTACCATGACGTCGACTCGAACGAGATGGCGTTTAAGGTGGCTGCTTCCATGGCGACCAAGCAACTGGCCCAGAAGGGCGGTGGTGAGTTGCTCGAGCCGATCATGGCTGTAGAGGTTGTTACACCTGAAGACTATATGGGTGACGTGATGGGCGACCTTAACCGTCGTCGCGGCATGATCCTGGGTATGGAAGATACGGTTTCCGGTAAAGTAATTCGTGCCGAGGTTCCGTTGGGCGAGATGTTCGGTTATGCGACCGACGTTCGTTCCATGTCCCAAGGTCGCGCAAGCTACTCTATGGAATTCAAAAAATACAATACAGCTCCGTCGCACATCGTCGAAACTGTAACCAAAAAACAAGGCTGATTCAGTCCTTTAGGCTAGGAGTTAATTGTCGTGGCTAAAGAAAAATTTGATCGTTCCCTTCCGCACGTCAACGTTGGCACCATCGGTCACGTTGACCACGGTAAAACCACTCTGACTGCTGCTCTGACTCGCGTCTGCTCCGAAGTTTTCGGTTCGGCTCGTGTTGACTTCGACAAGATCGACAGCGCACCAGAAGAGAAAGCTCGTGGTATCACCATCAACACCGCGCACGTTGAATACAACTCGCTGATCCGTCACTACGCTCACGTTGACTGCCCAGGTCACGCTGACTATGTGAAGAACATGATCACCGGTGCTGCTCAGATGGACGGCGCTATCCTGGTTTGCTCGGCCGCTGATGGTCCGATGCCACAAACCCGTGAGCACATCCTGCTGTCCCGTCAGGTAGGCGTTCCGTACATCGTGGTTTTCCTGAACAAGGCTGACCTGGTAGACGACGCAGAGCTGCTGGAACTGGTTGAGATGGAAGTTCGCGACCTGCTCAGCACTTACGACTTCCCAGGTGACGACACTCCGATCATCATCGGTTCTGCTCGTATGGCTCTGGAAGGCAACGACGAAAACGAAATGGGCACCACTGCCGTTCGTAAACTGGTTGAAACTCTGGACAGCTACATCCCAGAGCCAGTTCGTCTGACCGACAAGCCGTTCCTGATGCCAATCGAAGACGTATTCTCGATCTCGGGTCGTGGTACTGTTGTGACTGGCCGTATCGAGCGCGGTATCGTTCGCGTTCAGGATCCACTGGAAATCGTTGGTCTGCGTGACACCACCGTCACCACCTGCACCGGTGTTGAAATGTTCCGCAAACTGCTCGACGAAGGTCGTGCTGGCGAGAACTGCGGCGTTCTGCTGCGTGGTACCAAGCGTGACGACGTTGAGCGTGGCCAGGTTCTGGTTAAGCCAGGTTCGGTTAAGCCGCACACCAAGTTCACCGCAGAAGTTTACGTTCTGAGCAAGGAAGAAGGCGGTCGTCATACTCCGTTCTTCAAAGGCTACCGTCCACAGTTCTACTTCCGTACTACTGACGTGACTGGTAACTGCGAGCTGCCAGAAGGCGTTGAAATGGTAATGCCAGGTGACAACATTCAGATGACTGTTACCCTGATCAAAACCATCGCAATGGAAGACGGTCTGCGTTTCGCTATCCGTGAAGGCGGTCGTACCGTCGGCGCTGGCGTCGTAGCCAAAATCATCGAGTAAGCTCTTTTTGAGTAAGCTTTGATGAGTTGAAAAAGCCCCCGCTTAGCGGGGGCTTTTTTATTGGGTTGACACCTATCTGGGGCGTCTATAGAATTGCGCCTCCTTTTAACGGGCGTATTGCGCCCGGTGGGAATAGCAGCCGGAGTCTGAAATCCAATGCAAAATCAGCAAATCCGTATCAGGTTGAAGGCTTTTGACCATCGCCTGATCGACCAATCCACCCAGGAAATCGTGGAAACCGCGAAACGTACTGGTGCTCAAGTGCGTGGTCCAATTCCACTGCCTACCCGTAAAGAGCGGTTCACCGTTCTGGTCTCCCCGCACGTCAACAAAGACGCGCGTGACCAGTACGAGATCCGTACTCATAAGCGCGTTCTGGACATCGTCCAGCCAACGGATAAAACCGTTGATGCTCTTATGAAGCTTGATCTTGCGGCCGGTGTGGAAGTGCAGATCAGCCTCGGCTAAGACTCGGTCTTAGTCGTGTAACGCTCTGAAATGGGCGGCCATAGCGGGTGAAAGCCCCGTACACTCATGAGGTTTACAACATGACTATTGGTGTAGTCGGTCGTAAATGCGGTATGACCCGTATTTTCACCGAAGAAGGTGTCTCCATTCCGGTCACGGTCATTGAGATCGAGCCGAATCGCGTCACCCAGTTCAAAACTGAAGAGACCGATGGCTATCGTGCAGTGCAAGTCACTGTAGGCGAGCGTCGTGCTTCGCGTGTTACAGCTGCTCAGGCTGGCCACTTCGCTAAAGCGAACGTTGCCGCTGGTCGTACCGTAATGGAATTCCGCCTTGAAGAAGGCGAGTACCAGGCTGGCGATCTGATCAACGCTGAAATCTTCGCTGCTGGTCAACTGGTTGATGTAACCGGTCAGTCCAAAGGTAAAGGCTTCCAGGGTACGATCAAGCGTTGGAACTTCCGCGGGCAAGATAATACCCACGGTAACTCCGTGTCCCACCGCGTTCCAGGCTCTATCGGCCAGTGCCAGACTCCTGGTCGTGTATTCAAGGGCAAAAAAATGTCCGGTCATATGGGCGCTGAGCGCGTGACCGTGCAGTCCCTCGAAGTAGTGCGCGTGGACGCTGAACGCAATCTGTTGTTGGTCAAGGGCGCTGTTCCTGGCGCTACTGGCGGCAACTTGGTTGTACGTCCAGCAGCCAAGGCTCGCGGTTAAGGGGAAGCTGACATGCAATTAAATGTAAATGACGCTCAAGCGATCGAAGTTTCCGAACTGACATTTGGCGGCGAATTCAACGAGACGCTGGTTCACCAAGCAGTCGTGGCCTACATGGCCGGCGGCCGTCAAGGTAGCAAGCAGCAAAAGACCCGTTCCGACGTTCGTGGTGGCGGTAAGCGCCCATGGCGTCAGAAAGGTACTGGCCGTGCTCGTGCCGGTACTATCCGTAGCCCAATCTGGCGTGGCGGCGGTACCACTTTCGCAGCTCGTCCTCAGGATCACTCCCAGAAGCTGAACAAGAAGATGTATCGCGCAGCAATGCGTTCCATCCTTGCTGAGCTGGTGCGTACTGATCGTCTGGTCGTGGTTCAGGATTTCGCCGTTGAAACGCCGAAAACCAAAGACCTGCTGGGCAAACTGAACAACATGAGCCTGACCGACGTTCTGATCGTGTCTGACGCTGTTGATCAGAACCTGTACCTGGCTGCTCGCAACCTGCCGCACGTAGATGTACGTGATGTGCAAGGTTCCGATCCAGTTAGTCTGATCGCATACGACAAGGTGTTGATCACCGTGTCGGCCGTGAAGAAATTCGAGGAGCTGCTGGGATGAACCAGGAACGCGTATTTAAAGTTCTGCTTGGCCCGCACGTTTCCGAGAAGGCTACGGTTCTGGCAGACAAGAAAGGCCAGTTCGTTTTCAAGGTTGCCACTGACGCAACCAAGCTGGAAATCAAGAAGGCCGTCGAAAGCCTGTTCAGCGTGAAAGTAGAGCGTGTTACTACCCTGAATGTTCTGGGTAAGAGCAAGCGCACTGCTCGCGGTCTGGGCAAGCGTAATGACTGGAAGAAGGCAGTTATCTCCCTTCAGCCAGGCCAAGATCTCGATTTCAGCAGCAGTGCTGAGTAAGGAAGGGGTGCATCATGGCAATCGTTAAATGCAAACCGACTTCCCCTGGCCGCCGTCATGTGGTCAAGGTGGTCAACCAGGAGCTGCATAAAGGCGCTCCTCACGCACCGCTGCTCGAGAAGAAATCGAAGTCTGGTGGTCGTAACAACAATGGTCGTATTACCACTCGTCACATCGGTGGTGGCCATAAGCAGCATTATCGTCTGGTCGATTTCCGTCGCAACGACAAAGATGGCATTCCAGCCACTGTCGAGCGTATCGAATACGATCCAAACCGTACTGCTCACATTGCTCTTATGTTGTACGCAGACGGCGAACGCCGTTACATCATCGCCCCTAAAGGCGTGAACGCTGGTGACCAGCTGATTTCGGGTGCTTTGGCTCCGATCAAGCCGGGCAACCAGTTGCAACTGCGCAGCATTCCAGTTGGTAGTACCGTACACGGCATCGAATTGAAGCCAGGTAAAGGCGCGCAAATCGCTCGTTCCGCTGGTGCTTCGGCTCAGCTGATCGCTCGTGAAGGTGTCTATGTGACCCTGCGTCTGCGTTCTGGTGAGATGCGTAAAGTGCTGGCTGAATGCCGCGCGACCCTGGGCGAAGTCTCGAACTCCGAGCACAGCCTGCGTTCGTTGGGTAAAGCTGGTGCCAAACGCTGGCGTGGCGTTCGCCCAACCGTTCGTGGTGTTGCCATGAACCCGGTTGACCACCCACATGGTGGTGGTGAAGGTCGTACCTCTGGTGGTCGTCATCCGGTATCGCCATGGGGCTTCCCGACTAAGGGCGCGAAGACTCGTGGTAATAAGCGTACCGACAAAATGATCGTCCGTCGTCGCAAGTAAATAGAGGGATACGACAGTGCCACGTTCTCTGAAAAAAGGTCCTTTTATCGATCTTCACCTACTGAAGAAGATCGAAGTGGCGGCGGAAAAGAACGATCGCAAACCAGTTAAAACCTGGTCGCGTCGTTCGATGATCCTGCCACAAATGGTCGGTCTGACCATCGCAGTACACAACGGTCGTCAACATGTGCCAGTTCTCGTGAACGAAGACATGGTCGGCCACAAACTGGGCGAGTTCGCCGGTACCCGCACTTATCGTGGGCACGTGGCTGACAAGAAAGCCAAGCGTTAAGGGGTTAGGAAATGGAAGTAGCCGCTAAGTTGTCGGGCGCTCGAATCTCCGCCCAGAAAGCCCGCTTGGTCGCCGACCAGATCCGCGGGAAGAAGGTGGGCGAAGCGCTCAACTTGTTGGCTTTCAGCAGTAAGAAAGCCGCCGAGATCATGAAGAAAGTGCTGGAGTCGGCCGTAGCCAACGCCGAGCATAACGAAGGCGCAGACGTTGATGACCTTAAAGTCAGCACCGTTTTCGTCAACGAAGGGCGTTCGCTGAAGCGAATCATGCCACGTGCCAAAGGCCGTGCTGATCGCATCGTCAAGCGGTCTTGCCATATCACTGTCAAGGTTGCTGACAAGTAACGGAGTCGAAGAGATGGGTCAGAAAGTACATCCCATTGGCATTCGCCTGGGAATCGTCAAGGAGCACACCTCCGTCTGGTACGCAGACGGTCGGACTTATGCGGACTATTTGTTCGCTGATCTGAAGGTGCGTGAGTATCTCCAAGACAAACTAAAAAGCGCGTCCGTAAGCCGTATCGATATCCATCGTCCGGCCCAAACTGCACGTATCACCATCCACACCGCTCGTCCAGGTATCGTTATCGGGAAGAAAGGTGAAGATGTTGAGAAACTGCGTCAGGACCTGACCAAGCAAATGGGTGTGCCTGTGCACATCAATATCGAAGAAATCCGCAAGCCGGAACTCGACGGTATGTTGGTTGCGCAGAGCGTAGCTCAGCAGCTGGAGCGTCGCGTAATGTTCCGTCGCGCTATGAAGCGCGCTGTACAGAACGCCATGCGCATTGGTGCCAAAGGCATCAAAATCCAAGTGAGCGGTCGTCTCGGCGGTGCTGAAATCGCACGTACTGAATGGTATCGCGAAGGTCGTGTGCCACTGCACACCCTGCGTGCCGACATCGACTATGCCAACTACGAAGCTCACACCACTTACGGTGTGATCGGTGTAAAGGTTTGGATCTTCAAAGGCGAAGTAATTGGTGGTCGCCAAGAAGAACTGAAACCACAAGCACCAGCGCCTCGTAAAAAAGCTGCTAAGTAAGGGGTACGCCAAATGTTGCAACCAAAGCGTACGAAGTTCCGCAAGCAGATGACTGGTCACAACCGTGGCCTGGCATTGCGCGGTAGCAAAGTCAGCTTCGGCGAGTTCGCGCTGAAGTCTGTAGCTCGTGGTCGTCTCACCGCTCGTCAGATCGAGTCAGCGCGTCGTGCACTGACCCGTCACGTTAAACGTGGCGGCAAGATCTGGATCCGTGTATTCCCGGACAAGCCTATTTCCAAGAAGCCACTCGAAGTTCGGATGGGTAAAGGTAAAGGTAGCGTGGAATACTGGGTTGCCCAGATTCAGCCAGGCAAAGTCCTGTATGAAATCGAGGGTGTTTCTGAAGAGCTGGCGCGTGAGGCATTTGCCCTGGCTGCTGCAAAGCTGCCGCTCGCCACTGCCTTCGTTAAACGGACGGTGATGTGATGAAAGCGAACGAACTTCGTGAAAAAGACGCGCCGCAGCTTAACGAGCAACTGCTCGGCCTGCTGCGCGACCAGTTCAATCTGCGCATGCAGAAAGCAACTGGCCAGTTGGGGCAGTCTCACCTGCTCCGGCAAGTTAAGCGTGACATCGCTCGCGTGAAGACTGTGCTCAAACAGCAGGCAGGTAAGTAATCATGGCTGAAGCCGAAAAAACCGTCCGTACGCTGACTGGCCGTGTTGTCAGCGACAAAATGGACAAGACCATCACCGTTCTGATCGAGCGTCGCGTTAAGCACCCGATCTACGGTAAATACGTTAAGCGTTCGACTAAGCTGCACGCGCACGACGAAACCAATCAGTGCCACATCGGCGACAAAGTCACTATTCGTGAAACTCGTCCTTTGGCCAAGACCAAGTCTTGGGCGCTGGTTGATGTTCTCGAACGCGCTGTGGAAGTCTAAGGACTAGGGGTCGGAGAAATTATATGATTCAGACTCAATCCATGCTCGATGTGGCCGATAACAGCGGCGCTCGCCGCGTTATGTGCATCAAGGTGCTGGGTGGCTCCCATCGTCGTTACGCTGGTATCGGTGACATCATCAAAGTTACCGTGAAGGAAGCAATTCCTCGCGGTAAAGTGAAAAAAGGCCAAGTGATGACTGCTGTTGTAGTCCGCACTCGTCACGGCGTTCGTCGTGCTGATGGCTCCATTATCCGCTTTGATGGCAACGCTGCTGTTCTTCTGAACAACAAGCAAGAGCCGATCGGCACCCGTATCTTTGGGCCAGTGACCCGTGAACTTCGTACTGAGAAGTTCATGAAGATCGTCTCGCTCGCCCCAGAAGTGCTGTAAGGAGATCCGACATGCAAAAGATTCGTCGTGACGACGAGATCATCGTGATCGCCGGCAAAGACAAAGGTAAGCGCGGTAAGGTGCTTAAGGTTCTCGCTAATAACCGTCTGGTTATCGGTGGTCTGAACCTGGTCAAGCGTCATACCAAGCCTAACCCGATGTCGGGCGTACAAGGCGGTATCGTCGAGAAAGAAGCTCCACTGGACGCTTCTAACGTAGCCATTTTCAACGGCGAAACCAACAAGGCTGATCGCGTTGGTTTCAAAGTAGAAGACGGCAAGAAAATTCGTGTCTTCAAGTCGACCCAAAAAGCGGTTGATGCTTGAACACTGCTAGGTAGATGAGACCATGGCACGACTAAAAGAGATTTACTGGAAAGAAATCGCACCGAAGCTTAAGGAAGAACTTAAGCTTTCGAACGTGATGGAAGTTCCACGCGTTACCAAAATCACCCTGAACATGGGTCTGGGCGAAGCAGTCGGTGACAAAAAAGTCATCGAGCACGCTGTTGCTGACCTGGAAAAGATCACCGGCCAGAAAGTCGTTGTGACTTACGCTCGGAAATCCATCGCTGGCTTTAAAGTCCGTGAAGGTTGGCCGATCGGCGTCAAAGTGACCCTGCGCCGTGAGCGTATGTACGAGTTCCTGGATCGTCTGCTGTCGATCTCCCTGCCTCGGGTTCGCGACTTCCGCGGCCTGAATGCCAAGTCCTTCGATGGTCGTGGTAACTACAGCATGGGCGTTAAAGAGCAGATCATCTTCCCGGAAATCGACTACGACAAGATCGATGCTCTCCGCGGTCTGGACATTACCCTGACCACCACTGCCAAGAACGATGATGAAGGTCGCGCCCTGTTGCGTGCTTTCAAATTCCCGTTCCGCAACTGATTGGAGTAGGAAAATGGCCAAGATGAGCATGAAAAACCGCGAGCTGAAGCGTCAGCTCACGGTTGCCAAGTACGCCAAAAAGCGTGCAGCACTGAAAGCTATCATCGTTGATCTGAACGCAAGTCCAGAAGCGCGTTGGGAAGCTACAGTAGCTCTGCAAAAGCAGCCACGTGACGCAAGCGCTTCGCGCATGCGTAACCGCTGCCGCCTGACCGGTCGTCCACACGGCGTTTACCGCAAGTTCGGCCTCGGCCGTAACAAACTGCGTGAAGCTGCAATGCGTGGTGACGTACCTGGTCTGGTTAAAGCCAGCTGGTAAGCACTATCAAAGTCTCGGTGTTTGGGATCGCAAGATCCTGACCGCCGGTGACCTTGAACTTGAATCAAGCCCCTTTTGGGGCTTGATTCATTTGTGGGGTGTGTCTAGAATACCCGGCTCGCCTGAGCCCGTGCTTTTTTTGCACGGATGTCCTCGGCGACACGTAGTAGCCGCAAGGCTAATTTTTTGTGTATTAGGAGCGTCTAGCCCATGAGTATGCAGGACCCGTTAGCGGACATGCTAACTCGAATCCGTAATGCCCAGATGGCTGAAAAGTCCGTCGTAAGCATGCCATCTTCTACTTTGAAGGTAGCTGTTGCCAAAGTCCTGAAGGACGAAGGTTACATTGCGGGTTATCAGATCAGCAGCGAAATCAAGCCACTGCTGTCCATCGAGCTGAAGTACTTCGAAGGCCGTCCGGTCATCGAGGAAGTGAAGCGCGTTAGCCGTCCAGGCCTGCGTCAGTACAAGTCCGTCGATGATCTGCCAAAAGTTCGTGGCGGTCTCGGTGTGTCTATCGTCTCCACCAACAAAGGTGTGATGACGGATCGTGCTGCGCGCGCTGCCGGTGTCGGCGGCGAAGTTCTTTGCACTGTGTTCTAAGGGGGGATAAGCATGTCACGCGTCGCTAAGAACCCCGTTAAGCTGCCAGCCGGCGTCGAAGTCAAATTCGCAGGCCAACAGCTTTCGGTGAAGGGTGCCAAGGGCACTCTCGAACTGAACATCCATTCGTCCGTTGAGATCGTTGAAGAAGCTGGTGAGCTGCGTTTCGCTGCTCGCAATGGCGATCAACAAACTCGCGCAATGGCTGGTACCACTCGTGCGTTGGTAAACAACATGGTCCAAGGCGTAAGCCAAGGCTTCGAGCGTAAGCTCCAGCTGGTCGGTGTTGGTTACAAAGCGCAAGCAAAAGGCACAGTGCTGAACCTGGCTCTTGGCTTCTCGCACCCAGTGGATTATGAACTGCCGGAAGGCATCACCGCTGAGACTCCTAGCCAGACCGATATCCTGATCAAGGGCATCGATAAGCAGCTGGTAGGTCAAGTGGCCGCCGAGATCCGCGACTTCCGTCCACCAGAGCCGTACAAAGGCAAAGGTGTGCGCTACGCGGACGAAGTCGTCCGTCGTAAAGAAGCCAAGAAGAAGTAGGGCATAGCAAATGACCGACAAAAAAGTTACTCGACTGCGTCGCGCTCGCAAAGCACGCCTGAAAATGCACGAACTCGAAGTCGTGCGTCTCTGCGTGTTCCGCTCGTCGCAGCACATCTACGCCCAGGTCATTTCGGCCGACGGCAACAAAGTCCTGGCATCTGCCTCGACTTTGGATAAAGAACTGCGTGATGGCGCCACTGGCAACATCGACGCGGCCACTAAGGTTGGCCAGCTGGTCGCTACGCGTGCTAAAGCCGCTGGCGTCTCGCAGGTGGCTTTCGACCGCTCTGGCTTCAAGTACCACGGCCGCGTCAAGGCGCTGGCTGATGCTGCTCGTGAAGCTGGGCTGGAGTTCTAAGTTATGTCAAATAACGACCAAAAGCGCGACGAAGGCTACATCGAGAAGCTGGTTCAAGTTAACCGCGTAGCCAAAACCGTTAAAGGCGGCCGTATCTTCACTTTCACCGCGTTGACCGTGGTTGGTGATGGTAAAGGGCGTGTTGGCTTCGGCCGTGGCAAGTCACGTGAAGTGCCTGCTGCGATCCAGAAGGCAATGGAAGCTGCTCGCCGCAACATGATCCAAGTTGACCTGAACGGCACCACTCTGCAGTACGCAATGAAGTCCGGTCACGGCGCTTCGAAGGTGTACATGCAGCCTGCTTCTGAAGGTACCGGTATCATCGCTGGCGGCGCTATGCGTGCTGTCCTCGAAGTTGCTGGCGTTCAGAACGTTCTGGCCAAGTGCTACGGCTCGACTAACCCGGTAAACGTGGTTCACGCCACTTTCAAAGGTTTGAAAGCTATGCAGTCTCCTGAATCCATTGCCGCCAAGCGTGGCAAAAGCGTCAAGGAGATCTTCTGATCATGGCTACCGTTAAAGTTACGCTGATCAAAAGCATGACCGGCCGCATCCCTAACCACAAACTGTGCGTTAAGGGTCTGGGTCTGCGTCGCATCGGTCACACTGTAGAAGTACTTGATACTCCCGAGAATCGCGGGATGATCAACAAGGCTTACTACATGCTGCGTGTCGAGGGTTAATCGATGAAACTCAATGATCTGAGTCCAGCGCCGGGTTCCCGTCGCGAAAAGCATCGTCCGGGCCGTGGTATCGGTAGTGGTTTGGGTAAGACCGGTGGCCGTGGCCACAAAGGTCAGTCCTCCCGCTCCGGTGGCACCATTGCTCCAGGCTTTGAAGGCGGTCAACAGCCGCTGCATCGTCGCCTGCCGAAGTTCGGTTTCGTTTCCCTGAAAGCCATGGATCGCGCAGAAGTGCGTTTGTCCGAGCTGGCTAAAGTGGAAGGCGACATCGTCACCGTGCAGTCCTTGAAAGATGCCAACGTGATCAACGTCAACGTACAGCGTGTGAAAATCATGCTGTCCGGTGAAGTGACTCGCGCTGTTACCATCGGAAAGGGAATCGGCGCCACCAAAGGTGCGCGTGCGGCTATCGAAGCAGCTGGCGGCAAGTTCGAGGAATAAATGGCTAAGCAAGGTGCTCTCTCTGCGCTCGGCAAAGGCGGTATGTCTGAACTCTGGGCTCGTCTGCGTTTTCTGTTCCTGGCGATTATCGTCTACCGAATAGGCGCACACATCCCGGTTCCAGGTATCAACCCGGACCGACTCGCGGACCTGTTTCGACAGAATGAGGGGACCATTCTTAGCTTGTTCAACATGTTTTCCGGCGGCGCGCTGGAACGGATGAGCATCTTTGCATTGGGGATCATGCCGTACATTTCGGCATCGATCATCATGCAGCTGATGACCGCCGTCAGTCCGCAGCTGGAGCAGTTGAAGAAGGAAGGTGAAGCTGGCCGTCGTAAGATCAGCCAGTACACCCGCTACGGCACTGTCGTCCTCGCTCTTGTTCAGGCAATTGGCATGTCCATTGGTCTGGCGGGGCAGGGCGTTGCGTTCACTGGTGACTTTGGCTTCCATTTCGTCGCGGTATCCACATTTGTGGCTGGTGCGATGTTCATGATGTGGCTGGGTGAGCAGATTACTGAGCGTGGTGTTGGCAACGGTATCTCGATGTTGATTTTTTCGGGTATCGTCGCCGGTCTTCCGAGAGCGATCGGGCAGTCTTTCGAGTCTGCACGTCAGGGTGATATCAACATCTTCGCCCTGGTTGCCATCGGTTTGCTGGCAGTAGCGATTATCGGTTTCGTGGTGTTCATTGAGCGTGGTCAGCGTCGTATTGCTGTTCACTACGCCAAGCGTCAGCAAGGCCGTAAGGTCTTCGCTGCGCAGACTAGCCACTTGCCGCTGAAGGTGAACATGGCCGGTGTTATTCCGGCCATTTTCGCGAGCAGCATTTTGCTGTTCCCGGCTTCGTTGGGTGCCTGGTTCGGCCAGTCTGAAGGTATGGGCTGGTTGCAGGACATCTCGCAGTCGATCGCTCCTGGTCAGCCGTTGAATATTCTGCTGTTTAGTGCAGGGATTATTTTCTTCTGCTTCTTCTATACGGCGTTGATGTTCAATCCGAAAGACGTAGCGGAAAACCTGAAGAAGTCCGGTGCCTTTATTCCGGGCATCCGTCCAGGTGAGCAGTCTGCGCGCTACATTGATGGCGTTCTGACTCGCTTGACCATGTTCGGTGCTCTTTACATGACGGCCGTGTGTCTGCTTCCCCAGTTCCTGGTGGTTGCGGCAAACGTACCGTTCTACCTTGGCGGGACCTCGTTGCTGATCGTCGTCGTGGTTGTGATGGACTTCATGTCCCAAGTACAATCGCACCTCGTTTCGCACCAGTACGAATCCCTGATGAAGAAAGCCAACCTGAAGGGTTACGGCAGCGGCATGTTGCGCTGAGTACCCATAAGGTTCGAGGAGTTGGTGATGAAAGTTCGTGCATCGGTGAAAAAGCTGTGCCGTAACTGCAAGATTATTCGCCGCGAAGGTGTTGTTCGAGTAATTTGCAGCGCGGAACCGCGTCACAAACAGCGCCAAGGCTGAGTGTGATTGTGCTTCAAGCCCGGTAGCTAGTGCGCTACCGGGTTGATTATTTGTTATTACAGCGATATTATCTCGCGCCCTATTTCTTGGCTTCCGGGGCGTAGGTAGCTGTCAATTGGAGTCCCACTGAATGGCCCGTATTGCAGGCGTTAACATTCCAGATAACAAGCATACTGTTATCTCGCTGACCTACATCTATGGTGTTGGTCGCACTACTGCACAGAAGATCTGTGCAGTGACTGGGGTAAACCCAGCCGCAAAGATCAAGGATCTGAGCGACGAGCAGATTGAACAGCTGCGTGGCGAAGTGGCGAAGTTCACCACTGAAGGTGACCTGCGTCGCGAAATCAACATGAAAATCAAGCGTTTGATGGACCTCGGTTGCTATCGCGGTCTGCGTCATCGTCGTGGTCTTCCAGTGCGCGGTCAGCGTACCAAGACTAACGCGCGTACCCGTAAAGGTCCGCGTAAGCCGATCCGCAAGTAATCGCCCCAGCGAATCGACAGGAAATTAATCATGGCTAAACCTGCTGCTCGTCCTCGTAAAAAAGTTAAAAAGACAGTGGTTGATGGCATCGCCCACATCCATGCTTCTTTTAACAACACAATCGTGACCATCACCGACCGTCAAGGCAACGCTCTTTCCTGGGCTACCTCCGGTGGTTCGGGTTTCCGCGGTTCCCGCAAGTCCACCCCGTTTGCTGCTCAAGTAGCTGCTGAACGTGCTGGTCAAGCTGCGCTGGAATACGGTCTGAAAAACCTCGACGTTAACGTCAAAGGTCCAGGCCCAGGTCGTGAATCTGCAGTCCGCGCTTTGAACGGCTGTGGCTACAAGATCGCCAGCATCACCGACGTGACGCCAATCCCGCACAACGGGTGCCGTCCGCCGAAGAAGCGCCGCGTGTAATCCAGGAGATTGTAAAGAATGGCTCGTTACATTGGTCCAAAATGCAAACTCGCTCGTCGCGAAGGCACCGATCTCTTTCTGAAGAGCGGCGTGCGCGCGATCGAATCGAAGTGCAACATTGAAGCAGCACCTGGTATCCACGGCCAACGCCGCGGTCGCCAGTCCGATTACGGCACCCAACTGCGTGAAAAGCAGAAAGTCCGTCGTATCTACGGCGTTCTCGAGCGTCAATTCAGCGGCTACTACAAAGAAGCTGCTGGCAAGAAAGGTGCAACCGGTGAAAACCTGCTGCAACTGCTCGAATGCCGTCTGGACAACGTTGTATACCGTATGGGTTTTGGCTCTACTCGTGCCGAATCCCGTCAGCTGGTATCGCACAAATCCGTCAGCGTTAACGGCCAGACCGTAAACGTACCGTCTTACCAGGTTCGTGCTGGTGACGTGGTCGCGATTCGCGAGAAAGCAAAGAACCAACTTCGCATTGTCCAAGCTCTCGATCTGTGTGCCCAACGTGGCCGCGTAGAATGGGTAGAAGTAGACACTGAGAAGAAGTCGGGCGTTTTCAAGAACGTTCCAGCTCGCAGTGATCTGTCCGCCGACATCAACGAAAGCCTGATTGTCGAGCTCTACTCCAAGTAAGGGCTAGAAAATAGGTGCATCCATGCAGATTTCGGTAAATGAGTTCCTGACACCCCGCCATATTGATGTGCAGGTTGTCAGTCCAACCCGCGCCAAGATCACTCTCGAGCCTCTCGAGCGTGGTTTCGGCCACACCCTGGGCAACGCGCTGCGCCGCATCCTGTTGTCCTCAATGCCCGGCTGTGCAGTAGTCGAGGCCGAGATTGACGGTGTACTCCATGAGTACAGCGCAATCGAAGGCGTACAGGAAGACGTAATTGAAATCCTGTTGAACCTTAAAGGTCTGGCTATCAAGCTGCACGGTCGTGACGAAGTTACGCTGACCTTGTCGAAGAAGGGTTCGGGGGTGGTTACCGCTGCCGATATTCAGCTGGATCATGATGTCGAGATCGTTAACCCCGATCACGTAATCGCTAACCTGGCGTCTAACGGCGCCCTGAACATGAAGCTCACCGTAGCTCGTGGTCGTGGTTATGAACCGGCAGACTCGCGTCAGAGCGATGAAGACGAAAGCCGCAGCATCGGTCGCTTGCAGCTTGACTCTTCGTTCAGCCCGGTTCGCCGTATCGCATACGTGGTGGAAAACGCCCGTGTCGAGCAGCGTACTAACCTGGACAAGCTGGTTATTGATCTGGAAACCAACGGTACTCTGGATCCTGAAGAGGCTATCCGTCGCGCTGCAACCATTCTGCAACAGCAGTTGGCTGCGTTCGTCGACCTCAAAGGTGACAGTGAGCCAGTGGTTGTCGAGCAGGAAGACGAGATCGATCCGATCCTGCTTCGCCCGGTTGACGATCTGGAACTGACTGTACGTTCGGCTAACTGCCTTAAGGCGGAAAACATCTACTACATCGGTGACCTGATTCAGCGTACCGAAGTAGAGCTGTTGAAGACTCCGAACCTTGGCAAGAAATCCTTGACTGAAATCAAGGACGTTCTGGCCTCCCGCGGTCTGTCCCTCGGCATGCGCCTCGACAACTGGCCGCCTGCAAGTCTTAAGAAGGACGACAAGGCGACTGCCTGATCGTCGTAATCACCGAACGTCGTGTTTGGTAAGGAATGAACCATGCGTCATCGTAAAAGTGGTCGTCACCTGAGCCGCACTAGCTCGCACCGCAAGGCCATGTTCCAAAACATGGCAGTGTCGCTGTTCGAGCACGAGCTGATCAAAACTACACTGCCGAAAGCTAAAGAACTGCGTCGCGTTGCTGAGCCGCTGATCACTTTGGCCAAGACAGACAGCCTGGCTAACCGCCGTCTGGCTTTCGACCGTACTCGTTCGAAAGCTATCGTTGGTAAGCTCTTCAACGACCTGGGCAAGCGTTACGCTACCCGTGAGGGTGGCTACCTGCGCATCCTCAAGTGCGGCTTCCGCACTGGCGACAACGCGCCTATGGCGTACGTCGAGTTGGTTGATCGTGCTACCGGCGGTGAAGCTGTATCCGCTGAGTAAGACGTCAGTCTGAAACGAAGAACCGGGCCTAGTGCCCGGTTTTTTGTGGGCGTCTGAAAAGTAGACTCTACGTTAGTAATTTTCTATCGACACTTACAAGTTAATGAATTTGTAGGTGTAACGTTGGTGATCAATACTTCCTCTCAGCCGATTAGCCGGCAGTTCTAGACTGACAGAGGAAGAGATCGCATGAGCCAAAATAAAATACTTACCACCGCCAGTGGTGCTCCTGTCGCCGACAACCAGAATTCCCGCTCTGCCGGCCCTCGTGGCCCATTGCTGCTCGACGACTTCCACCTGATCGAGAAGCTTGCCCACTTCAACCGTGAAAACATTCCTGAGCGCCGCGTGCACGCCAAGGGCTCGGGTGCTTACGGTACGTTCACCGTGACGCGCGATATCACTGAGTACACCAGCGCCAAACTGTTCGAATCCGTCGGTAAGCAAACGCCAACCTTTCTGCGGTTTTCAACCGTGGGCGGTGAGCGCGGCTCGGCTGACACGGAACGCGACCCACGTGGCTTTGCCCTGAAGTTCTATACCGAAGAAGGTAACTGGGACATCGTTGGCAACAACACGCCAGTGTTCTTCATTCGCGATCCGCTCAAGTTTCCGGACTTTATCCACACCCAAAAACGCCTGCCGCAAAGCAACCTGAAAAGTGCGCAGATGATGTGGGACTTCTGGTCGCACTCGCCTGAGGCGCTGCACCAGGTCACCATCCTGTTTTCGGACCGAGGCATCCCTGACGGCTACCGTCACATGCACGGCTTCGGCAGCCACACTTACAGCCTGATCAGTGCCAGCGGCGAGCGTCACTGGGTGAAGTGGCATTACAAGACCCAGCAAGGGATCAAGAACCTGGCACCGGCAGAAGCTGCTCGCCTGGCGGGCACCGATCCGGATTACGCACAGCGCGACTTGTTCGAAGCGATTGAGCGCGGCGACTTCCCAAAATGGCGTGTATGCATTCAGATCATGACCGAGGCCCAGGCTGCGGCGCATTACGAGAACCCTTTCGATGTGACCAAGACCTGGTCGCAGAAAGAGTTCCCACTGATCGAAGTGGGTGAGCTCGAGCTCAACCGTAATCCGCAGAACTACTTCGCGGAAGTTGAACAAGCGGCGTTCGGTCCGAGCAATATGGTGCCAGGTGTTGGTCTGTCGCCAGACCGCATGCTGCAAGGGCGAGTGTTCGCTTACGCCGATGCGCACCGCTACCGTGTTGGTACCAATCATCAGCAACTGCCAGTGAATGCGCCGCGCAGCCCGGTCAACAGCTACCAGCGTGATGGCTCCATGGCATTTGGCAGCAATGGCGGTGCAGCGCCGAACTACGAGCCGAACAGTTACGTAGAGTCGCCAAAACAGGCGCCTCGTTATGCTGAGCCTGCTTTGGCATTGAGCGGTGCGGCTGATCGTTACGATCATCGCGAAGACACGGACTACTACAGCCACGCAGGTGCGTTGTTCCGTTTGATGAGTGATGAGCAGAAAAACCTGCTGACCAACAATATTGCGGGCGCGATGGCAGGGGTCTCCGCTGATGTAGTGGATCGCCAATTGCAGCATTTCTTCAAGGCCGACCCGGCTTATGGAGACGCAATCGCAAAGGCGCTCAACGTACAGATTAACGAAGTCTAAACGAGAAGCAGAACCGCCCTCATTAGGGCGGTTTTTGCGCTATTTAAACTACTTTTCTCAGAATATCTTCGCTTTTATCGCGCAAACCAAGTGACCAAACAGTCGCTGTGGTTCAAACTACAGACTTTCAAGCAGGGAGATGTAGGGCGATGCAAGGCCACCCAGACGTAATCGATTACCTCAACACGTTGCTGACCGGCGAACTGGCCGCGCGTGATCAATATTTCGTTCACTCGCGGATGTATGAGGACTGGGGATTCACCAAGCTCTACGAACGAATCAACCACGAGATGGAAGAGGAAGCGGGGCACGCCGATGCGCTGATGCGCCGAATCCTGATGCTCGAAGGCACGCCACGCATGCGTCCGGACGATCTTGATGTCGGCACCACGGTTCCTGACATGCTCGCTGCCGACCTGCGACTGGAATACAAAGTCCGCGCCGCACTCTGCAAGGGCATCGAACTCTGCGAGCAGCACAAAGACTACGTCAGCCGCGAGATGCTGCGTATTCAACTGAACGATACCGAAGAAGACCACACCTACTGGCTCGAGAAGCAGTTGGGGCTGATCAAGTTGATCGGTCTGGAAAATTACCTGCAGTCTCACACCTGACATTGAACCGTAGGAGCACAGCTTGCTGGCGAAGGCTTCCTTGATATCGCCATCGCCAGCAAGCTGTGCTCCTACAGTGTCAACGAAAAAGCCCCTGTCACCGACAAAGTGACAGGGGCTTTTTCATGGGCCTGATTCAGTCCCTGTCGCGAGCCAGCAACGGTTTGAGATAGAAACCGGTATGAGACTGCTTCATCTCGGAGACTTCTTCCGGCGTACCGACGGCAATGATCTGCCCGCCTTTGGAACCACCTTCCGGCCCCAGATCCACCAACCAGTCAGCGGTCTTGATCACGTCCAGGTTGTGCTCGATCACCACCACGGTGTTGCCGTGGTCGCGCAGACGATGCAGCACGTCGAGCAGTTGCTGGATATCCGCGAAGTGCAAACCGGTGGTTGGCTCATCGAGGATGTACAGCGTCTTGCCGGTATCGCGCTTGGACAGCTCGCGGGACAGCTTCACCCGCTGCGCTTCACCACCAGACAGCGTGGTCGCCGATTGCCCCAGCTTGATGTACGACAGGCCGACATCCATCAGCGTCTGAAGCTTGCGTGCCAGTGCCGGCACCGCGTCGAAGAACACTCGAGCTTCCTCGATGGTCATCTCGAGGGTTTCGTGGATGCTCTTGCCCTTGTACTTGATCTCCAGCGTTTCGCGGTTGTAGCGCTTGCTCTTGCAGACGTCGCACGGAACATAGATGTCCGGCAGGAAGTGCATTTCAACCTTGATCAGGCCGTCGCCCTGGCAGGCTTCGCAGCGTCCGCCCTTCACGTTGAAGGAGAAACGCCCCGGCCCGTAACCGCGGGAACGGGATTCCGGCACGCCGGCGAACAGTTCGCGAATCGGCGTGAACAGCCCGGTGTACGTCGCCGGGTTGGAGCGTGGCGTGCGGCCGATCGGGCTCTGGTCAATGTCGACGACCTTGTCCAGGTGCTCCAGCCCTTTGATGCTGTCGTGAGCCGCAGCCTCAAGCGTTGTCGCACCGTTGAGTGCCGTCGCACTCAAAGGAAACAGCGTGTTGTTGATCAACGTCGACTTGCCCGAACCGGAGACGCCGGTAACGCAGGTCAGCAGGCCAATCGGAATCTCCAGATCGACGTTGCGCAAGTTGTTGCCGCGAGCGCCCTTGAGGGACAGCGACAACTTCTTGTTACGCGGTGTGCGTTTGGCTGGAACGGCAATCTTCACCCGACCCGACAAGTACTTGCCGGTCAGTGAGTCAGGGTGAGCCATAACTTCCGCTGGCGTACCTTCGGCGACGATATGCCCCCCGTGCACGCCGGCACCCGGGCCGATATCCACGACATAGTCAGCCAGGCGAATGGCATCTTCATCGTGTTCGACCACGATCACCGTGTTGCCGATGTCGCGCAGGTGCTTGAGCGTGCCGAGCAAACGGTCGTTGTCGCGTTGGTGCAGACCAATCGACGGTTCATCGAGGATGTATAGAACGCCCACCAGGCCGGCACCAATCTGACTGGCCAGACGAATCCGCTGCGCCTCGCCACCGGACAACGTGTCGGCACTGCGATCCAGCGACAGATAGTCGAGGCCGACGTTGACCAGGAACTGCAGGCGCTCGCGGATTTCCTTGAGGATCTTGTCGGCAATTTCACCGCGACGCCCAGTCAGCTTCAGCACGCCGAAGTATTCGCACGCATCGCCAATCGGCAGATTGGTTACCGCCGGCAGCGTCTTCTCGCCGACCCAGACATGTCGCGCCTCGCGACGCAGGCGGGTGCCACGGCAATCCGGGCAATGCTGGGTGCTGAGAAACTTGGCCAGCTCTTCACGCACCGAAGCCGATTCGGTTTCGCGGTAGCGACGTTCCAAGTTTGGCACGATGCCTTCGAACGGGTGCGAACGTTTGACGATGTCGCCACGGTCATTCAGGTATTTGAAATCGACGTTCTGGGAGCCGCTGCCGTGCAGGATGAATTTCTGCTGCTCGGCCGGCAGTTCGTTGAACGGTACTTCGAGGCTGAACTTGTAGTGCGCCGCCAGCGACCCGAGCATCTGGAAGTAATAGACGTTACGCCTGTCCCAGCCGCGAATCGCACCTTCGGCCAGAGTCAGTTCGCCATTGACCAGTCGCTTGATGTCGAAGAATTGCTTCACGCCCAGACCATCGCACGTCGGGCAGGCGCCGGCCGGGTTGTTGAAGGAGAACAGCTTGGGTTCCAGCTCGCTGATCGCGTGACCGCAGATCGGGCAGGCGAAGCGCGCTGAGAAGATCATCTCTTCGCCGGGTTCGTCGTCCATCGGTGCGACCAGGGCAATGCCGTCCGCCAGTTTCAGCGCGGTCTCGAAGGATTCGGCCAGACGCTGTTGCAGATCGGCGCGAACCTTGAAGCGGTCGACGATGACGTCAATCGAATGCTTCTTCTGCTTGTCCAGCTTCGGCAGTTCGTCCAGTTCGCAGATCCTGCCGTTGACCCGGGCACGGACAAAGCCCTGGGCGCGCAATTCTTCGAAGACCGAAAGATGTTCGCCTTTGCGCTCGCGGATCACCGGCGCCAGCAGCATCAGTTTGCTGCCCTCCGGTTGGGCGAGGACCAGGTCGACCATCTGGCTGACGGTCTGCGCTTCCAACGGGATGTCGTGATCCGGGCAGCGCGGAATACCGACGCGAGCGTAGAGCAGGCGCAGATAGTCGTAGATTTCGGTGATGGTGCCGACCGTCGAACGCGGGTTGTGCGAGGTCGACTTCTGTTCGATGGAAATGGCTGGCGACAAACCTTCAATGGTGTCGACGTCTGGCTTTTCCATCATCGACAAAAACTGCCGGGCATAGGCCGACAGCGACTCGACATAGCGGCGCTGGCCTTCGGCGTACAGCGTGTCGAACGCCAGGGACGATTTGCCGGATCCGGACAAGCCGGTGATGACGATCAGTTTGTCCCGTGGCAGGGTCAGGTCGATGTTCTTCAGGTTGTGGGTTCGGGCCCCACGAATCAGGATCTTGTCCAAAGTGGCCTCGCTCGGCGGGCGTCGAAAACGTAGGAGTATACGGCCAAATACTGGATGGATGCACACTATCAAACGAGTGGTTTACTGTCGTACATGAAGAGTCTGTCAGCGGAACGCGTCAAAGCGTCGCGATATACCCTGTCAATCGATGGGACTGGTAGAATCGCCGCCGGTTCACATGAGGTTTTTCCATGCACGATCCCCACAGCGAACGCATGAGTGGCAGTGAGACCCGCGCAGCAAGCGGTCTGGCCCTCGTGTTCGCGTTCCGTATGCTTGGCATGTTCATGGTGTTGCCGGTACTGGCGACCTATGGGATGGATCTGGCAGGAGCGACCCCGGCCCTCATCGGGCTGGCGATTGGCGCTTACGGCCTGACCCAGGCGATATTTCAGATTCCGTTCGGCTTCATTTCCGACCGCATCGGGCGCCGCCCGGTGATTTACCTGGGGCTGATCGTGTTCGCCCTCGGCAGTGTGCTGGCGGCCAACGCTGATTCGATCTGGGGCGTTATCGCCGGACGAATCCTGCAAGGCGCCGGGGCGATTTCCGCAGCAGTGATGGCGTTGCTGTCAGACCTGACCCGCGAACAGCATCGGACCAAAGCCATGGCCATGATCGGCATGACGATTGGTCTGTCGTTCGCGGTCGCCATGGTGGTAGGACCGTTGCTGACTCGTGCCTTTGGGCTGTCCGGGTTGTTCCTCGCCACCGGTGGCATGGCGCTGGTGGGTATCGTGATCGTGATGTTCATGGTGCCGCGCTCCACCGGGCCGTTGCAGCACCGTGAATCCGGCGTCGCGCGCCAGGCACTGATGCCGACGCTCAAACACCCGGACCTGCTGCGCCTGGACCTGGGTATTTTTGTGTTGCACGCGATGTTGATGTCGAGCTTCGTTGCATTGCCGCTGGCCCTGGTCGAAAAAGCCGGGCTGCCCAAAGAGCAGCACTGGTGGGTCTACCTGACCGCGCTGCTGATTTCCTTCTTCGCCATGATCCCGTTCATTATCTACGGCGAGAAGAAACGCAAAATGAAACGAGTTTTATTGGGCGCAGTGCTGACGCTGATGCTCACTGAGCTATTCTTCTGGCAGTTCGGCGATAGCTTGCGGGCTCTGGTGATCGGGACGGTGGTGTTCTTTACCGCGTTCAACTTGCTGGAAGCTTCGTTGCCATCGCTGATCAGCAAGGTTTCACCGGCGGGCGGCAAGGGCACGGCGATGGGGGTTTATTCCACCAGTCAGTTCCTCGGATCGGCACTGGGCGGGATCCTCGGCGGCTGGATGTTCCAGCATGGCGGTCTGTCGGTTGTCTTCCTCGGATGCGCCGGCCTGGCTGCCCTCTGGCTGGCCTTTGCTGTTACCATGCGCGAACCACCTTATGTCACGAGCCTGCGCTTGCCGTTGTCGCCCGAGGCGATCCGCGAAGCGGGTCTGGTTGAGCGCCTGAAGGCCGTCGTAGGGGTAACAGATGCGGTAATCGTTGCTGATGAAGCAGCGATTTACATCAAATTGGACACAGAACTATTGGATCGCACTACCCTCGAGCGTCTGGTGAACAACCCGCCCGAGGCAGCGTGCGTAGCCTAGGAGAACGTTATGGCCCGTGGGGTTAACAAAGTCATATTGGTCGGCACTTGCGGCCAGGATCCCGAAGTTCGCTACTTGCCTAACGGTAACGCCGTGACCAACCTGAGTCTGGCGACCAGCGAACAGTGGACCGACAAGCAGACCGGTCAGAAGGTCGAGAAGACCGAATGGCACCGTGTCTCGATGTTCGGCAAAGTGGCGGAAATCGCCGGCGAATACCTGCGTAAAGGTTCGCAGGTCTACATCGAAGGCAAGCTGCAGACCCGCGAGTGGGAAAAAGACGGTATCAAGCGTTACACCACTGAAATCGTGGTCGACATGCAAGGCACCATGCAGCTGCTGGGCGGCCGTCCACAGCAGGGTGACCAACAAGGCGGGGGCAACAACTACCAGCAGTCCGCTCCGGCTCCACGCCAACAGCAGGCGCCGCGTCCGCAGCAGTCGGCACCGCAACAGTCGCGTCCGGCTCCACAGCAGGCCGCTCCTCAGCCGGCTCCGGATTTCGACAGCTTTGATGACGATATCCCGTTCTAGCCCCCCGCAGAGACTTTTCTGTAAAGTTTCTCTTGGAGACCCCCGCTTAGCGGGGGTTTCTTCGTTTTTGGGGTGTAAAAAATAAGTTGACGACTTTTTACTAGGCTCATACCTTGAATTTAAGTAACGAATTCAGGGGGCTTTATGCAGCTATCTATCAGACGGTTTCAAGCCGATTCAGGAGAGAGATTTTCCATCCTTGTCGACGAAATCGGCATGCCGCTTTACTACCCATCGCTCTATATCACTGCGTCGATCCGAGGGGCGTCTCTCTCAATCAACACAATCAATCACGTGCTTGGTGCGATCAAAGTGGTTTGCGCGTGGGAGCGCTATTACGGCTTCAGCATGGAGTCGCGTTTTAAGCGAAGCGAACTGCTTGCTGCTCATGAAGTTCACTCCCTCAGAGACTTCATGCAGAAGCCTCTCGTAGAAATCCGACCAACAGAAGGAAAGGTTGTGCCTATTAAGGGCCGGCCAAAGCGGGTGGGAAAAGAAACCCAATACAACCGCATGTCCGTGGCTGCGGATTATTTGGGATTCATTGCTGACAGGTTGCATCCGGCGACGGCCACGAGCGGGAAAGAAATCGCGGCGATGGTTGCCCGAATCAAAGCTAACCGGCCAAAAATGGGCGAAAAGATTGAGGATGATCGCTCTACAGCACGCTTGGAGGACGCTCTGTTGGATTCGATCGAGCAGATCATCAAGCCTGGCAGCGACGCAAACCCGATGAGTGATTACGGGCTCCAGATGCGAAATGCGCTTATGTTTACTCTGTTGCGTATGACTGGAGTACGTAGAGGCGAGCTGCTCAATTTCAAGATCGAAGACTTCGATTTCGCCAAGGGCACGGTCAAAGTAGTTCGCCGACCGGACTCGGCGGGCGACTCGCGAATCTATCAGCCTGTTGCGAAAACCCGAGAACGAACGATCCCGCTGATTCCTGAGCTCATGGATCGCATTCGTGAGTACGTCTCTGAATATCGCGCCAAGGTTCCTGGTGCCCGGAAGCACGGCTATCTGTTCGTGACTCATCGCTCGGGAGCCTCACAGGGGTGGCCTCTTTCCAACTCCGGCTTTGGCAAATTCATAGCGACTCTTTCAACGTTGAGCGATGAAACGGCGGGGCTGCATACGCATGCGCTTCGCCATCATTGGAATTACATTTTTTCCAAACGATGTGAAGAGCAGGGCAGGACGCCCGAGTTTGAAGGCAAGATGCGAAGTTATCTCATGGGGTGGAGTGAAACTTCAGGCACGGCGGCGACATACAACAAGCGGCATATTAAAGAGGCGGCAGGAGAAGCTGCGATCGGGCTGCAAAACAAACACTTGGGGAAACCTTCTGATGATCGTGAATGATAACGCCCGTGCCGTACCTTATGAACGTACTCATTTTTTGTCCAAGGACGATTATGAAGTAGAGATCTATTCAAACTATTGGAAGCTAAACAAGGACAAAGCATTTTATTTGGACTCGCTGCCAGAATGGCTGGGTGAGGATTTGCTAAAGAGCTTCAAGCAAGTATTGGCCATTTATGGCGAAACCTGTTCTGGTGCATACACGATGGCGTTGTTCTACAGGCTGAAAGGATATTTTCAATCGACTTCAGCTTCTTCACTCTTTAGTTCTGCATCTATGATTTCCTATCGTGATCAGTTAGGGAAAAAAGATGAGTCGGAATTGAGTTCGGTTCGCGCATTCATCCGAAGCTGGATCAGCTTGGGCTATCCGGGCATCCCATCTGAAACCTTAGCCATGATGGAAAAATGGAAAATCAAGGGGAATGAAAAGGGGTACGCAGTGCAGTCGATGTGTCCGGAGAACGGGCCTCTGACAGATATCGAGATGCAGGGAATCGTCTCCGGAGTGGTTGAATGTTATGCGGAAGGTCGGCTTACGTTGCGTGATACTTGCTACGCAATGATTCTAGCTATGACAGGGCGTCGGCCAATCCAAATTACGTCACTCAAAATCAAAGACTTGATTGAAATTGAAGGCAAATACTTCATTAACTTTCCACGAGGAAAGCAAAGGCACGGTAAATGGCGATCTTCCTTCAACAAGTTTCGAATTGTAGAGGATCTGTGGTTGCTTCTTCAGTCCCAGGCTGAAGCTGTTCGCCAATCTTTCAGTGAGATAGTCGAGGAGCCTATTCCTGCTCGGCTACAGCGCGAATTGCCTCTATTTCCAGGCCCTCGGCAGCATGAAGCCAAGAATAATCTTGAAGAGTTGCTGGACGGCGATGAATTACATGCGCTCATCATTGAGGTGAGCCAGACGATGACATTTGTAAAGACCGTAATTAATGTCATCAGCGAACGCACGGGCGGGACGACACACCTGAATGCATATCGCTTCCGCTACACGCTCGGAACAAACTTGGCCAGGGAAGGCCGGGGCGAATACATCATTGCCGAAGCGCTTGATCACTCGGACATCCAGAATACCGGCGTGTATGTCAGGAACATTCCTGAGATCGTTAAACACATCGACAAGGCAGTTGCTTTGCAACTGGCTCCACTCGCACAGGCCTTCCAGGGCGTGTTGGTAACCGACGAAAGCAAGGCCCGTCGCGGGGGAGATCGTTCAAGCCGGATTTGCAGCGGCGGCGGTAATGTTGGTAGCTGTGGCAGCTTCGGGTTTTGTGGTGCTCTTGCACCTATTGCTTGCTACACCTGCTCTCACTTCGAGCCATGGCTTGATGGGCCTCATGAGTTTGTGTTGGATCAACTCATTAGCGATCGGGACAACATCTTTGCAAGCACAGGCGATTTGAAGATCGCTTCGGTAAACGACAGGCTTATCCTGGCCGTCAGTGATGTGGTGACTCGTTGCAAGGCAATGAAGAGCGAGGCCGCCAATGTCTAATATTTTCCAGTTTGTGCCCAAAGCGCAGGTCACCAGCCAGCAAAACCTCGCAGAGTTCGTGCGTTTATGCCGTGATCAACTCACAGTCTTCAGTGCCAATCTCGACTGGTATAGCCACGCTTGGCCGGGTGTGGGCAACTTCACAAAGAAGGGTGCTTCGGCACGAGGCTACACACCGGAACAGCTCCTGGATCCCGGCATTATGTCGTTTGCGAAAGCTTATGTGCGATATCAGCAAGGGCATAACCCCACCAAACTCAAGAATGAGTTCAAGGCGATTCGTTGCATTGAAGCTGCGCTCCTTGAGGTTTATGGCTCTGCTGACATTACGCTAACCGACCTCAGCGTATTAGATGCAGCAGGTAAAGTCGCTGGCACCTATGACGCGACTGACTATCAAGCAGGTATCAGCTTGGTGAGGCTTGTTGAGTTTTTGAATGAAAGCAAGATCATTGCGGCTCCACTGGTATGGAAAAGCCCGTTTAAAAAACCGAAAGAGATTCACGGCAACAATCCGGTCGCCAAGAAAAAGAGAGAAGAGAAGCTGCCTGCCGTTAGCCGTCTTGAGGCAATGGGCGAAATGTTCGCTAATGATCTGCAGGATCCGCGAGATCGTTTCACAACCTCTATCTTTGCACTCTGTATGTGCGCACCATCTCGGATTTCAGAAGTTGAAGACCTTCCTTTGAACTGTCTCCATCGAGAGGTCGACAGCGACGGTATCGAACGTTTGGGGCTCAGGTTCTATGCAGGCAAGGGATACGGATCCGACATCAAATGGGTCTCGTCAGCCTTCGTACAGATCGCCGAGGAGGCCGTCCGGCGGCTGACGGAACTATCCGCACCAGGCCGGGCGCTTGCCTCTTGGCTGGAGACTCATCCGAATGAGTTCTACCGACATGAAAACTGCCCAAATGTTGGTGAAGATCAGCCGCTGACGGCAGAACAAGCCTGTATCGCGTTGGGGCTGACACCAGGTGAGCGTCCACGCCAAGCGTTGATGAAGGGATTGGAGTCCTATGAGCCTTTCAAAGCCTACTTCGCTGAGAATGGCCACGTCACGCTGCGATTCCTCAATGGTTTCCTTCGCAGCAAATTGCCGAAGGGGTGGCCGTGGCTGAACAAAGAGCGGCACATCAAATACTCGGAAGCCCTGTGCTGCTTCCGTCAAAACGAGCTACGGATGGATTTCCCAGCGCGTCCAGTGATCGTCTGGGCGCCCGGAAAGAGTACGTTCCAGACTGATATCAACTACATCGACGGTCAGGAGCGAAGCATCTGGGAGCGCTACGGGTACAGGGATCCCGATGGCTCACCCATTTCCATGAAATCTCACCAGATTCGGCATTACTTGAACACGAAGGCGCAACAGGGCGACCTTGGGCAGCTGTACATCGCTAAATGGTCGGGACGACAAAACATCCATCAAAACGCGACTTACAACCACATGACCGATGAGGAACATGTCGCAAGGGCTAGAGAGATGGGGATTGGTGTTGCCTTGGAAAAGAGCAGGCAGAACCTTCCCGTCACTTTGGCTGATCTTGAGGCTATCGGTGAAGGAATCGCGCACGTGACAATCTTTGGTTACTGCGTTCATGACTACTCGATGCAGTCCTGTCAGAAACACCTGGACTGTTTGAATTGCACCGAACACGCATGTTTAAAGGGTGAAAGTGCAAAGTACGAACGACTCAAAGATTATCGAGACAGTATTCGTCTTCAGCTTTCAAAGGCGCAGGCTGCAAATGAAGATGGAATCTATGGTGCAGACCGCTGGAGCCAGCATCAGATCAAAACCCTTGAGAAAGCCGATCAGCTTGTCGAGATTTTGAGCTCAAAAGATGTCCCGGACGGCACTATCGTTCGGCTGAACAGTGATCAGGAGTTCAGTCCGCTTAAACGCGCTATCGCAGCTCGTTCAAAAGCTCCGAGCCTGCCAGCGCCGAAACGCAACGAGCCCGATTTGGATGAGCTTCGTGCTCTTCTGGGGGCTTAAGGCATGGCCAAGCATCTAAGTACCAAAGATCTCGATCTCATCGTCGGGTTGATCGACAGCTGGGAAGGCAAGCTTGGGTGGGAAGCCCTTTGCGATGCGGTTGGGCCCCTCATTGGGACGCGGCCTACGCGGCAAACATTAAACGCTCACGAACGCATCAAAAATGCGTTCACGCACCAGAAGAACCGGCTGAAGGCCGGGTTTGTATCTACCAAGCGTCCTGCGAGCTTGAGTATCGCTGAGCAGCGAATTCGCCGACTGGAGGCCGAGAACAGCCGTCTGCAGCGTGAAAACAACAAGCTTCTGGAGCGTTTTATTCGCTGGCAGTACAACGCCCATAAATTCAACGTGTCCGCAGAAAAGCTGGATGCAGCATTGCCTATTGTTGACCGTGACTCGTCGGAGGCGGAATCCTGATGGCCAACGGACAACAGATTGCTGAAGAGAACCTTGCGGCTTTCTTCGCCTGGGCGGCCTCCAAGACGGATGTGGACTTCAGAGAGTACGTCCATAACGGCAAGCTGAAGCGCACCGAGATCGCAAAGGAGTGCGGGTTTGGAAAAAGTGCGCTAACACAGAATCCAGCGATTCGTAGTGCACTAGAAAATCTTGAAACCGAGCTCAGGGCCGCAGGCGTATTGCCGCCGCTAGTGGCTTCGCTGCCGGCTGGGCTGAAAGCGGAACCTCCGCTGAGAGATGCCGATGCAAAACAGCGACGTCAGGATGCTCAGCGGCGGAACTCGCTGGAGCAGGAAAACGCGGCGCTGCGTGCAGAGCTTAGTGCTGCCAAGCAGATGCTGGAGCGCCACACGCTCATGAATGAATTCCTCGAAGAAACAGGACGGATGCCGCGATGAATGCCGCCGCGCCCTCACTGATCAGCGTCAGCGTTCGTATTACAAAGATTCGCTCCTCAAACCGGAAGGGGTGCATCGCTTTTGGTCATCGAATGGACATTGTTCGGGGCATCAATGACCGATCGCGCCCGGTTGTCATTCGAGTACCGGATGCGATCGCCAAGCTTTCTGACGTCGCGGTGGGCGCCATCTTTGAAGTTTATGGTGAAGTCAGTACCGTTCTGAGAACTCACGGTGCATATGCAGTCAGTGAGATGACAGTCGATGCCCAGGATATTCGCCTTGTTCGCCCCAGCGGCTCCCAAGTCATTCAGTGGCTGGGTGACAACGTCAAAGGCGTAGGGGAAGTGAAGGGCACGCGATTGTGGGATGCTCTTGGAGAGCGGCTCTACGAGGTGCTGGATTGTGCTGATCATGCTGCAATAGAGCTGATTATCCCGACGAAAGATGTGCGCGAGCGATTGTTCAACCGCTGGGTCGAGGATGGCGATGCGAAGACGCTTCGTTTCGTCCAGAACAAACGAATCCCGCTAGACCTCGCCCGGAAAGCCATACGCTTTCACAAGAAGAACACTATCTCAGCGCTCATCGGCGATCCTTATAGATTGCTCAGCTTTGCCGGTGCCTGGTTGGACGTCGATAAGATCGCCAGGGAGAGTTTTGACGTTCGCCTGGATGACCCGCGTAGGCTTACTGCGGCACTTGAGGAGTCGCTCTATCGTGCCTCCGAAAAAGGGCACACATGCAGCTCGTTAAGTGATCTTCACACAACGATCGCTCAACTGATCAAACCTCATTCCGCTCCGACCGCTGCGTTGGCGAATGCTCTATTGGCAGGCTCTTCGGTCGGACAGTTTGTCTGCCAAGAGCTCGCGAGCTTGGGGACGATGCTGTTCGCTCCGGGCTCTTGGATTATGGAAAAGCGCTGCGCTCAGTTCGTTCGGGATCTGGTCATTACTCCCTCGTTGCAGCCGCAGTTGTTCCCTGTAAGCGTGAGCGAAGTGATCGCAGGCTTTGAGGAAGACGAACGGGCGCATTTGGGGCTTCCGGAATTTGGGTTGAATCAAGCCCAGCGCGATGCCGTTGCTACGTCATTTTCGAAGCGGTTCAGCATTATCACTGGCGGTGCAGGTGTAGGGAAAACCACTGTCCTCAAAGCCCTCTACAAAGCGCTTGATACGACAGGCCGGCCACGTTTTCAAATGGCTCTGTCGGGTCGAGCCACGGCTCGTATGATCGAGGCCACAGGCGAGGAAGCGCGTACGATTGCTGGTTTCTTGGGCAGGGTAAGCGACAAGGAAATGGGGCAGGCGCCAATCATCGTCATCGACGAAGCTTCGATGCTGGACTTGGTGACGTTCTACCGGTTGGTTCAAAAGCTTCCGCCAGAGTCCCAGGTGATCCTCGTGGGTGATCCGTATCAACTGCCACCGATTGGTGCCGGCCTCATTCTGCATGTGCTGTGCGGCATGGCCGGCGTACCAACCACCGAGCTGATCGAAGTCAAACGACAAGCCAAGGATTCAGCGATCCCCTTGGCATCCCGCCAGATTCGAGACGGCCAGCGCCCGGTCTTCAGCTCCAAGGAGTGTGATGACGTTGTATTCCTGGCTTGCTCAGACGAACAGATCATTCCCACCGTAATCAGGCTCTACGAGCAAGATCCCGAGAATACCCAGATTCTCTCGGCAACACGGTCATGCCGCTTCGCAGGCATCGATGCGCTAAATCGAACCTGCCACAACAAGTACGCCGATCACGGCCAGCAGTTGCTGGCTGAGAATCCTGAAACCGGTGAGATCGAGACGACGGGTCTGTGTGTCGGCGATCTCGTGATGTACACAGCAAATGACTGGGCCCGTAATCTTCAGAATGGGTCTCTCGGCAAGCTAGATGAGGTATTCAATGAGCCTCGGTCAGTAGATCTGGGTGATGAAGACAAATCTCGCATCTGCACGGCTCTGGGGATGGCGACTTTTGAGGGTGTAAGGCATTACATCCTGGATACCGACCTCGACTCTCTTGAACTGGCGTATTCCATCACCGTGCACAAGGCTCAGGGTTCACAGTTCAAGCGCGTCATCATTCCTGTGCGCAAGTCCCGCATCCTTGACCGCACATTCGTCTACACCGCTGCTACACGGGCCCAGGTGCAGGTGATCTTCGTTGGTAACATAGAAGCCGTGGAAGAGGCTATCGCGCTGCCTCCAAAGGCCTTCTCGCGGCAGGTAGGATTGCGTGCGCTTTTGGAGGCTGAACTGCTCAGGATCGCGGCTTAGCAGCCCTTTTGGTGGGCAGGTGTTAACCTCTAGAGGCTAACAAATGATTGATATAGTGACGATCAATTGCTAATCTACTGATGAGGGCTCAATAAGAGCATTGCTGTTCGGTATCACGGTGACTATTGACCGACAGTGCGGATTGCAGGGCGCACCACCCTGCGGTAGCGGCAACCAAGTAACAACGGTTGGCTTCCGACCCAGTCTCCAGAAATGGAAGACTAGCTAAGTAAGCGCTGCGACTACCAGCCCTCCTAGTTTTCTAAAAGGCGCCCATTGGGCGCCTTTTTTCATTCTACGTTGCAGATGACGTTGCCCACCAAGGTGCCATGGCCGCGCCGGCTAAGCCGATAGGCTGTCACAACAGAGTAGAACTGGAGCTCCTGATCTTCGTTCACGATCGGTTCCAGAACCACGTAGCCCTTCGAGCTACGCAAAACCGTCACCTTGTAGCCATTCTTGGTCTGATGGAATTCGCAATAGATGGGAGCGCGGTGAATGATGACTGAGGCCACGTAGGCCGCTACCTCATTGATTGTCTTGCATCCCCACTTGGGCAGCTCATGCGCATGCTCATTCCAGATGTGGTTTACCCCATACCCTCTGTTGGGGCCGAAGTGACGGCCTGCGCGCAGGTGAATGTGTCCAGCAGGCAGCGTGGTTCCTTTTGAGATCATCTCGGGCACATAGCCAAAACTCGGGTGCGCAGTCACTGGATGCAGAATGAAGTCGTCTTGATGAAGCTCGGATGTATAAACCGGCGATGTGATTGGGTTATGGGGTTTTGACACGAAGCGCTCCCTGGCAGTGGCGTCATTGTGCCATAGCTCTGACAGGCCCGTGTGTAGGTAGCCGAATCTGCAGATAGAGGTGAGATGGGCTATACCGTTCGTCGGATTTGGGGCGGTGTAGAGCGGCGTTGGGCCTGCCCGCAACGACAAGGTGTTTTGTAAAGTTTTTGATGCGTTTCTTTCTGGATTCTTAGGAAAACTACACAGAAAAAGTTACGGCTAGCGATGGAGATCTCAGGCATTTTGCTTAGACTGCCAATGGTTATTGGCTATTCACTCACTCACTCGGTCAGCGAGTAGGCTTTCTGGTGTTTATAACCGTTCTAGGATATGGCTTAGGCCTTTGTAAGGTTTAGCCTCGAAACCCCCGATCGGTCCTCTGGACTGGTCGGGGGTTTTCTTTTGCACATTAATTTGTAGGAGCCAGCTTGCTGGCGATGGCGTCCATCCAGTCAATAAACAGGTTGACTGAACCTCCGCCATCGCCGGCAAGCCGGCTCCTACAGATTTGCACTCAGCGGGATGACGTGGTTACGTTGGCCCGCGCCGAGTGCAGTTTTTTGTAGCTGTCGATCAGGCGCAGATGCCTGTCGAGCCCCTCCAGTTTCATGCTGGTCGGCGTCAAGCCATGGAAGCGTACGGTCCCGTCCACCGAGCCGATTGCTGCGTCCGTCCGCTCGCTGCCAAACATCCGGCGGAAATTGGCCTCGTAGTCTTCCAGTTCCAGATCTTCGTCCAGCTTCATCTCCAGCACCACATTGACAGCCTGGTAGAACAAACCGCGCTCAACCGTGTTGTCGTTGTACTGCAGGAACATTTCCACTGCTTCTTTCGCCTCTTCAAATTGTTGCAGGGCGAGATAAATCAGCAGCTTCAACTCCAGGATCGTCAACTGACCCCAAGCGGTATTGTCGTCAAATTCGATGCCGATCAAGCTGGTGATGTCGGTGTAGTCGTCCAGCTCACTTTCCACCAGGCGCTCGACCAGCGCTCGCAGTTCTTCTTCGTCCAGGCGATGCAGGTTCAGGATGTCTTCGCGGAAGAACAGCGCTTTGTTGGTGTTATCCCAGATCAGATCGTCTACCGGATAAATTTCCGAATAGTCCGGCACCAGGATGCGGCAGGCCGTCGCGCCGATATGCTCGTAGACCGCCATGTACACTTCCTTGCCCATGCCTTCGAGAATGCCGAACAAGGTCGCGGCTTCCTCGGTATTCGAGTTTTCACCCTGGCCGGAGAAGTCCCACTCCACGAATTCGTAATCCGACTTCGAACTGAAGAAGCGCCACGACACAACGCCGCTCGAGTCGATGAAGTGCTCGACGAAGTTGTTCGGCTCGGTCACCGCATGACCTTCAAACGTCGGCTGGGGCAGGTCGTTGAGGCCTTCGAAGCTGCGGCCTTGCAGCAACTCGGTGAGGCTGCGCTCCAGTGCCACTTCAAGGCTTGGGTGCGCGCCGAACGAGGCGAACACACCGCCGGTACGCGGGTTCATCAACGTGACGCACATCACCGGGAATTCACCGCCCAGGGACGCATCCTTCACCAACACCGGGAAACCCTGTTCTTCCAGCGCCTGAATGCCGGCGAGGATCCCTGGGTACTTCGCCAGCACGTGGGCCGGCACATCCGGCAGTGCAAATTCACCTTCGATGATTTCGCGTTTTACCGCGCGCTCGAAGATCTCCGACAGGCACTGCACCTGCGCTTCGGCCAGCGTGTTGCCGGCACTCATGCCGTTGCTCAGGTACAGGTTTTCAATCAGGTTGGACGGGAAATACACCACCTCGCCGTCCGACTGGCGCACGTACGGCAGCGAGCAGATACCGCGCTCTTCATTGCCCGAGTTGGTGTCGATCAGATGGGAGCCGCGCAATTCGCCGTCGCGGTTGTAAATCTTCAGGCAGTACTCGTCGAGAATCTCGGTCGGCAGCGCGTCTTTGCGGCCAGGCTTGAACCAGCGCTCGTCCGGATAATGCACAAATTCCGCGTTGGCGATGTCTTCGCCCCAGAACTGGTCGTTGTAGAAGAAGTTGCAGTTGAGCCGCTCGATAAACTCGCCCAGCGCCGACGCCAGTGCGCTTTCCTTGGTCGCACCCTTGCCGTTGGTGAAGCACATCGGCGAGTGCGCATCGCGGATATGCAGCGACCACACATTGGGCACGATATTGCGCCACGAGGCGATTTCAATCTTCATGCCCAGGTCCGCCAGAATGGCCGACATGTTGGCGATGGTTTGTTCCAGCGGCAGATCCTTACCCGCAATGTAAGTGCTCGCCTCTGAACTGGAAGCAGGCATCAACAGCGCCTGGGCATCGGCGTCGAGGTTTTCCACTTCTTCGATCACAAACTCAGGCCCGGCCTGCACCACTTTTTTCACGGTGCAACGGTCGATGGAACGCAGGATGCCCTGGCGGTCCTTGTCGGAGATGTCCGCGGGCAACTCGACCTGGATCTTGAAGATCTGGTTGTAGCGGTTTTCCGGGTCAACAATGTTGTTCTGCGACAGGCGGATGTTATCCGTGGGGATATTGCGTGTGCTGCAGTACAACTTCACGAAATACGCCGCACACAACGCCGACGAAGCCAGGAAGTAGTCGAACGGACCCGGTGCCGAGCCATCGCCCTTGTAGCGGATTGGTTGATCGGCCACCACCGTGAAGTCGTCGAACTTGGCTTCAAGCCGAAGGTTGTCGAGAAAGTTGACCTTGATTTCCATGGGGGGGTACCAGAATAACGGGCTAGACGATTTGGCCGCCATTATCCGGCTTTTCAGCGGTAAGTCTTGTGGTTGTCGGGTCCCTGATCGGGTTTACACCTGTTTCACCCCGACGCCCGATGCATGGCAACGGGCTTTTTCACTGACGGTAAATGTTCAGTCGAGTATCAGGTGCGGCAAGAATCGGCTGGAATCCTTGGTAATCAGGCTGTTGTCCTCGCGCACACCGATGCCCGCCGCTTGATCGCCGATCACCCAGGAACCGATCAGCGTGTAGCTATCGCCAAACTTCGGCAGCGGCGCGAACTCCTGAAGGATAAACGGCGCGTCCGTGTAGGGCCCATCCTCTTTCACGATCAGACCGTCCGCTGTTTGCAGCTCGATGTTGGCGCCTTCCCGCGAGAAGAATGGCTTGCGCACCCAGCCCTTGGGCACCGCTTTGTTCGGGTCGGTATCCAGGTGGGCGGCGAGCAGGTTCGGATGACCTTTGTTGAACTCCCATAGCAGCGGCAGGATGCCTTTGTTGGAAATGATGGATTTCCAGGCTGGTTCGAAAAACTGCGTATCGCTCTGGGCAATCGCTGCACCAAAGGGCTCGTGGAAGATGAACTCCCAGGCGTGCAGTTTGAACAGGTGAGGAATCCAGCGATCTTCAAGATCGACGAAACGTCCGTCACTGGTGAGGCCAATGTCTTCGATGTCGATGTGGCGGGATTCGATGCCGACTTTTTCCGCAACCAGCCGCAGGTAATCGGTGGTGCCCTTGTCCTCGACCGAATCTTTCATCGAGGCGAAATAGAAGGGCTGCGTGATCTGCAGTTGAGCAAAGGCCTGATGCAGCTTGGTGTCGATGCTGTTGAACTGGTCGGCGTTCTTGGGCAACAAACCGCGCTCAATGCACTGCTCCAGCCAGCCCCACTGGAACGCCGCCGCTTCGTAGAGGCTGGTCGGCGTGTCGTAGTTGAGCTCCAGCAGCTTGGCCGGGCCGTTGCCGTTGTAGGAAAAGTCCATGCGCCCGTACAGATGCGGATGACCTTCGAACCATGACGTACGAACCAGGTCGTAGAACGGTGTCGGAATACTCAGGCGTTCCAGCAACTCCTCGCTCTGCACCACGCGAGCCACCAGGTCCATGCACATCTCATGGATCTCGGTGGTCGGGTCTTCGAGATCGTTCTCGATCTGTTTGAGCGTGAACTGATAGTACGCGCTCTCGTCCCAATAGGGTTCGTCGTCGATGGTGTGGAACAGAAAGCCGAGGCTTTCAGCGGTCTGTTTCCAGTCATGACGCTCTGCGCAGAGGATTTTCTTCATGGCCCTGTTTCCTTAACTGCTCGACCCGCCGCCGCCCCAGCCGCTGCGCGCACTGGCTTTGCTGCCGAAGCCGCCACGGGAAGTGGACGAGGCAACGGACACCGGTTTGCTGGCGGAACGAATCGAGTCGGCGTAGTTGCTGCTGCCGTATCGCGCCTGATTGGATTTGGTAAAGGTCGAACCTTTCGAAATCCGCTGGCCGAGTGTCGAAGACGAATAGCTGCCACGGTCATCGCGGTAGCGGTACACCGGCTCCGAATAGTAGCTGTTGCGGTTGTTGCTCAACATGTTGCCGATCAGCAGGCCGGTCAGCAGGCTGGTGCCGGAGAACCCCGAACCGCCACTGTTCGCTTCCGAGGCAGGCAATTGCGCTTTGGCGGCGTCCACCTGGGATTGCGTCACCTCGCCATTGGCGGTCAGTTCGAAGCCGCCAAGTTTGGGGATGAACTTGCCGGCGGAATCTTGCTGGCACCAGTCGGCGACGAAGTCGGCTTCGCAATCGGCCTGGTTGTCGTACACCGGTGCAATGCGTCGATGTTCGGCCATGGCGGTCATGAAGGCGTCCGAGCAGACGTCCACCGGAAGTTTTTCATCGGCGCATTGCTGCACGGACTGGAAGTTGTACTTTTTCTGCATCGAGTAGGTTTTTTCCGTCGGCCCGCAGCCCGAAATCGCCATCGCGACCGAGGCTGCCAGCGACAGCTGAACGTACTTGCTTCGTTTCATCGGGAGCTCCGTGCGCGATCAGTTCGAGGAAGGGGTCATGCAGGCGGCGTTCAACATGCCGACGCTGATGGCCACGGCTGCCACGTAGATGCCGGCGGCGATTTCACCTTTCTTGATGCGCTCGGAGGTGCCCTTGAGCACCAGGCTGGTCATCAGGAACGCCAACAATTGCACGAACGCGGCGATGACTGCCCAGACCACGAAGTCGAGGAGGCTGACCGAGTAGGCGATCACGTTGCTGGCCGGAATCGCGAAACCGATGACCGCACCGCCCAGGGCGATTGCAGCCGCGACGTTGCCCGAACGGATCAGCTCGAATTCCTTGTGCGGGGTGATGCGGGTGTAGATGAACTGGAACAGCGCGAACAGCACGGCGGCGCCGAGGATGTACGCAACAAACCCGAGCACGGCGGCTTTGTTCAGGGAGACGGAGAGCGCTTCTAGCATGGGGTTTCTTCCTTTTTAAAAAGTGTTCAGGTCGGTGGTGTACAGCGAAATGCCCAGCGAAGTGCTCAAGCTGATCGTGCCTTCGGCGTCTTCTTCGACAGAAAACAGCAGGAATTCGCGGCGGTCGGTCAGGCCGGTTTCGCGGGCGTACAGCATCGAACGGTGCTCGACGCTGTAGGACTCATCCGGGTTTTTCAGCTGTTCGCTCAACGCCACCAATTCAGTCTGGCCATTCTCGGTGCCCCATTCGCGGGTGTATTCGACGCCGTTGTGGGTGTAGGTCGGCAGCCCGATCAGGCTATTCGGGCCGGCCAGACGACGCAGCTCCGCTTCGCTGCTGATGGTGATGTAGCTGAGGTAGTTGAACAGGATCACCGACTCGACCTGGCCGGCGATGTCGCCGGTGGTGTGCACTTGCAGCCAGTAGTCTTCGTCGTTCATGTAGTAGCGCGACAGCCAGGTCGACTGCCCGAGGTCAATGGTGCCGTTGCTCCAGATCTGCTGCGAGCCGGGAATGGCCACGGCAGTTTTTTCGTCGAGCAACAATTGCAGCGTGCTGTCGAACATCACGCCTTTGCCCAGTGCCAGACCCAGCGGGCCGGCGGCCGGTTGGGTTTCGCTGGCGGTCCATTTCGATTCTGAATTCGCGTTCGGGGCCTCAAGCCCCAACAACTGTTTAAACCATCCCATTGGAGATTTCCTTGAGGCGAGTGGAGGCGATGTAGAAGAGCTCGCCGCCCTCGACGCGTGTGGCGCCAGGCGGGTTGATCGATGGTTGTCGGGCGCCCTTGGCGCGGTAGCCGATGAGGGTGGCGTTGTGACGTTCTTTCATCTGCGTGTACAGATCGCCGAAGGTCGCGTTAAACGTATCGGGCAGTTTCATCAGGTATTGGGTCGCGCCCTGGCCCACGCACAGCAATTCGTTGATGACCACGGACGAGCCGGGGTCCTGGGACGCGCGCACAAGCATCTCGATGGCCATGCTTGATGTGCATTCCAGGCTGGGGGCGTAGGCGCTGGCGAGCGAGGCGATTTCACTGTCATTGAAGTGGGCGACCACATGCCCGACAGGCTTCAGTTGATTGACCGCCAGCACGGTGGCCAGGGTCAGGTCGTCTGAGTGGGTTCGCACCAGAACGCGTTCGGCACCGGGAACGCCAGCACGCAGTAGCAGCGCCACCGAGGACAGGCTTTCGCCCTTGATGAAGGACGCCTGTCCGGGCATGGGGTTTTCTTCAAGGGTGCAATCGCAAATGACGATCAGGTTGTCGTTGGAGGTTTCATCCTGAAGCAACAACTCAACGACCCGTTCGCTGGACGCACCTTCCCAGCCGATGAGCACCGTATGCCCGACATTGCCGGTGTAGTCACCTTTGCCCTTCATGCTTTTTCTCCATACATCGATAACGCTGCTGGTGGTTTTGCCGATGGCTGCCGTCAGCAGCGCAATGCCGCCGAGCATGACCCAGGTGGCCACGAAAATGCGCCCCGCCGATGTCTGTGGCGCGAGATCGCCATAGCCTACGGTAAGCGTGGTAGTGAGATAGAAGTAGGTAAACGTGGCGGGGGCGGTGAGGTGCTGTTCGCCCAGCAACACCAGGCCCAGATACGCCGTGGTCAGGTGCACGGCCAAGGCGATGACCAGTCCCGCCCAACCGAATCGGTGGAAGAGGGACGAGGCATACATGCGCAATAAAAGGAAAATCGACATTTCGTCCCTGACTCCGTGGGTACTCATTCCTGGCGACGTTATCGCCTCGGCGTCTGAATGCTCAAGTGCGGTTAACCGGCGGCATTAAACCTGCTGCGCGGCGCAGAGAAAAGTACCTTGGCTGCAATAAATCCGGCGAGCGCCCCAAAGAGATGTCCTTCGAAGGACACACCCTGACGCGGAAGGAAGCCAAAGACCAGGCCGCCATAGAGCAGCGCCACGACGCTGGCCGTGATCAGGTTGCCCCAGCTGCGGTGAAACCAGGCGCGGGACAGGAGGTAGGCCCACAGCCCGAATACCCAGCCGCTGGCGCCAATGTGCACGCCGGAAAACCCGAACAGCCAGACCAGTGCGCCGCCCAGCAGAATGATGATCGCGCTGACGGCCAGGAACCGGTTGAGCCCATCGACAATGACCAGGGTGCCCAGAATCAGGAAGGGAATCAGGTTGGCGCTGAGGTGCGCAAAGGACGCGTGTAAAAAAGGCGAGGTGATGATGCCGACCAGCCCGTGGGCTGTTCTCGGAACCAGGCCGAATGCCACAAGGCTGTAGCCGGTCGCAACGTTGAGCAGTTGCAGCGCCACCATGAAAATGGCGAGGCTGGCGATTGTCTTGAAACCCTTCAGGGCATCCATCCTTGACCTCGATTCAACGAAAAACTGAAACGCATATCCAATGTGGGAGCGAGCCTGCTCGCGAAGAGGGAGTGTCAGTCAACATTAATGTCGCCTGACAAACCGTAATCGCTAGCAGGCTAGCTCCCACAGGTTATGCATCTGCGACTGAGTGGGTTACTCAGCCGATTTCTGCTTCAGGCGCTCCAGGATCGCGTTGGCGCTGCCCGCGTCCGGCGTGATGCCGGCTTCGCGCAGTTTGCGCTCCAGGTCGGTGCCAGTCGATTGATCGGCCAGTTGGTCCTGGGCTTCCAGTTCAGCGGCGCGTTGCTGCTGCTTGGCTTGCAAGCGGTTCAGCGTGCCGACTGCGGTTTCCAGTTTGCCGTTGGCGCCGCCGCTGGCGATGGACGCGCTGACCTGGGCTTTCTGTACGCTTTCGCGGGCCTTGGCCATGTCCACTTGCTGACGCAAGCTCTTGATGCGGCTTTCAGCCTTGGTGATGTCTTTGCGCATGTTGTCCGCATAACCGCCGAATTCGGTGGCCTGCTTCTGCTCGACATCCAGCTCGTTGGTCAGGGTCGAAATGGCTTCGGCCACTTCCAGTGCCAGGTCTTCGCGGTTGGCCTGAATGGCGGCCAGCGCCTTGGATTCCAGGTCCTTGATCTTGGCGTTGTACTCGCTGACGCGATCAGCGGACAGTTTGTGCTTGGCCATGATTGTGACCAGCTCACGCTTGGCGTTGGCCAGCGCGCTGTCGGCATCGCGAATTTCCTGGTCGAGGATGCGCAGGGCCTGTTGGTCGACGATCGATTCGCCGACTTCATTGGCACCGCCACGCAGTGCGGTGAACAATTTGCTCCAGATGGACTGAGTCATTGGATTTTCCCTGATTCCCGAATAATTAATTGAAAAAACGTTCGAAGGCTTCGCTGGCGCGCTGCACGTTGTCGACGAGGGTTTTGACCTCGGTCACGACGTTGGTCAGGCTCGAGTCGGAGCTGAGCGCGCCAAACATGTTGTAAACGACCTGCCCGTTGGGCATGGACTCGATGCCGATCGACGACAGCGGGAACATTTCCCGGCTGCGCAGCACGGCATCATTGAAGGCCGGCACGTCCTTGATCGACTCGACGTCGACCAGCACGGTATCGACGATGATCTGGTCGCCCACTACCGCGATGTAAATCGGCAAGCCACCGAAGTCGTTCATTTCCAGCTTGATGCTGGATTCGGAGCCTTGGACGAGGGAGAGGGTGATGTCGTTCGAGACCACTTCGTCCAGGGCTTGAAGGGCGCTGTAGAGGCGATCGATGTTCCAGTTGTTACCTGCGCTCATGTAATTCTCCGACATGAATGAGCCAGCCAGGATCGGTTGGCGTAGCTGTTTCTCCATCTGCTTGAGCAGGCTTCGGTTTTCGGGAAGCACCCAAGTCTCGTGTTTTACATAACCGGCGGCACCCAGGCCCGCGCGCATCTGCTTCATGTAGAAGCTCGATGGTTTTTTCGCGGACGGTTTCGAGCGCTCTCCCTTGCGGCTTGCTGAATCGTTCACAGACCCGGAAGGCGGATCTGATGGAGAGCTGCTGTTCATGGTGCTGACCTCGTTGTGAAAAACTCACGCGTGAGAAACACTACAGGCAATTTTTGCTGGGCTCAATAGCTCACGCGTGAGATTTTTTTATGGGGGGTGGGGG
>NZ_JAGYGF010000037.1:0-58905 GCF_019947305.1 Pseudomonas sp. BF-RE-21 | reverse complement strand
GTTTTCAGGTTGACCGCGTTATCGTTCTTCGCGGGCAAGCCTCGCTCCTACAGGGGTTGCGTACATCTGTGGGGGCTTATCACGATAATTTGTAGGGGCTTGTTACTACCATCGTCGAATGGTTCTATAGGCCCGGCCCGGGCTACAACAGGGCCATACAAAAACAACTATTCCACCGAGGTAAGAAAGATGAGTGCGGCTTCTCTGTATCCCGTTCGTCCCGAGGTAGCGGCCAACACGCTGACCGACGAGGCAACCTACAAAGCCATGTACCAGCAGTCGGTCGTCAACCCTGACGGTTTCTGGCGCGAGCAAGCCAAGCGCCTCGACTGGATCAAGCCTTTCACCACGGTGAAGCAGACGTCCTTCGACGATCACCATGTCGACATCAAATGGTTCGCCGATGGCACCCTGAACGTTTCCTACAACTGCCTCGACCGTCATCTGGCCGAGCGCGGCGATCAAGTCGCGATCATTTGGGAAGGGGATGACCCTTCCGAAAGCCGCAACATCACCTACCGCGAGCTGCACGAACAAGTCTGCAAGTTCGCCAACGCCTTGCGCGGCCAGGATGTGCACCGCGGCGACGTGGTGACTATCTATATGCCGATGATCCCCGAAGCCGTGGTCGCCATGCTGGCCTGCACCCGGATCGGCGCGATTCATTCGGTGGTGTTCGGTGGTTTCTCGCCGGAAGCCCTGGCCGGTCGCATCATCGACTGCCGCTCGAAAGTGGTGATCACTGCGGACGAAGGCATTCGTGCCGGCAAAAAAATCCCGCTCAAGTCCAACGTCGATGACGCGCTGACCAACCCGGAAACCAGCAGCATTCAGAAAGTCATCGTGTGCAAGCGCACCGGTGGCGACATCAAGTGGAACCAGCATCGCGACATCTGGTTTGAAGACCTGATGAAAGTGGCGGGCAGTGTCTGCGCGCCGAAAGAAATGGGCGCCGAAGAAGCGCTGTTCATCCTTTACACCTCCGGTTCGACCGGCAAGCCGAAGGGCGTGCAGCACACCACCGGCGGCTACTTGCTGTATGCGGCCATGACCCACGAGCGCGTGTTCGACTACCGTCCGGGCGAAATCTACTGGTGCACCGCCGACGTCGGCTGGGTCACCGGCCACAGCTACATTGTCTACGGCCCGCTGGCCAACGGCGCGACCACGCTGCTGTTCGAAGGCGTGCCGAACTACCCGGACATCACTCGGGTGGCGAAGATCGTCGACAAGCACAAGGTCAACATCCTCTACACCGCGCCGACCGCGATCCGCGCGATGATGGCGTCGGGCAAGGCCGCTGTTGAAGGTGCTGACGGCAGCAGCTTGCGTCTGCTGGGTTCGGTCGGTGAGCCGATCAACCCGGAAGCGTGGGACTGGTACTACAAAAACGTCGGTCAATCCCGTTGCCCGATCGTCGATACCTGGTGGCAGACCGAAACCGGCGGCAACATGATGAGCCCGTTGCCAGGCGCTCATGCACTGAAGCCAGGTTCGGCGGCCCGTCCGTTCTTCGGCGTGGTGCCGGCGCTGGTGGATAACCTGGGCAACATCATCGAAGGCGTCGCCGAGGGTAACCTGGTGATTCTCGATTCGTGGCCAGGCCAGGCGCGCACGCTGTATGGCGACCATGACCGTTTCGTCGACACCTACTTCAAGACTTTCCGCGGCATGTACTTCACCGGTGACGGTGCGCGTCGTGACGAGGACGGTTACTACTGGATCACCGGCCGTGTGGACGACGTGCTCAACGTGTCCGGCCACCGTATGGGCACCGCCGAGATCGAGAGCGCGATGGTTGCGCACCCGAAAGTCGCTGAAGCCGCCGTGGTCGGTGTGCCGCACGACATCAAGGGGCAGGGCATTTATGTCTACGTCACGTTGATCGCTGGCGAAGAGACGAGCGAGCAATTGCGTCTGGAACTGAAGAACTGGGTGCGTAAAGAGATCGGCCCGATTGCTTCGCCGGATGTAATCCAGTGGGCGCCGGGGCTGCCGAAGACGCGTTCGGGCAAGATCATGCGCCGGATTCTGCGCAAGATTGCGACCGCTGAATATGATGGGTTGGGGGATATTTCGACCCTGGCCGATCCGGGTGTGGTGCAGCATTTGATTGATACGCACAAGACGATGAATGTTGCGTAAGTAGCGTTTGGCGTTATCGAAGCCCTGCCAGGTGTTGAGTCTGGTGGGGCTTTTTTATGTCTGAGGGTTTTGTGTTGGTGGCTCGGGCCTCTTCGCGGGCAAGCCTCGCTCCTACAGGGGGGGAGGTGTACCTGAATCCTGTAGGAGCGAGGCTTGCCCGCGAAGGCAATCTATCAGGCACCGAATAAACACCAGCCAATAATTATCGGCTTCCCCTGTAGTCCATTTCCCACTGTTACCCGCCACCCTTCAAGTAACTGAATGTGTAACCGCCCGCGCCGATACGGGGCATTGCGAAACGCCATAAGTCCGCATCCGTGCATTTGAGCCCCGCAAAAAAATAAGAACCCACGCTGCGCTTGCCGGATTAGAAGGCTTTGCGAATAATAGGCCCGCAATTTGCAATATAGATCGGTTAACTGTCTTTTGCTCTTGCATGAAATTGCAAGGCTGTCAACGTGCCTAAACGGCTTTCTCGGTGCTTCTGTAATTTGTTGTCGCATTGAAGAAATATCGGCTTCGGGCCTGTCGTTAGAATGCCGATCACTCGCTCGTCGTTGCTCGCGTTGAAAACAACGCCGGTTTCCCAGGACGCAGCAACCGCTTTCCGGTTTTACTCATTCGCATAATGGGCTGTTGCTCACTCTGCCGTTTTAGCCCTTTACCGATGGAGTCCCAAGATGAAGAAACTCGTGCTGCTTGGCGCCCTGGCACTGTCCGTGCTGTCCCTGCCAACCTTCGCCGATGAAAAGCCTCTGAAAATTGGCATCGAAGCGGCTTACCCTCCGTTTGCTTCCAAAGCACCGGACGGCAGCATCGTTGGTTTCGACTACGACATCGGCAACGCACTGTGCGAAGAGATGAAGGTCAAGTGCGTCTGGGTCGAGCAAGAGTTCGACGGTCTGATCCCGGCACTCAAAGTGCGCAAGATCGACGCCATCCTGTCGTCGATGTCGATCACTGAAGACCGCAAGAAGTCCGTGGACTTCACCAACAAGTACTACAACACCCCGGCTCGCCTGGTCATGAAGGCCGGCACTCAAGTCAGCGAAGGCCTGACCGAGCTGAAGGGCAAGAACATCGGCGTGCAGCGTGGTTCGATCCACGAGCGTTTCGCCCGCGAAGTCCTAGCTCCGCTGGGTGCCGAGGTCAAGCCGTACGGTTCGCAGAACGAAATTTACCTCGACGTCGCTGCCGGTCGCCTCGACGGCACCGTGGCAGACGCTACGCTGCTGAATGACGGTTTCCTGAAAACCGACGCCGGCAAAGGTTTTGCTTTCGTGGGCCCGGCCTTCACCGACGTCAAATACTTCGGCGACGGCGTAGGTATTGCTGTTCGCAAGGGTGATGCGCTGAAAGACAAGGTCAACACCGCTATCACTGCCATTCGCGAGAACGGCAAGTACAAGCAGATCCAGGACAAGTACTTCGACTTCGATATCTACGGCAAGTAACACGTCCCGGCGACAAGTCCGAATGGCGCAAGCAGCAGGATCTCTGAGGTTTGCGCCATTTTTTCATCCCAACTTTCGAGGATCTGAATCATGTTGAAAGGCTACGGGGCTGTCATCCTCGATGGCGCATGGCTGACGCTTCAGCTCGCCTTGTCGTCCATGGCCCTGGCCATCGTCCTGGGGCTGATCGGCGTTGCGCTGCGTCTGTCGCCGGTGCGTTGGCTGGCCTGGCTGGGCGATCTGTATTCCACGGTGATCCGCGGGATTCCCGATCTGGTGCTGATCCTGCTGATTTTCTACGGCGGTCAGGACCTGCTCAACCGCGTCGCACCGATGCTCGGCTATGACGATTACATCGACCTGAACCCGTTGGCCGCCGGTATCGGCACCCTGGGTTTCATCTTCGGTGCGTACCTGTCGGAAACCTTCCGTGGCGCCTTCATGGCGATTCCGAAGGGTCAGGCCGAAGCCGGTGTGGCGTACGGCATGAGCAGCTTTCAGGTGTTCTTCCGGGTGTTGGTGCCGCAGATGATTCGCCTGGCGATTCCGGGCTTTACCAACAACTGGCTGGTACTGACCAAGGCCACCGCGCTGATTTCGGTGGTGGGTCTGCAAGACATGATGTTCAAGGCCAAGCAGGCGGCAGATGCCACCCGCGAGCCTTTCACCTTCTTCCTCGCAGTGGCCGCGATGTACCTGGTGATCACCAGTGTCTCGTTGCTGGCATTGCGTCACCTTGAGAAGCGCTACTCGGTAGGCGTAAGGGCGGCTGATCTATGATCTTCGACTACAACGTCATTTGGGAGGCCCTGCCGCTGTACCTCGGCGGCCTGGTGACCACCCTCAAATTGCTCGCACTGTCATTGTTCTTCGGTTTGCTGTGCGCCTTGCCCCTGGGCTTGATGCGCGTTTCGAAGAACGCAGTCGTCAACATGACTGCCTGGCTCTATACCTACGTGATCCGCGGCACGCCGATGCTGGTGCAGCTGTTTTTGATCTACTACGGTCTGGCGCAATTCCAGGCGGTGCGGGAAAGCTTCCTGTGGCCGTGGCTGTCCAGCGCGACGTTCTGTGCGTGCCTGGCTTTCGCGATCAACACCAGCGCCTACACCGCAGAAATCATCGCCGGCAGCCTGCGCGCTACGCCGAACGGTGAGATCGAAGCAGCCAAGGCCATGGGCATGTCGCGCTTCAAGATGTACAAGCGGATTCTGTTGCCATCGGCCCTGCGCCGGGCGCTGCCGCAGTACAGCAACGAAGTGATCATGATGCTGCAGACCACCAGTCTGGCGTCCATCGTGACCCTGATCGACATCACCGGTGCCGCACGCACGGTAAACGCTCAGTTCTACTTGCCGTTCGAAGCGTACATCACGGCGGGTGTGTTCTACCTGTGCCTGACCTTCATTCTGGTGAAACTGTTCAAACTGGCCGAGCGCCGCTGGCTGGGCTACCTGGCCCCGCGGAAGCACTGATATGGAACGCATCGATCATCCATTGCCGTGGAGCCACCTGGGCAGCGAACGCCAGATTTCGGTGTTCCGCTTCGGTAGCGGCGAGCGCAAGGCCTACATCCAGGCCAGCCTCCACGCCGATGAATTGCCGGGCATGCGCACGGCCTGGGAGCTGAAAAAGCGCCTGACCGAACTCGAAGCCCAAGGCTTGCTTAACGGTGTGGTCGAACTGGTGCCGGTAGCCAACCCGCTGGGCCTCGGTCAGCTGTTGCAAGGCAGTCATCAAGGGCGTTTCGAAGCGGGCAGCGGCAAGAACTTCAACCGCGATTTCGTCGAGCTGAGCGCGCCAGTGGCCGCCCAACTCGAAGGCCATCTGGGTGACGATCCGCACGCCAACATCCGCTTGATCCGTCAGGCCATGAGCGATCACCTGGCGGCATTGCCGGAGGCGAGCAGCCAGTTGCAAGGCATGCAGCGCGTGTTGCTCAGCCATGCCTGCACTGCCGATGTGGTGCTCGATTTGCACTGCGATGCCGAAGCCGCGCTGCACATGTACGCGTTGCCGCAACACTGGCCGCAGTGGCGTTCGCTCGCCGCGCACCTGAATGTGAAAGTGGGCCTGCTGGCGGAAGATTCCGGCGGCAGTTCCTTCGACGAAGCCTGCTCGCTGCCATGGTTGCGTCTGTCCCGTCAGTTCCCGGATGCGCAGATTCCACTGGCGTGCCTGGCGACTACTATTGAATTAGGGGGGCAGGCCGATACCGCTCGCGCTGACGCCGAGGCTTACGCTGAAGGCATTCTCGCGTTCCTCGCCGAGCAAGGCTTGATCAGTGGCGAATGGCCGAAACCTGCGCAGGACGCGTGTGAAGGCATGCCGTTCGAAGGCACCGAATTGCTGTTCGCGCCGCATCCGGGCGTGATCAGTTTTCTGCGTAAACCCGGTGAGTGGATCGAAGCCGGCGACGAGATTTTTGAAGTGATCGATCCGTTATCGGATCGGGTCAGCACGGTGTGTGCTGGTACGTCCGGGGTGCTGTTTGCCATTGAACGGCTGCGTTATGCCCAACCCGGTTTCTGGCTGGCCAAGGTGGCGGGGCGCGAAGCGCTGCGTCACGGGCGCTTGCTCAACGACTGACTGACTGTTTTTGTGAGAACCGACCGCATGTACAAACTTGAAGTCCAAGACCTGCATAAACGCTATGGCAGTCACGAAGTGCTCAAGGGCGTGTCCCTGAAAGCGGCGGCTGGCGATGTGATCAGCATCATCGGCTCCAGTGGCTCCGGCAAAAGTACCTTCCTGCGCTGCATCAACCTGCTGGAGCAGCCGCACGCGGGCAAGATCCTGCTCAACAACGAAGAGCTGAAACTGGTTGCCAACAAGGACGGCGCGCTGAAAGCCGCTGACCCGAAACAGCTGCAACGCATGCGTTCGCGTCTGTCGATGGTGTTCCAGCATTTCAACCTGTGGTCGCACATGACCGCGATGGAAAACATCATGGAAGCGCCGGTCCACGTGCTCGGCATGTCCAAGGCCGAAGCCCGCGAGAAAGCCGAGCACTACCTGAACAAGGTCGGCGTGGCGCATCGTAAAGACGCTTACCCTGGCCACATGTCCGGTGGCGAGCAGCAGCGCGTGGCGATTGCCCGTGCGCTGGCGATGGAACCTGAGGTGATGCTGTTCGACGAACCGACCTCGGCCCTCGACCCGGAACTGGTCGGCGACGTGCTGAAGGTGATGCAGGCCCTGGCCCAGGAAGGCCGGACCATGGTGGTGGTGACCCACGAAATGGGCTTCGCCCGTGAAGTGTCGAACCAGCTGGTGTTCCTGCACAAAGGTGTCGTCGAAGAAAGCGGCAACCCGCGTGAGGTACTGGTCAATCCACAGTCCGAACGTCTGCAACAATTCCTCTCGGGCAGCCTGAAATAATCAAGACTGCCGTTGTGCACCGGGATAGTGCATGCTTCGCAAATTAACGGCCGCCCCCGATCCCTTGTAGGAGCCGGCTTGCCGGCGATAGCGGTGAGCCAGTTTGCATATCTGGCACAGGCATACCGCCATCGCCGGCAAGCCGAATCGTCGCACCGCGGCTCCTACAGGTTTTGAGATTTGCGTTCATTTACGGGCTAGCATTGGCCCATGCCTTCATCACTGTTTCGTTTCGGATTGCCCGCCATGACTGCCCATCGAATTGGTTTCCTGATTTGGCCCAGCACTAAAGCACTGACGCTTGCGCTGGCTGAGGAGGCCTTGCGTGTTGCCCAGCGTGTGCATCCGGACGTGGTCTACGAACTGTCGTTCCTGCAGGCCGAACCGTCGACCGAAGGCGCCTGGCAATTGCCGGGTGAACCCTGGGCCGGCAAGCTCGAAAACCTGCAGAAACTGTTCCTGCTCGCCGATGAGCCGCCGACCACATTGGCACCGGCGCTCAGCAGTGCGTTGAAACAACTGGTGCGTGCCGGTTGCGTGATCGGTGGTTTGTCCGCCGGTGTTTATCCGTTGGCGCAACTCGGTTTGCTCGACGGTTATCGCGCCGCCGTACACTGGCGCTGGCAGGACGATTTCGCCGAACGTTTCCCGAAAGTCATCGCCACCAGTCATCTGTTCGACTGGGATCGCGATCGCCTGACGGCGTGCGGTGGCCTGTCGGTACTCGACCTGTTGCTGGCGGTGCTGGCCCGTGATCACGGCGCCGAACTCGCTGGCGCCGTATCCGAAGAACTGGTGGTCGAGCGCATCCGCGAAGGCGGCGAGCGCCAACGCATTCCGCTGCAGAACCGCCTCGGTTCCAGCCATCCGAAGCTCACCCAGGCGGTGTTGCTGATGGAAGCCAACATCGAAGAGCCGCTGACCACCGACGAAATCGCCCAGCACGTGTGCGTGTCCCGTCGGCAGTTGGAGCGGATCTTCAAGCAATACCTCAACCGCGTGCCGAGCCAGTACTACCTGGAACTGCGCCTGAACAAGGCCCGGCAGATGTTGATGCAAACCAGCAAGTCGATCATCCAGATCGGCCTGTCGTGCGGCTTCTCCTCGGGGCCACATTTCTCCAGCGCCTACCGCAACTTCTTCGGCGCCACGCCGCGGGAAGATCGCAACCAGCGGCGCAGCAGCAGTCCGTTCGAGTTGTCGTCGGTGCCGTCCGAGCGCGGCTGATCTATTCGTCGATCTCGGAACCCTCAGAGGTGGATACGTTCATTTCACCTCGATTGATCACCTCTTCCACGCCAAAGTCGGCACGTGTGCGTTCGAAGTAACTGATCAGCCGCAACAGGCTTTCCTCCGTAAACGGATTGCCCCTCAGCGTAATGTTCTCGGCCACTTCCACGGGCAACTCCAACAGGTCGCTGGGTACGTTGGTGATTGCATTGCCGCTCAAGTCTGCCCAGTCCAGTTCCGCCAGTTGTAGCAGGCCATCGGGTATCTCAGTGATGCCGGTGTCGTTGAGCAGAATGGTCGCCAGGTCCGGCATCTGACTCAGGTCCGGTGTCAGCCCCAAGGGGTTGAGGCCCAGATCGAGGTATTCGAGCTGTTCCATTCCCGCCAATGCGCCGACCGACTGCACGGACAGGCCGACGCGGCAGTTGGGAATCGACAGTGACCTGAGTTGCCCCATCTTGAACACTGCATCGGGAATGTCACCGAGGTCGCAGTCGCGCAGCCTCAGGCTTCTCAGGTTCGGGAAGGATTCCAGAAAACGCCCGATGCGCGTCACGCCATCGACACTGTGCAGCTCCAGCGCCGAGACATGGCTAAAGTCAGCGCTGAGGGTCGGCAGTTCCCCGGTGATGACCGGGCGGATGGAGAGTTCATACGACGGCTCAAGCGACTCAGTGAAATCATCCAGGTCTGCGTCATGCTGCCAGCAACGTTGCAGTGCCTCTTTGAATTCATCGCGATTGGCGTGTTCGACAAACTGTTGCATGTCACTGAAGGGTTCGCCCGTTAGCGGGTGGTGCGGCGGCAGATCGGCTGTCCATGTCGTCAGATCGTTGCTCAATTGAGCCAGTTCTGCCTCCAGTTGGGTCAGCGCCTCTCGGCCCTCTTCCAGTGTGCCGGGCAGTTCGTAGACGAAGTCGCTGGCCTGCTCGACTTCCATGTTCGGGTAGAGCGCCCTGGCTCGTTCGATATCCGCCTCGGGGGCATAGACGCCCAGATCGTATGAGGTTTCGAGGTAGTGCAGCTTGACGAGTTGCCGAGCGCTGTCGACGAGCGGGTTGTCCGACAGGTGTACGCCGCGCTTGTCGTAGACCACGCTGTCGAACACCCCTTCGGGCAGCTCGGTGATCCGGTTATTGATCAGCATGAGCGTATCGAGTCTGGGGTGCGTGATAGCGCTGACGGGGATTTCAGTCAGCCCGGTTGCGCTCAGGTCCAAGTGCACGAGCTCGGTAAATGCGCCGACATCGGGTACCACATCAATCGGATTACGGAACAGGTCCAGCATCACCAGTTTGTTCAATGAGGACAGCTTCGACCACGCGTCTGCATCAATCCTGATCGCGCATTCGTTCAGCACCAATGTGTCGAGGTTGGTCATCCGTGGGATGGCGTCGGGCAGGGTGGTCAGGGAGAAGCGCCGCAAGTCGAGGCGACGAAGGTCGCTGAAATTTTGCAGGAAACCGTGAACACCTTGCTCCGCGTGACTGCCTTCGAGGGCGACCAGTGATACGTGACTGAAGTCGGCCGTCAGCACCGGCAGCTCACCCAGAATCGGCTCGGCGAACCGCAGCACATAGCGGTCACTGTGCTCCGGCGATTCGAGATCCCGTGGCGTTTGCCGACGCCAGCTCTGCTGGATCTCCTGAGCCAGCAACCGGCGGTTGTGCTGCTGGGCCTGTTGCTCCAGCTCGCTCAATGGTTGTCTGGTTTCGGGGTGGACGGTGGGGGCTTCCTTTATCCAGGTATCCAGGTCTTCATGCAGCCGTTCGAGTTCATTGCTCAGGCGCGAAAGCTCCACGCGAGCGCCATCGGGGTGGCGTTGCAAGCGGGCAACGACGACGCTGAGTTCATCCTGGGGCAGGCCTGGATAGACCTCGCGAACCCTGTCATTCAGTGTTGGGGTGGGGCGACCTGTTCGGTTGTACCCCTCCGATCCGCCGGGCAGGCGCATGGTCGCCGGGTCATAGAAGGGTTTTCGGTTGGGATGCTTCACCAGCAGCGTGCGCAATGCGGGTTTGTTCTGCGCATGCTCGGCAATGCGTTGTTTGAGTAGCTGGCCATCCTCGGTAGAAAGACCCAGTGATCTGCGCTCAGCGTCGGGCAGTGCCTGCAGGATGGCCTGATAAAAGTCGCCCGGCAGAGCCGTGTTTTCATGGACCCGATACGTGTCGTCCTCGGTGTGCACCAATGTCTTGAGGAGCGGTGCGTCGGGCTGGCCAATGCTGTCGCGCAATGTCCCCTCAGGGGAAAACTCTCTGACTTCGATGAGTAGGCGGGCAGGCCAGCCGGGCAGTGATTCAAGGCTATGCAGGGCCAGGCGATGGGTGTCCGACGTTTCCATGCCCTCCAGATAAAACCCCTCATAGGCTCTGGCGACACGCACCGCGTCCATGGCTTTCAGCGCTACATCCTTGAGGCGCTGGGGCAAGCGGCCGCTGTGCATTTGCTTCAGTTCGGTGCCGCTTGCGTTGCTCACCAGTTCTTGTGCGATGTCCGTGGGCAGTCCCTGTACTTCGCCTTGCAGTAGCAGAACGTGGCGATCATCGGTTTTTTCAAGTTCACGGTAGCGAGACTGGAACAGCGATCTGCGCTGGTTCAGCGCCTGATAGCGGTCGGGATGGTCACTGCCGGTCTGCTCGACCAGTGCCTGAATGTCGCGGTCGATCTTGAAGCGCTTGATCGTGTCGGTCAGCAGCGAAGGCGGGCGCTGATTCTCGACATGGATCTCGCGCAACACGTTGTCGTGAAAACCGCTGATCTGAAGGAGTTGCTCGCGCTCGGCAGTATTGAACGACTCGACACTTTGGCCGAGGCGGCGCAGCACGGTTTCCCGGTCCCACGTCAGCGGTCGCTCCAGCATGGTTTGCCAGGCACCGTGGTTGTTGTGTCGCAGAGCCGGCTGATAGGCGTCGGCCCGGCGCGGGTGTTGGATCTGAAAGCGGCCAGTCTTGCTGTCCGGTTTTACCGAGTAGACCTTGCCTTCAATGCGCACCAGCGTTTTGCCCTCATGCTGATACAAACCGAGAGGGTCGGGGCTGGCAGCGTCCGGCAGATTAACGGACTGTTCGTAAGGCGCGAGATCCGGTTTCCAGTATCGGGTTTTGCCTGTGGCTGTCTTGATGGGTTTGAGCGGGGAAATCAGCGTCACCGCCTCGCGAGACATAAGGCCATTGAACGCACCGGCCGCCATGACGCCGCCCACCGCGAACGTCCCGAGTTCAACCACCGTTTCGGCGATCGTCATCAAGTGTCCGAACGCTTCGGTTTTCAGGCCTTCGGCCCAGTCGATGATGCCTTCGAACGTGTCGTCGAGCACTTGGTAGGCCATGTAGGCGAGCATCAATTCGCCCAGAAACGGAACAAAGGGCAGGGCCACGAACGACGCCACTTCAAGGATCTTTTTGGCGACATTGCTGAAGGCGTCCCACGCCGCCCATCGCGCCGCGCGGTCGGCACTGGCGGTAGAAACCGCAAGGGTGCGTGCGTCATTGAGCAGTTTGTTCAATTGCTGCTGGTAGAGGTGAGTCCACAGATCGTTTCTGATCGGGCTCACCGAGAACTGCAGGTTGGGCTCGTCGATGGGGGTGTCGCGCCAGCTCGGCAGCGGATCACCGCGAAGGTGTTCATGCCAGGTCACTGTACGGAGGCGACTGTTGAGGTCGGCGAAAAAGTGGCCTCGTTCCTGATGATCGATGAACCGGCTGAAGAACGCCTGGTAAGCAGGCGAGCGCAGTTTGCGGGTCAGCTCGGTCATGAATGCCAGGGTGTCGGGGTATTGTTTGAGCGGGTGTTCCGGGTCGTCGGGGATGTAGGCGATGATTCGCGAGCGTTGGGAAGTGAGTTCAAGTCGCGGCGCGAAAATGACAATGCCGGTCAGCAATGAAGACATCAGGCTCAGGTCGTGACAGTGCAGTCGCCAGTTGTCCAGCCCCACGTTTTCGCGGCCCTCGATCATGTCGAGAATCGATTGCCCTGCATCCAGCGGCAGGTCGCCACGGACCTGGGCCAGATGCAGGGCTGATAGCAGGGCGGCCTTGTGCGTCTTGATCACGCTCGACTTCAACACGGCAGCGGCTACCGGGTTGGTGAACCCCAGGTTTTCCTTGAGGTGGGCCTCGTATCGACCGCCGATATCCAGCTCCCTGCACAACCGGGTGAAGTGCTGAATGGAGAGTTGGCGCTTGATCGCCGGCAATGTATCGAATTGCCCGGTGGACGAGGGTTCGGTGATGAACGTCGAAGCAGATTCGTAAGCCTGCGCTTCGGTTTCCGAATCCTGAAAGTTGTGCAGGGCGGCGTCGAGCAGCGAGACCGTCCAGGTGCGCGCGGCACCGGTCTTGATCGGGAACCACGGAACGGTCTGCGGGATGTACAGGCGCAGGAAGGTCGTCTTGACGTCCAGTTCCAGGCCGTATCGGGTTTTCAACGCGTCACGCAGAAGCGGTTCGGCAAAGTCCCGGGCGTTCTGCAGTTTATCCAGCATGGATTCCAGGTGGTTACGCTGGGCCAGATAGTGCGTGCTGGCCGCTTTCAATGATTGGTGCTGCTGGCGGGTTGCCCGGGCGTGCCATTCAGGGAGGTCCAGCCGCGCGCTTTTCAGTGCAGTGCGCGTAGCGGGCGATGCTGTTAATAGCCAGTCGGGCAGATTGTGGAACGCATGCTGGAAATGTGCGTCTGGCTGAGCCGTAAGCTCGGGGTCATGCTGAATCATGGCGCTAGTCCGTTAGCGTTTGGATGGAACCCAAGGAAAACAAACGATGAAGCACGGTGTGCGGTACATATTTACCGCACCGTTCGACAAGCCTGCCTATAACCTGTGCCGCCGGTTTAAACTGCGCCTTTGCGACGCTATATGTCGCATTGCCGTAAACCCGGCTGAAACCGGGGTTTGCGCTATAAGAAGTTGTCGCTTGGCGGCAAGGCCGGGCTGAAAACTGTCCTTACAATCCCCCCATCGCTCGCCAGTTTCCGGCGAGTGTTCCTCTTCAGGAGACTCCGATGTCCGTTGAGCACGCTGCGGTAGAACGCGCCGATTTCGACCAGGTAATGGTTCCCAACTATGCGCCTGCCGCCTTCATTCCTGTGCGTGGCGCCGGTTCCCGCGTATGGGACCAGTCTGGCCGCGAGCTGATCGACTTCGCCGGCGGGATTGCCGTTAACGTATTGGGCCATGCGCACCCGGCGCTGGTCGGTGCCTTGACCGAGCAGGCGAACAAGCTGTGGCACGTGTCCAACGTGTTCACCAACGAGCCTGCCCTGCGTCTGGCGCACAAGCTGATCGACGCAACCTTTGCCGAGCGTGCGTTCTTCTGCAACTCCGGCGCCGAAGCCAACGAGGCCGCTTTCAAGCTGGCCCGTCGTGTCGGCCATGATCGGTTTGGCAGCGAGAAGTACGAAATCATCGCCGCGCTCAACAGCTTCCACGGCCGTACCCTGTTCACCGTGAACGTCGGTGGCCAGTCGAAGTATTCCGACGGTTTCGGTCCGAAAATCACCGGCATCACCCACGTGCCGTACAACGATCTGGCCGCGCTGAAAGCCGCCATTTCCGACAAGACTTGCGCTGTGGTTCTGGAGCCGATCCAGGGCGAGAGCGGTGTTATCCCGGCCGAACTCGAATACCTGCAAGGCGCCCGTGACCTGTGCACCGCGCACAACGCGCTGCTGATTTTCGACGAAGTGCAGACCGGCATGGGCCGTACCGGCCATCTGTTCGCCTACCAGCATTACGGCGTGATCCCGGACATCCTGACCAGCGCGAAGAGCCTGGGCGGCGGTTTCCCGATCGCAGCCATGCTGACCACCGAAGACCTGGCCAAACACCTGGTCGTCGGCACCCACGGCACCACCTACGGCGGCAACCCGCTGGCGTGCGCCGTCGCCGAAGCGGTAATCGACGTGATCAACACCCCTGAAGTGCTGGCCGGCGTCAACGCCAAACACGACAAGTTCAAGGCTCGCCTGGAGCAGATCGGCGAGAAATACGGCCTGTTCACCAAGGTTCGTGGCATGGGCCTGTTGATCGGTTGCGTGCTGAGCGAGGCCTGGAAAGGCAAGGCGAAGGACATCTTCAACGCCGCCGAGCGCGAAGGCCTGATGGTCCTGCAAGCCGGCCCGGACGTGGTGCGTTTTGCGCCAAGCCTGGTGGTTGAAGACGCCGATATCGATGCTGGCCTGGATCGTTTCGAGCGCGCTGCAGCAAAACTGACGCAAGCCTGATAGACCCTTCGACGCCTGATGATTTCAGGCGTCGAACCCAATTTTGATGCCGGCCCCGCTTTTCTGTAGGAGCGAAGCTTGCTCGCGAAGGTGTGTCAGTCGACATCACTGTGACTGACACACCTTCGCGAGCAAGCTTCGCTCCTACAAGGGGCCGGCTTATTTTCCTCAAAGAGTATGAGAAAGGAGTGACACCATGCTGGTGATGCGCCCCGCGCAAATGGCTGATCTGGGCGAGGTACAGCGTCTGGCTGCGGACAGCCCGATTGGTGTCACTTCTTTGCCGGATGACGTTGAACGCCTGAGCGACAAGATCGCCGCGAGCGAAGCCTCGTTTGCTGCAGAAGTCAGCTTCAACGGTGAAGAGAGCTATTTCTTCGTCCTCGAAGACACCGCCACCGGCAAACTGGCCGGCTGCTCGGCCATCGTCGCCTCGGCCGGTTATTCCGAGCCGTTCTACAGCTTCCGCAATGAAACCTTCGTGCACGCCTCCCGCGAGCTGAAGATTCATAACAAGATTCACGTGCTCTCCCAGTGCCACGACCTGACCGGCAACAGCTTGCTGACCAGTTTCTACGTGCAGCGCGAGTTGGTGGGTTCGCCGTGGGCCGAGCTCAACTCCCGTGGCCGCTTGCTGTTCGTGGCCAGCCATCCGGAGCGCTTTGCCGATTCCGTGGTGACCGAGATCGTCGGTTACAGCGATGAAAATGGCGACTCGCCGTTCTGGGACGCCATCGGTCGCAACTTCTTCGACCTCAACTACGCCGAAGCCGAGCGTCTGTGCGGTCTGAAGAGCCGCACGTTCCTCGCCGAGCTGATGCCGCATTACCCGATCTACGTGCCGTTGCTGCCGGACTCCGCGCAAGAAGCGATGGGCCAGGTGCACCCACGGGCGCAGATCACTTTCGACATCCTGATGCGCGAAGGCTTCGAGACCGATCACTACATCGACATTTTCGACGGCGGCCCGACGTTGCATGCGCGTGTTTCGGGGATCCGTTCGATCGCCCAGAGCCGTGTAGTGCCGGTGAAAATCGGCGAGCCGGTCAAAGGCGCAGGACGTCAGTACCTGGTGGCCAATGCGCAGTTGCAGGATTACCGCGCCGTGTTGCTCGAGCTCGATTACGCGCCGGGCAAACCCGTGACCCTGGATCTGGAAGCGGCCGAAGCCCTGGGCGTCGGTGAAGGTGCAAGCGTGCGCCTGGTGGCGGTTTAACGCCTGCTTTTCAACCTAGAAAGCAGCAAGTGTTTCGCGGGTGGCGCAAGCGGCCCGTTTGAGGAGATAGCATGATCGTTCGTCCCGTACGCAGCAGCGATTTACCCGCTCTGATCGACCTGGCCCGTAGCACCGGCACCGGCCTGACCACCTTGCCGGCCAACGAAGAGCGTCTGGCCCATCGGGTCGGCTGGGCCGAGAAGACCTTTCGCGGCGAGGCCGGGCGCGGCGATGCGGACTACCTGTTCGTCCTCGAAGACGACAACGGTCGTGTGGTGGGCATTTCCGCCATTGCCGGCGCCGTCGGCCTGCGTGAGCCCTGGTACAACTTCCGGGTCGGCCTGACGGTCAGCGCTTCGCAAGAGCTGAACATCTACCGCGAAATCCCGACGCTGTTTCTGGCCAACGACCTGACCGGCAACTCGGAATTGTGCTCGTTGTTCCTGCACGCCGATTTCCGCACCGGACTCAACGGTCGCATGCTGTCCAAGGCGCGAATGCTGTTCATCGCCGAGTTCCCGCAACTGTTCGGCAACAAGATCATTGCCGAAATGCGCGGTGTCTCCGACGAAGCAGGACGTTCGCCGTTCTGGGAAAGCCTGGGTCGACACTTCTTCAAGATGGAATTCAGCCAGGCCGATTACCTGACCGGCGTGGGCAACAAGGCGTTCATCGCCGAACTGATGCCGAAGTTCCCGCTGTACACCTGCTTCCTGTCGCCGGATGCACGTAACGTGATCGGTCAGGTTCACCCGGACACCGAGCCGGCGCTGGCCATGCTCAAGAGCGAAGGTTTCAGCTACCAGGGCTACGTCGACATTTTCGACGCCGGCCCGGCCATCGAATGCGAAACCGGCAAGATCCGCGCCGTGCGAGACAGTCAGGCGCTGGTGTTGGCCGTTGGCACGCCGGGTGACGACGCCACGCCATTCATCATTCACAACCGCAAGCGCGAAGACTGCCGGATCACTGCCGCTCCCGCACGTCTTGCCGCCGGTACGCTGGTGGTCGATCCGCTGACCGCCAAACGTCTTCAACTCAACGCCGGCGATCAAGTGCGCGCCGTTCCGTTGTCTGCTGCTCGGGAGTCGAAATAATGAATTCGCTATACATCGCAGGTGAATGGCTGGCCGGTCAGGGTGAAGCCTTCCAATCGTTGAACCCGGTGACCCAGCAAGTGCTGTGGGCCGGCGAGGGCGCTACCGCCGCTCAGGTTGAGTCCGCTGTGCAAGCCGCGCGTCAGGCGTTTCCGGGTTGGGCCCGTCGTACTTTGGAAGAACGTATTTCGGTGCTGGAAGCCTTTGCTGGCGCGCTGAAAAACAACGCTGACGAACTGGCGCGTTGCATCGGTGAAGAAACCGGTAAACCGTTGTGGGAAGCGGCAACTGAAGTGACCAGCATGGTCAACAAGATTGCGATTTCGGTGCAGAGCTACCGCGAACGCACCGGCGAGAAGAGCGGCCCGCTGGGCGACGCCACCGCCGTGTTGCGCCACAAGCCACACGGCGTGGTCGCGGTGTTCGGTCCTTACAACTTCCCAGGTCACTTGCCCAACGGTCATATCGTGCCGGCGCTGCTGGCCGGTAACAGCGTGCTGTTCAAGCCGAGCGAGCTGACCCCGAAAGTCGCCGAACTGACGGTCAAGTGCTGGATCGAAGCCGGCCTGCCAGCCGGCGTGTTGAACCTGCTGCAAGGCGCTCGCGAAACCGGTATCGCCCTGGCGGCGAACCCGGGTATCGACGGTCTGTTCTTCACCGGTTCGAGCCGCACCGGCAATCACCTGCACCAGCAGTTCGCCGGTCGTCCGGACAAGATCCTCGCGCTGGAGATGGGGGGTAATAACCCGCTGGTGGTCGATGAGGTCGCTGATCTGGATGCCGCGGTGTATACCATCATTCAGTCCGCTTTCATTTCTGCCGGTCAACGTTGCACCTGTGCCCGCCGCTTGCTGGTGCCGCAGGGCGCCTGGGGCGACACGCTCCTGGCGCGTCTGGTGGCGGTCAGCTCGACGATTGAAGTCGGTGCGTTCGATCAGCAGCCAGCGCCGTTCATGGGCTCGGTGATTTCCCTTGGCGCGGCAAAAGCGCTGATGGATGCGCAGGAACATCTGCTGGCCAATGGCGCCGTGGCGTTGCTGGAAATGACTCAGCCTGAGGCACAAGCCGCGTTGCTGACCCCAGGTATTCTGGACGTGACCGCCGTTGCCGATCGTCCTGACGAAGAGCTGTTCGGCCCGTTGCTGCAAGTGATCCGCTACGCTGATTTTGAAGCGGCCATCGCTGAAGCCAACGACACCGACTATGGCCTGGCGGCCGGTTTGCTGTCGGATTCCGAAGCGCGTTATCAGCAGTTCTGGCTGGAAAGCCGTGCCGGTATCGTCAACTGGAACAAACAGCTGACCGGTGCTGCGAGCAGCGCACCGTTCGGCGGCGTCGGCGCCTCGGGCAACCACCGCGCCAGCGCCTATTACGCGGCAGATTACTGCGCGTACCCGGTGGCCTCGCTGGAAACGCCGAGCCTGACGTTGCCAGCGGCCCTCACGCCAGGCGTGAAGATGGCGTAGCGCCCATTCGCGGGCAAGCCTCGCTCCTACGGATCCCATTGAACCTGTAGGAGCGAGGCTTGCCCGCGAAGGCCGCAACGCGGTCGTACTGAATAGTTACTGAAGCCTATAAAAACAGATTCTCGTGGAGCCTCGCTGATGAAATCCTATGAAGTCAATTTTGACGGTCTAGTGGGGCCGACCCATAACTACGGCGGCCTGTCCTACGGCAACGTCGCGTCCCAGAGCAACAGCCAGCAGTCTTCGAACCCGAAGGAAGCTGCGCTGCAAGGCCTGGCGAAAATGAAAGCGCTGATGGAAATGGGCTTTCAACAAGGCGTTCTGGCCCCGCAAGAGCGTCCTGATGTCGCCGCCCTGCGTCGCCTGGGCTTCAGCGGCACCGACGCGCAAGTGATCGAGCAGGCTGCGAAAGACGCGATGCCGTTGCTGGTCGCCAGTTGCTCGGCGTCGAGCATGTGGGTGGCCAACGCCGCCACGGTCAGCCCGAGCGCCGACACTGCCGACGGTCGCGTGCATTTCACCGCCGCCAACCTCAACTGCAAGTACCACCGCAGCATCGAGCACCCGACCACCAGCCGTGTACTGGGTGCAATGTTCGCTGATCAGAAGCACTTCGCTCACCACGCGGCGTTGCCGGCCGTGGCGCAATTCGGTGACGAAGGCGCCGCCAACCACACGCGTTTCTGCCGTGAATACGGTGAAGCCGGCGTCGAGTTCTTTGTGTTCGGTCGCAGTGCGTTCGATAACCGCTACCCGGCACCGCAGAAATACCCGGCGCGCCAGACCCTCGAAGCCTCGCAAGCTGTCGCTCGTCTGCACGGTTTGAGCGATGACGGCGTGGTCTACGCCCAGCAGAATCCTGCGGTGATCGATCAGGGCGTGTTCCACAACGACGTGATCGCGGTGGGTAACGGCGAGGTGCTGTTCTATCACGAGGACGCGTTCCTCGACACCGAACAGATGCTGGCCGAGCTGCAAAGCAAACTCGCCAAGGTCGGCGGCAAATTCCAGTCGGTGTGTGTACCGCGTTCGGCGGTTACCGTTGAAGACGCGGTGCGTTCCTACCTGTTCAACAGCCAGTTGCTGTCGCGTCCTGACGGCTCGATGCTGTTGATCGTGCCGGAAGAGTGCCGTGGCAACGAACGCGTCTGGCAGTACCTGCAAAGCCTGACCAGTTCTGGCGGCCTGATCCGCGAAGTCAAAGTCTTCGATCTGAAGCAAAGCATGCAGAACGGTGGTGGCCCGGCGTGCCTGCGCTTGCGCGTGGCACTGAATGAAACCGAACTGGCGGCCGTCAACCCAGGGGTTATCATGACGGCACCGTTGTACGGCACGCTGACCGAATGGGTCGAAAAGCACTACCGCGACCGCATGGCCGAAACCGACCTTGCGGACCCGCAATTGCTGCTTGAGTGCCGGACGGCACTGGATGAACTGACGCAAATCCTTAAACTGGGCGCGGTTTATCCATTCCAGATCAATTGAACGTCGAGAGCGTAAAACACATGAGCGATACCCTGCAGCTGATCCTTGAAGACACCGACGGCACGCAACTGGAAACTTCCTGCACCCGCGTCGCTGTCATTTGGCAAGGCAAAGAGCTGTGGATTCAGCACGATGGCCGTGGCCAATTGCTGATCGGCGTGGACGTCGAAGAAGGTGACGCTGAATACGCCAACCTGCTGCTGCGCCCATTGGCGACTAATCTGGTAAGTCTGCAACTGGAAATGGAACCGGCTGAAGTCGGCGACGAAGACCACGTGCACGGCCCGGATTGCGCCCACGACCACTAAGGAAACCGCTCTATGCTCGCCCTCGGCAAACTGCTTGAACTGACCCTCGCCGGCCGCGAACCGGCGGAGAAGACTCAACTGACTGTCGAAGGCGTGCGCATGCGCTGGTTGAGCGAAGGTGCGCTGGAAGTCCGGCCACCTGAGGCTCGCGACAATGGCCTGGACCTGCTGCTGTCAGCCGGGATCCATGGCAACGAAACAGCGCCGATCGAGTTGCTCGATCGTCTGTTGCATGACATCGCTCGCGGCGACTTGAAGCCGCGCGCACGTATTCTGTTCCTGTTCGGCAACCCGGAAGCGATTCGCAAGGGCGAGCGCTTTATCGAGCAGGACGTCAATCGTCTGTTCAACGGCCGTCACGAACAAACCAGCGGCTCCGAAGCCCTGCGCGCCTGTGAACTGGAGCGGCTGGCGGCCAGTTTCTTCAGCCTGCCGGATCGCGATCGTCTGCATTACGACCTGCACACCGCGATTCGTGGCTCGAAAATCGAGCAGTTTGCGTTGTATCCGTGGAAGGAAGATCGCCAGCATTCCCGTCAGGAACTGGCTCGCCTGCGCGCTGCCGGCATGGAAGCGGTGTTGCTGCAAAACAAGCCGTCCATCGTTTTCAGTTCCTACACCTACGACAAGCTGGGTGCCGAGTCTTTCACCCTGGAGTTGGGCAAGGCGCGGCCGTTCGGGCAGAACGACGGGGTCAACGTCTCTCTGCTGGAAACCCGTCTTAAACAGATCATCGAAGGCACCGAGCCGGAACTGACCGAAGAGGCGCTGAATGGGTTGCAGTTGTTCAGCGTGGCACGGGAAATCATCAAGCACAGCGATAGCTTCCGCTTGAACCTGCCGGCGGACATCGAGAATTTTTCGGAACTGGAAGTGGGTTATCTGCTGGCCGAAGACATCGCCCAGACGCGCTGGATCATCGAAGAAGAGGGCGCGCGGATTATCTTCCCGAACCCCAAGGTCAAGAACGGCCTGCGCGCCGGCATCCTGATCGTGCCGACCACCGACGAAAACCTGGCCTAACTGACGACGCTGACTCTGTAGGAGCGAGGCTTGCCCGCGAAAGCGATTCCAGATTCAGCGATGATGTTGAATGTTAAATCGCTTTCGCGGGCAAGCCTCGCTCCTACAGGGGGAGCGGTGTTTAGACGGCTACTGCGCGTGGCTCAGTACGACGCAACGCCCGAATCTTGCTCAGCGTATCCGCACACGTCTTCGCCGCTTCCTGGCCTTTGTGCACGAAATGTTCGAAGAAGAACTTCTGATGCTCTTCACCGGCATGGAAGTGGTGCGGGGTCAGGGACACCGAGAACACCGGCACTTCGGTTTCCAATTGAACCTGCATCAAGCCGCTGACCACAGACTGGGCGACGAATTCGTGACGGTAGATCCCGCCGTCCACCACCAGGGCAGCCGCGACAATACCGGCATAACGGCCGGTCTTGGCCAGCAACTTGGCGTGCAGGGGCATTTCAAAGGCGCCGCCGACTTCGAAGAAGTCGATGTCGGATTCGTGATAACCCTGAGCAATCATTTCTGCGACGAAGCCCTTACGGCTCTGATCGACGATTTCCTTGTGCCAGCAGGCCTGGATGAACGCAACGCGCTCGCCCTGATGGTGTTTGCTTTTGCTGTCGATTGCGGTGGGTTGCATGTTCTGACTCCTGTTTATGTATAAAACAGGGCATATGAATCGAATGGGATTTAAGGGTACGCACGCTCGCAAGAATGCCTGCGGACGACCCTTTGGCGCCAATCCCGTTCTCTCTTCATCCGGACTATGACCGTCGGCCCCGGGATCACACCGGGTCTGCTGACCTTGCCGTCAAACACCGCCGAAGCCGTGCCTGTCGCCAAGCGCTCGCGGGCTATGCGCATTGCGCGCAATTACCGCCGGTGGGGAGTTGCACCCCGCCCTGAGAACGTTTTGCCGACAGATTGTCTGGCGGCGCAGCGTTTTTAACACATATTTCTCAGCTGTGCATTGCTGCTATCTGATGATTGCTATCGACTTTTTCGCTCACTTGCTGCGTCTTTTCCTCGCCCAAGGGTTGATTATTCGTCGACATGACCGCAGTAATTCCATTCCGAAAGGGATTTTCCCCTGCTTACCGAGGCCAGATTCATGAGCGTTATCGATCTTCGCAGCGACACCGTCACTCAGCCGACTCCAGGGATGCTCGACGCGATGGCCAACGCGGCCACCGGTGACGACGTCTACGGTGAAGATCCGACGGTCAATCGTCTGGAAGCCGAGTTGGCGAAACGCCTGGGCTTTGCCGCGGCGCTGTTCGTGCCGACCGGCACCATGAGCAACCTGTTGGGCCTGATGGCGCACTGCGAGCGCGGTGACGAATACATCGTTGGCCAACAGGCGCACACGTATAAGTACGAAGGTGGCGGCGCGGCGGTGCTCGGTTCGATTCAGCCGCAACCGCTGGAAGTGCAGTCCGACGGCTCGCTGGACCTGGCTCAGGTGGCTGCCGCGATCAAACCGGACGATTTCCATTTCGCCCGCACCCGCTTGCTGGCGCTGGAAAACACCATGCAGGGCAAGGTGCTGCCGCTGGAGTATCTGGCCCGGGCGCGCAGTTTCACTCGCGAACACGGGTTGCAACTGCACCTCGACGGCGCTCGTCTGTACAACGCGGCAGTCAAACTGGGTGTTGATGCCCGGGAAATCACCCAGCATTTCGATTCGGTGTCGGTCTGCCTGTCCAAGGGGCTGGGCGCGCCGATCGGTTCGGTGTTGTGCGGCTCGGTCGAGTTGATCGGCAAGGCGCGCCGTCTGCGCAAGATGGTCGGCGGCGGCATGCGTCAGGCCGGGATTCTGGCGGCAGCGGGGCTGTACGCACTGGATAACAACGTCCAGCGTCTGGCCGACGATCATGCCAACGCGCAATTCCTCGCGGACGGACTGCGAAAAGCCGGTTACGAAGTCGAACCGGTGCAAACCAACATGGTTTATGTGCAGATGGGCGACAAGGCCGAGGCGATCAAGGCGTTTGCCGCTGAGCGCGGGATCAAACTCAGCGCCGCCGGTCGTCTTAGAATGGTCACGCACATGGACGTGAGCCGCGCGCAAATCGAGCAAGTCATCGCGACATTCGTCGAGTTTTCGCGCAACTGACAGCGTTAGCCGTCCAATTGACCGTTTCTATCGTATAAACACGCTGTACCCCGCGCGCTGGGCCGATATAATGCGGCCCTTTGCCGTCGCTTCGTCTGTTGACGTTTCGCACAGGCCTTTGGCCGCAGCCTCCGTGGAAGAACCTAATGAAAAGCGCAGAAATCCGTGAAGCCTTCCTTCGCTTCTTCGAAGAGCAAGGCCACACTCGTGTAGCCTCCAGCTCTTTGATTCCGGGCAACGACCCAACCCTGCTGTTCACTAACGCGGGGATGAACCAGTTCAAGGACTGTTTCCTGGGCCAGGAAAAACGTGCGTACACCCGTGCGACCAGCAGCCAGAAATGCGTGCGTGCCGGTGGCAAGAACAGTGACCTGGAAAACGTCGGTTATACCGCTCGTCACCACACCTTCTTCGAAATGCTGGGTAACTTCAGCTTCGGTGACTATTTCAAGCACGACGCAATCACCTACGCCTGGACCTTCCTGACCGGCGTCCTGAAGCTGCCCAAGGAAAAACTCTGGGTAACGGTCTATGCCTCGGATGACGAAGCCTATGACATCTGGACCCAGCAGATCGGTGTGCCAGTCGAGCGCATGATCCGCATCGGCGACAACAAAGGCGCGCCTTACGCCTCTGACAACTTCTGGACCATGGGCGATACCGGCCCGTGCGGTCCTTGCACCGAGATTTTCTACGATCACGGCGCCGATATCTGGGGCGGCCCACCGGGCTCGCCGGAAGAAGACGGCGACCGTTACATCGAGATCTGGAACAACGTGTTCATGCAGTTCAACCGCACCGCCGATGGCGTGTTGCATCCGCTGCCAGCACCGTCGGTCGACACCGGCATGGGCCTGGAGCGGATCAGTGCGGTGATGCAGCACGTTCATTCCAACTATGAAATCGACCTGTTCAAGAACCTGCTGAGCGCATCGGCCAAGGCCATTGGCTGCACCAATGACGATCAGTCTTCGCTGAAGGTTGTGTCCGATCACATCCGTTCGTGCGGTTTCCTGATTGCCGACGGCGTGATCCCGTCCAACGAAGGTCGCGGTTACGTCCTGCGCCGGATCATTCGTCGTGCGTGCCGTCACGGTAACAAGCTGGGCGCGACCGGCAGCTTCTTCTACAAGATCGTCGCGGCGCTGGTTGCCGAGATGGGCGAAGCGTTCCCGGAACTGCAGAAGCAACAAGCCAACATCGAGCGCGTGCTCAAGGCCGAAGAAGAGCAGTTCTCCAAGACCCTGGAGCACGGCCTGAAGATTCTCGAGCAGGATCTGCTGGAACTCAAAGGCACCGTGGTGCCGGGCGACGTGGTGTTCAAACTCTACGACACCTACGGTTTCCCGATGGACCTGACCGCGGACATCGCTCGCGAGCGCAACCTGACCGTCGACGAAGCCGGCTTCGAACGCGAAATGGAAGCCCAGCGCGTCCGTGCCCGTTCCGCCAGTTCGTTCGGTCTGGACTACAACACGCTGGTCAAGGTTGACGTGGCCACCGAATTCACCGGCTACAAGGCCACCAGTGGTTCGGCGAAAATTGTCGCTATCTATAAAGAAGGCAAGTCCGTCGACGTCTTGAGTGAAGGCGAAGAGGGCGTGATCGTTCTCGATCAGACCCCGTTCTACGCTGAATCCGGCGGTCAGGTTGGCGACTGCGGTTACCTGCAATCGAACATCGGCCGTTTCGACGTGCGCGACACCACCAAGACCGGTGGCGCGTTCCTGCACCACGGTGTGCAGGCATTGGGCAGCCTGACTATCGGATCGCCGGTCGAGACCCACGTCGAAGCCGACGTGCGCCACGCGACTTCGCTGAACCACTCGGCCACTCACTTGCTGCACGCTGCATTGCGTCAGGTGCTGGGCGATCACGTTCAGCAGAAAGGTTCGTTGGTCGACAGTCAGCGCCTGCGCTTTGACTTCAGCCACTTCGAAGCCATCAAGCCTGAGCAACTGAAGGCGCTGGAAGACATCGTCAACGCCGAGATTCGCAAGAACACGGCTGTTGAAACCGAAGAAACCGATATCGAAACCGCCAAGCAAAAAGGCGCCATGGCGCTGTTTGGCGAGAAGTATGGCGACAACGTGCGCGTACTGAGCATGGGCGGCGATTTCTCCGTCGAGCTGTGCGGCGGGATCCACGCCAACCGTACCGGCGACATCGGCCTGCTGAAAATCATCAGCGAAGGCGGTGTGGCTTCCGGTGTGCGTCGTATCGAAGCGGTCACCGGCGCTGCGGCGCTGGCATACTTGAACGCTGCCGAAGAACAACTCAAGGAAGCGGCCAACCTGGTCAAGGGCAGCCGCGACAACCTGATCGACAAGCTGTCGGCTGTGCTGGAGCGCAACCGTCTGCTGGAGAAGCAACTCGAGCAGTTGCAGGCCAAGGCTGCCAGCGCGGCGGGCGACGATCTGTCGGCTTCCGCCCTGGACGTCAAAGGCGTGAAAGTACTGGCCGTGCGTCTGGACGGTCAGGATGGCAAGGCGCTGCTGGCGCTGGTCGATCAACTGAAAAACAAACTCGGCCGCGCAGTGATCCTGCTCGGCAGTGTCCATGAGGAAAAGGTCGTTCTGGTTGCAGGCGTAACCAAAGACCTGACTGGCCAACTCAAAGCCGGTGATTTGATGAAGCAAGCCGCTGCGGCAGTGGGCGGGAAGGGCGGTGGTCGTCCAGACATGGCGCAGGGCGGTGGTACTGACGCTGGCGCACTGGATGCGGCATTGGCCCTGACTGTTCCATTTGTAGAGCAGGGTTTATAAGGCAGTGTGTCCGGCCCACAGTCTAGTGGTGGGCCGGAACGCTGTTTGAGTGATTATTTGGGCGCCCTTCATGGGCAGAGGCGGCTTTGAAATGGCTTTGATCGTACAGAAATTTGGAGGCACCTCGGTCGGCACTGTCGAGAGAATCGAGCAGGTCGCCGACAAGGTTAAGAAATTCCGCGATGCCGGCGATGACCTGGTGGTTGTGCTGTCTGCAATGAGCGGCGAAACCAACCGTCTGATCGATCTGGCCAAGCAAATCAGTGGCGACGGCCAGCCGGTTCCGCGTGAGCTGGATGTGATCGTCTCCACCGGTGAGCAGGTGACGATTGCCCTGTTGGCCATGGCGCTGATCAAGCGCGGCGTGCCAGCGGTGTCCTACACCGGCAATCAGGTACGGATTCTGACGGATAGCGCGCACAATAAAGCGCGTATCTTGCAGATTGATGACCAGAAGATTCGCGGTGATCTGAAAGCAGGTCGTGTGGTGGTTGTCGCCGGTTTCCAGGGCGTCGACGAGCACGGCAACATCACCACCCTCGGTCGTGGCGGTTCCGACACCACCGGCGTGGCGCTGGCGGCAGCCTTGAAGGCTGACGAATGCCAGATCTACACCGACGTCGACGGCGTCTACACCACCGACCCGCGTGTGGTGTCCGTGGCCCAGCGCCTGGACAAGATTACCTTCGAAGAGATGCTGGAAATGGCCAGCCTCGGTTCCAAGGTGTTGCAGATCCGTGCGGTGGAATTCGCCGGCAAGTACAACGTTCCGCTGCGCGTACTGCACAGCTTCAAGGAGGGTCCGGGCACCCTCATTACTATTGATGAAGAGGAAACCATGGAACAGCCGATCATTTCCGGCATCGCTTTCAACCGCGATGAAGCCAAGCTGACCATCCGTGGCGTGCCAGACACCCCGGGCGTTGCATTCAAGATTCTCGGCCCGATCAGCGCCGCGAACATCGAAGTCGACATGATCGTGCAGAACGTTGCGCACGATAACACCACCGACTTCACCTTCACCGTACACCGCAACGACTTCCAGGCCGCGCAAACCGTGCTGGAAAACACCGCTCGCGAGATCGGTGCCCGTGAAGTCGTTGGCGACATCAAGATCGCCAAGGTCTCGATCGTTGGTGTCGGCATGCGCTCCCACGCAGGTGTGGCCAGCCGCATGTTCGAATCCCTGGCGAAAGAAAGCATCAACATCCAGATGATCTCGACTTCGGAAATCAAGGTTTCCGTGGTGATCGAAGAGAAGTACCTGGAACTGGCTGTGCGCGCCCTGCACACGGCTTTCGAACTGGACGCGCCGGCCCGAACGGGCGAGTGATGCGTTTGCCGAAGGGCGCGGTCTGACCGCGCCCTTTTGTTTTTTTGAATGGTGCGGCTCGAAGCTGTTCTTTTGCCCGCGCTAGTCAATACTCAGGCATGTAGGGCTGCGATCTTTCAGGTTGTAGGTCGAGTGCCTTTTTTTTGCAGACTGTTGTCCCTGAAATGAAATGCGTGAGGAGAAAGGTATGCTGATTCTGACTCGTCGGTGCGCAGAAAGCCTGATTATTGGTGATGGAGAAATCACCGTGACCGTGCTCGGCGTTAAAGGAAATCAAGTGCGTATCGGTGTCAACGCCCCGAAAGAGGTTGCGGTCCACCGTGAGGAAATTTACCTGCGTATAAAGAAAGAGAAGGACGAAGAACCAAGCCATTAATTTTTATCGTTTTTTATGTTTGCAAACGGGGAAGAAGCTGGTTAATATACGCCCCGTGTTGCGGAGAGCTGGCCGAGTGGCCGAAGGCGCTCCCCTGCTAAGGGAGTACACCTCAAAAGGGTGTCGGGGGTTCGAATCCCCCGTTCTCCGCCATTATTTGCGTAGTACGTTGTAATCTGGCTTCTTCGGTAAGTTGTTGAAATTACTAGAAAAAAGCGCTTTACAAAAAGATTCGACGGCCTATAATGCGCGGCAACAAATGCACTCGTAGCTCAGCTGGATAGAGTACTCGGCTACGAACCGAGCGGTCACAGGTTCGAATCCTGTCGAGTGCACCATTTAAGAGTTGTTTGCAGTGATGTGAGCTACTCTGTTTCAACCAGTTGTGATCTGGTCTAAAAACACAAATTGCACTCGTAGCTCAGCTGGATAGAGTACTCGGCTACGAACCGAGCGGTCACAGGTTCGAATCCTGTCGAGTGCACCAAACAACAAAAAGCCCGCGTTTAACGCGGGCTTTTTGCCGTCTGGGATTTGGCTTTTCCTCTGGTACATCCTCTCTCATCGAATTCGACGTGTGCGCTACGACCTCGCTTGGTGTCGTATCGGTAACTCGTGGCCGAATTCCGAATACTGATCTTGTCTGGCTTGCCGAGGGCGCTTTCGACGTCTTGCCGGGTCATGCCGGCGACAATCCGTTGATTGATGATTGCTTCCCTGCGTTCCCTGGCATCGATCTGGTTTCCACAGTTGTCCTCTGCCTGGCCGACGACCGTTGGCTCCCTCCTTTTGATATTCATACGTGATGTTTCACGAAAGTCCGCTTCCGGCATCAGCGACACCGTGCTGCCGGGGGTAAACGTGCGCACTTCCTGGAGCGAAAGGCTTTCTCCGGCCGTACAACTCAGCGTGGTGAAGGTGATGCGGCCGTTTGCTGCCTCGCAGCGGTGAACGGTTGAGGCAAGTACCACGGGCGGCAGGCAGAGCAGGGCGATCAGCAGAAAATAACAGGCATTCAATGGCATCAAACGTCCTCCATGACGGTCTGACTCAAGGGTAGCCGCTACATTTTTCAGCGCTGGTGTGTTTTCTTTTCAGAATGAGTCGTCGCATTTTCACGGATCAGGACGGCGCTCAGGTTTGTCTCGCAAGCGCTTGTTTCAGCCGCGATTTTTTAACATTTAAAACCGTTGGGCGGTGTATCATTGCGCCCGTCAGCCCCGCCGGGGCTTGTGGAATACCTCCATGGACTTACCCAGTAGTAATTCAGTAAACCGCTTTTCCAATCATGAATTGACTGATTGATCCTTCCGGCGTGCCCCGCTGCTGGGAGTGGAGTTCGCCTATGTCCGAAGTTGAAGTAAAGAAAACGCAAGAAAGCCTGCAGGACCGCCTCGCTCAAGTGATTGAGCTGTTGCAGCGTCAGCGGGTGGTCGAAGACCTGACTCATCGCCAGGAAGGTCCGCATCACGACCGGGTCGAAAACCTGGTTCACCGGCAAAACCTCGTCGAGCTGCAGCGCAAGCTCGACGACCTGCACTCCGCCGACGTTGCCTACATCCTTGAAGCCTTGCCGCTGGACGATCGTCTGACGCTCTGGCAATTGGTCAAGGCTGACCGCGACGGCGACATCCTGCTCGAAGTGTCCGACTCGGTACGTGAAACCCTGATCGCCGACATGGACGATCACGAGCTCCTGGCAGCGGCCAAGGACATGGATGCCGACGAACTGGCTGACCTGGCCTCCGAGCTGCCGCGAGACGTCGTCCACGAGCTGATGGAAACCCTCGACGGTCAACAGCGTGAGCGCGTTCGCTCCGCGTTGTCCTATGACGAGGAGCAGGTCGGTGCGCTGATGGACTTCGAGATGGTGACGATCCGTGAGGATGTCAGTCTTGAAGTGGTGTTGCGTTACCTGCGTCGGCTCAAGGAGCTACCGGGCCATACCGACAAACTGTTTGTGGTCGATTACGACGGCGTGCTCAAGGGCGTGCTGCCGATCAAGCGTTTGCTGGTCAACGACCCGGAAAAACAAGTATCGGAAGTCATGGCCAGCGACCCGGTGAGTTTTCACCCGGACGAAGACGCCTACGATGCTGCACAAGCGTTCGAACGTTACGACTTGATCTCGGCCCCGGTGGTCGACAAGAACGGCAAGCTGATCGGCCGTCTGACCATCGATGAAATGGTCGACCTGATTCGTGAAGAGAGCGAAAACGAAGTTCTCAACATGGCGGGTCTGCGTGAAGAGGAAGATATTTTCGCGTCAGTCTGGAAATCCCTGCGCAACCGCTGGGCCTGGCTGGCAATCAACCTGATTACCGCCTTTATTGCCTCTCGCGTGATCGGATTGTTCGAAGGTTCGATCGAGAAGCTGGTGGCGCTCGCGGCATTGATGCCGATCGTGGCGGGCATCGGTGGCAACTCGGGTAACCAGACCATCACCATGATCGTTCGCGCCATGGCGCTGGACCAGGTGAGTACCGGCAATACCTCGCGTCTGATGCGCAAGGAGCTGGCCGTCGGTTTGATCAACGGTTTGGTCTGGGGTGGGGTGATTGGTGCGGTGGCCTACCTGCTTTACGGCAGTTGGTCCCTTGGTGTGGTGATGACCGCTGCCATGACGCTCAACCTGTTGCTCGCGGCGTTGATGGGGGTGTTGATCCCCATGACACTGGCGAAGATGGGGCGCGATCCGGCAATGGGCGCCAGCGTGATGATTACGGCCATGACCGACAGCGGTGGTTTCTTCATCTTCCTCGGGCTGGCGACCATCTTCCTGCTCTGATTGCCCTCTGCCTGCAGCCCGCAAATCAGCTCGTAGGAGCCAGGCTTGCCGGCGAAGGCGATCTCAGGGCCGCCTTCGCCGGCAAGCCTGGCTCCTACGAGAGCAATTAACCCGCCAATCGGCGGGTTTTTTGTGCCTGAATTTCAGGCAAAAAAAAGCCAGCGATTAAGCTGGCTTGAGCGTTCGGATGAATCAGGAGGCGTCTGCGGCCATTTCGGCGTCGTGGGCAATCAGCGAAACGAGTGCGTTCTGCTGACGGTGGGAGAGTTGGCGGAAGCGCTGCAGCAGTTCGCGTTCGTGCAGTGACAGCTCCGGGCTGTCCAGTCGCATGCTCAACTCTTCACCCAGTGCGCCTTCCTGAATGAGACTCTGCTCAAGGCGCGCAATGATTTCGGAGTTCATGCTGCGATGATGATTGCGAGCCACCTCGGCAATGCGTTCACGCATTCCGTCTGGCAGACGTACGACGAACTTGTCAGCCGTACGGCTGGAATAAATTGCCTGTTTCAATGGGCGCATATATTTAACCGGTTAGTTCAGGGGAGCGGTTCTCGGGATTGGCCGCGCGATGTCTGATAGGACAAGGACTCTGGCCAAATGTTCAACCTGAATTGATAGAGGCTCGCATCATGCCTCAAAGAAGCCAGATCATTGGCGTCAATTCTGTGACAAATATTGAACTGGATAAAGGCGTTATGCCAGCACCAATTATCAGAAATGCGGACTGGTTTGAAAAGACTACCCATGTCCGTATCGCTGACCGCGTCCTATTGCACGACAGGAGATGTCCTGGGACGCCTGAAGGTGCATGCTGTGCGGATTTCGATCACGATTCCTTACTTCGTACAGAATAGTGGCAATTGGCCGATTTACTAGTGGCAACCACGACATGGGGGGCTAATTCAGGATGGATGGCAGACTGATTTACCTGATGGGGCCTTCCGGATCCGGCAAGGACAGTCTCATCGAGGCCGCTCGTGCGCCTTTGCAGGCGATCAACTGCGAAGTGGTGCGTCGGATCATTACGCGTTCAGCCGAATCCTTGGGCGAGGATGCCATCGGTGTTTCCCGTGAAGAGTTCGCGCGCCGCAAAGAAGAGGGCGACTTCGCGCTGTATTGGCATGCCAATGGCCTGGATTACGGTATTCCTGTCGTGATCGATCAATGGCTCAAGGAGGGCAGGGATGTCCTGATCAACGGCTCCCGCGGGCACTTGGCTCAGGCGCTACGCCGCTATCCGGCGCTGGTGCCGATTCTGTTGACGGTCAAGGAGGACGTGCTGCGAGAGCGCTTGTTGCGGCGCGGGCGTGAAAGTCTGGCGGAGATTGAGGCGAGATTAAGCAGAAATGAACTGTTCACGGCGGACGCCTCAGTCGGTGAGACGCTAATCCACCGGCTCGACAATTCAGGCGAACTTTCGGACACAGTGACCGACCTGTTGAAGCTGCTACAAGTCAGCGCAACACCGGATCAAACTTGATCTTGCGGCCCGCGACCAGCGCCAGCACAAACAAAGCACTGAAAACGCCGCAGGCAATCAATGGCAGGGTGACGACTGCGTCCTCTACCAGTGATAAATGAAGAATGCCGCTGAGCAGGGCGAGGACGAAAAATCCTGCGGCTGATTTGGACATGCTGTGCTCCTGATGGGTTGTTCAAAATACCAGGCGTTCTGAAGACTGCGCTGGCAGCAGGACATTTTCCTGACTCACTTCTTGACCGACAAAACCCTGCTGATTACCCAACACCGCCAATTGAGGTGCCTTCTGTACCTGGAGGTAATGAGGCATTCGTTGGGCAACCGGCTCGGCACCGCTCTGCGGGGCAAAATGAAAACCCAAAAAAATCGCCAGAGCGATCGCGTTCGAGAGTAAAAGGGCGCGGTTCATGAGGGCTGACCTCCGTTGTTCTTTGAGAACAGCTGAAGCAGCCGACGTGCCAAGAGTCTAACGGCTATTAAATCCTTTAAAAACAAAGAATTAAGATAATCGTGCAAGGTGGTCTCATTGCAATTTGCAATGATGGCTTTTTGCGGTGATGCAATTTGCACGGTCAACAAATCCCGTGCTGTAGAGGGGCATCTGCCTACACTTAAAAAGCCTACGGACGACATGACAAAATCAGACCCGCCCGTTAACATGCACGCCGTCCATCGCATCGCATTTCTCGCGTGCGACTTGTGTCTCAGTAGCTCAATTGGATAGAGCATCCCCCTCCTAAGGGGAAGGTTGGCAGTTCGAACCTGCCCTGGGACACCATCAATTTCCAGCCCTGTGGCTGTCAAAAAAGCCCCGCCAGGATCTCGTATCCGGCGGGGCTTTTTCGTCTGCGATCACCTGACGACCAACATTTGATAGACGCGCATTGCTGTGCCTTACTCCAAAGACCACACAGGGAGCGAAATCGATGCGACGCAGGGGCGCCCAATTCTGGTTGTGGACCAACACGCGATTGCCTCTGCACACCCACGAAGAAGTGCTGGGCAGTGGCGTGCAAATCGAGGTGCATGCGCGGATCAGTGTTGAAGGGGTTACCCAGATTTTTGTAGGTGTCTACGGCGCTGATGGCTGGCCGATTCGCGAGGAGCATCATGACCTCAAGGCGGGTGAGCATTACTGCGCCGCATTGAAGTGGGGTACCCAGCGGGCGAGGGAGATTGTCGCGGACACCCAGGAGTTCGTCGCGCCGCACCGGGTGCAACTGACGTTGAGTCCGGTGATTACCGATGAGTCGGTCGTCGCGTTGCGCCGGATGGAGATGACCGAGCGTGAACGCTTGAAGCTCAGGTCTGCCGATGCCTGGTCAGAGTACCTGGACGCCAAGGAGGCCATGCTCGCCTTGATGCGTTCCACCAAGGTTGACCCTATGGTCTGGGCCGATCACAAGGAGCGGCTCAGGCAGGCGATCGATCGGCGCGCCTGCGTGCAGCGCGACTATCTGAACTGAGCGCGCTTCAGCGCTGGTTGCGCAGCGTCTCGATGGTCTGGATCAGGTCATCGTAGGACACCGGTTTGCCAACATGCTGGTCAAAGCCCGACTGTCGTGATTTCTGAATGTCGCTGTGCGCCCCGTAGCCGGTCAGGGCGATGGCCGGTACATCCTTCGCGAGCGGCAACTCACGCAGTGCGCTCATCAACTCGTGGCCATTCATGACCGGCATGCCGAGGTCGGAAATGATCAGGTCGAATCGGGTACTTTTCGCCGCGTCCAGCGCCGCCACCGGGCGGTCAAAGGCAATCACTTGCGCATCTTCCATCTCCAGCAGCATTTTCAGGGTTTCCAGCACGTCCGCGGAATCGTCCACCAATAGAATCGTCAGTCCGCTCAGTCTGCCGCAGGCCTCTTCGGTCTGGGCAGCGGCTTGCGCTTCGCCGGCGGTTTTGGCCAATGGCAGGTAGACGGTGAACGTGCAGCCTGTGCCTACACCGGCCGAACTCACCTCGACTGCACCGCGTTGCGCCTCGGTCAACTGACGGACCAGTGACAAACCAATCCCGAGCCCTTCACGGTTATGGGTGGCATGTTGTTTTTCAGCCTGGCCGAACAGGTCGAACACGTGATCGAGGTTTTCCGGGGCAATGCCGACGCCATTGTCTTTGATGTCGAGCCGCGCCATGTCCCCGGCCTGGCTGGCGATCAATTGCACACGCCCCTTGGCCGGGGTGAATTTCAGTGCATTGTTCACCAGGTTCCAGATGATTTGCTCCAGCCGTGTCGGGTCGGCCTGGACCATCAACGCATCGGACGGCACCAGCAGTTCGACCGTGACGTCATGCTGGTCATTGAGCACGACAGTGTGGACATCGCGCAGCACGCTGGCGAGGTCGACGGCGACCGTTTGCAGCTTGAGCTTGCCGGTGCGGACCCGGGCGACATCCAGCAGATCGTCGATGATCCGTGCCTGGCTGGTGACCGCGTCGCAGATGGTATTTACCGCCCTGGCCGCCGGTGCCAGCGACTTGGTCACCGGCAAGCGCCGCAGCAATTCTGCGTTGAGCTGGATCAGGTTCAGCGGGTGCTTGAGCTCGTGGGACATGACCGCAAAGAACTCGTCCTTGAGGTTGTTGGTGTTACGAGTCTCGGCCAGTTCCTGGCTCTGTTCTTCGTGCTGGCGTTTATGGCCGGTCAGGTCACGGGCAATTTTCACGTAGCCCTGCAGGTTATCGCCGCTGAGCAGAGTCACTTCGCCGCTGCAAAAGAAGCGGCTGCCATCCTTGCGCAAATGCCAGCGTTCATCGTCGCTGCGGCCGTGGTTGCGCACCGTCAGCAGCTCGTTTTCCGGCACGCCCGCCGCGCGGTCCTCCGCAGAGAAGATGAAGTCATAGTAGGCGCCCTCGGCCTCGGCCTTGCTGTAGCCGAAGATCAACTCCGCGCCTTTGTTCCAGGTGGTGATCACCCCTTGTTCATCGAGCGTGATGATCGCGTAGTCGCGGGTGCTTTCAGCGACCAGGCGCATGCGCTCCTCGCCCAGGCGCAGCTCTTCTTCGGCCGCCCGACGCTTGGTGATGTCGATGAAGGTCAGCACGGTGCCGTCGATGTGGTCTTCGCTGGAGCGGTAGGGCAGCAGGCGGGCGATGTACCAGCGGTTGTCGGTGCTGCTGACTTCACGTTCGATCATGTTCAGCGATTCGAACACCAGCGCTGCGTCACCGGCCAGGTTGTCGTAATGCAGGCGGTGGGTGATGTCGAGCAGGGAGCGCCCGGTGTCCACCGGCAGCATGCTGAAAATGTCGGTGGCGCGCGGGGTGAACCACTTGATGCGCATGCTGCGGTCGACAAACACCGTGGCGATGTCGGTGGAGGCGATCAGGTTGGTCAGGTAGTCGTTGATCTTGTCGGTTTCTTCGACCTTGGTTTTCAGTTCGAAATTGACCGTCAGCAACTCTTCGTTGATGGATTGCAGCTCTTCTTTACTGGTCTCCAGCTCTTCGGTGGCCGAGCGCAGTTCTTCGTTGATCGCCTGCATTTCTTCGTTGGAGGCCTTGAGCTCTTCGCTGGAGACTTCCGATTGTTCGATGGTGTCCTGCAAATGCAGCTTGGTGCGTTGCAGTTCGCGTTCGAGGTTGGACAGCACCTGGTTTTCGTTCTGCAGCACGGTGGTCGCCGCCAGTTCTGAAGGATCGACTTCGACCTCCTCGAAAATCACCAGCACGTACTCGCTGTCCGAGCCTTCATCCTTGTAGGGATGAGCGACCAGATCGATCAGATAACGGCGCTCATCACGCTTGATCGACACCTCGCGGGATTTGACTGACAGGCTGCTCTGCTGAACCTGGAACAACGTGGTGCGCAGTTCCAGGCGCAGCTCGGGAAGGATCAACGTCAGTAAATTGCGCGACATCTCACCACCGACGTGCCGCAGGAAACGCCCGGCACTTTCACTCATGTGCAGAATGTCGGCGTTGGCGTCGACGATCACGCTCGGTGGCGCGGACTGTTCGAGGGCGCGTTGATGGATGTCGGCGAAAGAGGTTTTGCGCTGCACACCGCTGTGCGTCGGCTGCTGGGAAATGTTGGTCCGCACGTAGCCTCCACGCGGCATGGTCGGCGTGCGACGGCTGTTGGCCGTACCGGTCTTGGCGCGGAAGATCCGGTTGCGTTTGTCCACTGGGGCGAACAGTTCGTGGCAGGCGTCCGCGCTCTCGGAGGAGCCGAGAAACAGGAACCCGCCGGGGCGCAGGGCAAAGTGGAACATTTGCAGGATTTCACGCTGCACTTCGCGATCGAGATAGATCAGCAGGTTGCGGCACACGATCAGGTCGATCTGCGAGAACGGCGGATCGGACAGCAGGCTGTGTTTGGCGAACAGGACTTTTTCGCGGATTTCCTTGCGAATCCGGTAATGGTCATCTTCCTTGAGGAAGTAATGTCGCAGTCGCGTGGGCGGCACGTCGGTGACGATGGCTTGCGGGTACAGCCCGGCCCGGCCGACGCTGATGGCGCGCTCGTCAATGTCAGTGGCAAACAGTTGCAGCGATGCCGCACTGGCGTCCAGTTGCAGTTGATCGCTGAGCAACATCGCCAGGCTGTAGGCTTCTTCGCCGGTGGAACAACCCGCGGACCAGACACGAATTTCTTCTTTCTCGGGTTGCGCCGACACGGCGGCACTGACCAGTTGCGGCACGACATCGCGCTCCAGCGCTTCGAAGGCCTCGCGATCGCGGAAGAAGTTGGTCACGCCGATCAGCATGTCGCCGAGCAGGGCCTTGGTTTCTTCGGGATTGTTTTGCAGGTAATGGAAATAGGACGCCAGATCCGGTTGAGACGTGACCTGCATCCGCCGTTCGATCCGGCGCAACACGGTGGCGCGTTTGTAGTGTTTGAAATCATGGCCGGTGCCGGTACGCAGCTGGATCAGAATGTCGTGCAGCATTTGCTCCGCCACCAGCGCTTCGCGTTCGGAGATGGCGACAATGGTCTGCGGTTCGGGGTCGTTGGCAATGGGCAAGCTGATTTCCTGAGAGTTACGCCACAGCTCCAGCAGTTTTTGCGGCATTTCAACGACCGGCAGAACCAGGTCAACCATGCGGGTATCGATGGCGGCGCGGGGCATGCCGTCGAATTCGGCGTCTTCCGGTGCCTGCGCCAGCGTGACGCCGCCCTGTTCCTTGATGCGCGAAAGACCGACGGCACCGTCGGAGCCGGTGCCCGACAGCACCAGGCAGAACGCTCGTTCCCGATGGACATCGGCCAGGTCGCGGAAGAACAGATCGATCGAGGCGTGCCGGGATTCCCGGGTATCGCTGGTGCTGACCTCAAGAAAACCATCGTTCATCGACAGGCGTTGTGCCGGTGAAATGACGTACACATGGTTTTTCTCGATGGACACCCTTTCAGTGACTTGCAGAACCGGCATCGCGGTCGATTCCTGGACGATCCTGTCGGCAATGCTCTGGTGATCGGGGGAGAGGTGAAGAATGATCACGAACGCCATGCCGTTGTCCTGCGGCATGTTTTCGAAGAACAGCTTGATGGCTTGCAGCCCACCTGCCGACGCGCCAATTCCCACCACCGGAAAATCCAGGGTACTGGGGATCAGGGTCTTTCGCTCATTGGAGTTCACTGAGCGATTGGGGGTGGTGGTCATAACTTATGCCTGTGCCGACGACGGGAGCGTCTGGGTCTGAAAGAGGGGTAGCAGACGCGTTGCAATAAATCAGGATAATCCCGTTTTTCAATAACGCCTTCAAATATTTAGCCCGCATTCGCGGCCCTTTTAAATTTGGACTCCAGCGGCGCAAATGCATTCCAATTCTTCAAGTGAATGGCCCTGCTGGCCGATAACCCGGACAGTCATGATCTTCTTCTTAAAATTGCCTGGAAATCTTCGATGCTGTCGTATCACCAAAAGCGTTTTTTGATCGTCGATGATTTCTCGGATTTCCGCAGTTCCGTCAGGTCCATGCTGCGTGAGCTGGGCGTCAAGGACGTGGACACCGCCGACACCGGCGAGCAGGCGCTGCGCATGTGTTCGCAGAAGTCCTACGATTTCATCCTGCAGGATTTCCACCTCGGCGATGGCAAGAAGAACGGTCAGCAGGTTCTCGAAGACCTGATGGTCGAGAAGCTGATCAGCCACGAATCCGTGTTTGTCATGGTCACCGCCGAGACCAGCCAGGCGATGGTGCTCAGCGCCCTGGAACACGAGCCCGATGCTTACCTGACCAAACCCTTCAACCGTTCCGGCCTGGCCCAGCGCCTGGAGCGTCTGGAGCAGCGCAAGACCTTGCTCAAGCCGATCCTGCAGGCGCTCGATCGCGGTAAACCGGTTGAAGTGCTCAATGCCTGCATCGCCTTGTGCAAGCAGGACATCCGCTACTCGCCGCTGTGTTTGCGCTACCGCGCCGATGCCTTGCGCGACTTGAATCAGAACGAAGCGCTGGAGCGACTCTACGACAGCATCATTGCCGACCGGCCTTTGCCGTGGGCGTTTGCCGGGCTGGGCCAGTTGCTGTTCAAGCGGGGTCAGGTCAGCCAGGCCAAGGGCGTCTACGAAAAAGCGTTGAAAGTGTTCCCGATGATGCCGGCGCTCTATGACGGCATGGCCGATGTGCTGGTCGCCGAGGGCGACACCAAGGCTGCGCAACAGGTGTTGGAGGAGGCGATTCGTTTGTCGCCGCTGGCCGTACGCCGGCAAGCGCTGCTGGGTAAGCTGGCGATGACCAACGAAGATTTCGATACCGCGTCCAAAGCTTACCGTCAGGCCGTCAGCCAAGGTGCCCAGTCACGTTTCAAGGACGCCGAAAGCAACCTCGGCCTCGCCCATGCGTTGATCAGCAAGGGCAGCGAAAAGGGCCTGGACACCCGGACCCGGCTGGAAATCAACACCACGCTGAGTGCCGTGGCCAAGGAAAACCCTTCCGACCCGGGCCTGCAGATTCGTGCGCGGCTGATGAAGGCCACCAGCCTGTTGCTCAACGACGCCGAAACCGCGGAAAAGCTCACCGAGCAGGCGATGTTGCGCCTCGATGGCATGGAGCAATTCATGAGTGCCGAAGCCGCGCTGCTGGTGGCCAAGCAACTTCAAATGCTTGGGCAGGCTGACGCCGGTAAGTCGATGCTGAAAAACTGCGCAGAAATCTACGGCGACGATCCGACGGTGATGCAGGGTATCGCCAAGCTGACCGACGACCCGAGCATCCTCAACTCCGGCAACGATGCGGCGGAACTCAACCGTCAAGGCGTGCGGGTGTACAAGACCGGCAACCTGGTGGAGGCGCGGGCGGTGTTCCGCAAAGCCCTGGCGTTGCAACCGAAGAACATCAGTATTGCGTTGAACATGGCGCAATCGCTGCTGCATGGCACCGACACCAGCGCGCCATCGGCGGAGCTTGAAGAATGTCGCGCCTGCCTGAAAACGGTCGGCCTGATGCCCGACACCGATGCGCGATATGCGCGTTATCAGAAACTGAAAATCAAGGCGTTCAGCGGATGAACCAAGACAACCCGGCACTGGATTTCTCCACGGTGATTGCTTCCACCGTGCACGACATGAAGAACTCTCTGGCGATGCTGATGCAGGCCCACAGCCAATGGCTGGCGCGCTTGCCCGATCCGGAGCGGCACACCCCGGAGCAGGGCGTGATCGAGTTCGAGTTCGCCCACCTCAACGGCATGCTGGTGCAGTTGTTGGGGCTGTACAAACTCGGGGTCAACCAGATGCCGTTGCAGCCGGCTTACCACGAACTGGATGACTTCATCGAAGCGCAACTGGCCTGCCATCAGGACGTGTTCGCCAGTCGCGGCATCATGGCGACCTATGAAGTGGACCCGCTGAGCCCGTTGGGTTTTTTCGACCGTGAGCTGATTGCGTCGGTGCTGGCCAACAGCATCAACAACGCCATCCGTTACGCCCGTCACGCATTGTTGATCACGGTGAGCGACGAGGCTGGGCAATTGGTGTTGACCATCAACGACGATGGCGAGGGTTATCCGGCCGAGATGATCGAGCGTCAGGCCGATTACGTGCAGGGCATCAACCACAGCAGCGGCAGCACCGGCCTGGGCCTGTATTTCGCCGGACGGATTGCCGCGTTGCATCAGCGCAACGGGATCGGTGGGCGCACAGAAATCAGCAACGGCGGCCCGTTGGGCGGTGGAGTGTTCAGCCTCTATCTCCCCTGAAAACACCGCATCCCCCTGTAGGAGCTGGCTTGCCAGCGATGAGGGCTTTGAATTCTGCGGCGTTCTTACGAACGCCATCGCCGGCAAGCCGGCTCCTACAAGGATTGCGGTGACGGTTATTTCGGCGTTGTCGTCCGCCATGACGTTTTTGTTTGTCGCTGCTTGATATTCCGAACACGCGGAGCCTATTTTGTACGGTCGCCGTTCGCGGCTTGCACAACTACAAAGGATTGCGTCATGACAACCGGTGGCCAGCGCTCACTCGCGCAGCGATTGACGGGCATTGATGAGATTGAATGTGTTACGCCGGATTTGAACGGCGTGCCCCGTGGCAAGGTCATGACGGCCGAAGGCTTTCTTGAGGGGCGGCGTTTGCAGATGGCGCGGGGTGTGCTGCTGCAATGCATCATGGGCGGATATCCGCCAGCGCGTTTTTACGGCAGTGATGACGGCGACCTGGCGCTGGTCCCCGACCCTGCGCAGATCCACCGCTTGCCCTGGAGCAAACAGCCGCGTGCCTTGGCCATTTGCGATGCGGACGAACTGACCGGCGAAAGCTCCCCTCTGTCGACTCGCGGTCAACTCAAAGCAGTTATCGCGCGTTACGCCGCCCTTGGGCTGGCGCCGGTGGTGGCCACTGAGCTTGAGTTTTTTGTCTTCGCACCCAACACCGACCCGACGCAACCGTTCCAGCCGCCGGTAGGCCTGGACGGGCGGCGCGAGGACGGTCATTCGGCGTTCAGTGTCAGTTCCAATAACGGCTTGCGGCCGTTTTTCAGTGAAGTCTATGAGTGCATGGCGGCCCTCGGTTTGCCGCGCGATACGTTCATGCACGAGATGGGCGTCAGTCAGTTCGAGATCAACCTGCTGCACGGCGATCCCTTGTTGCTGGCCGACCAGACATTGCTGTTCAAGCATTTGCTTAAAGAAGTGGCACTCAAGCATGGGCTGACGGTGGTCTGCATGGCCAAGCCACTGGCGCACACGCCGGGCAGTTCGATGCATATTCACCAGAGCATCGTCGAGATCGCCACCGGGCGTAACGTCTTCAGCGACGAGGCCGGTGAGCCGACGGCGACCTTCCGTCACTTCATCGGTGGACAGCAGGCCGGCATGGCGGATTTCACGGCATTATTTGCACCGAACGTTAACTCCTATCAGCGCTTGTGCCATCCGTTCGCATCACCGAATAATGCCTGCTGGTCCCACGACAATCGGGCGGCCGGTTTGCGCATCCCGGCCAGCTCGCCGGTGGCGCGTCGGGTGGAAAATCGCCTGCCGGGGGCTGATGCCAACCCGTATCTGGCGATTGCAGCGAGCCTGGCGGCAGGGTTGTATGGCATTGAAAACAGGTTGGAGCCGAGTGAAGCGATCCAGGGCGAATTCGAGGTGCCGGATAATCTTTCGTTGCCGTGTACCTTGCATGCCGCGCTCGAGCGTCTGAAACGTAGCCAATTGGCGAAGGAACTGTTCGGCAAGGAGTTCATCGAAGGCTACGTCGCTTCGAAGACCATGGAGTTGACCAGCTTCTTTGATGAAATTACGCCCTGGGAGCGCCGTGTTTTAGCCGCCCAGGCCTGACGAACCTTCGTCTTCGGGCTATCTTTCGGATAGCCCGTTTCTTACCGCAAGGAGCCGCTCGGAACGCCGATGCGCCAAATCTGGAAACCCTTTCGAGCGCTGTATTTCGCCTCGCTGATGATGTTGATCGGCTCCGGCTTGCTGAGTACTTACCTGGGCTTGCGCCTGGCGGCCGACCATGTCGACAGCCTGTGGGTCGGTGCGTTGATGGCGGCCAACTATTTCGGCCTGGTGCTGGGGGGCAAGATCGGTCACCGGTTGATAGCCCGGGTCGGGCATATCCGGGCTTATTCGGCCTGCGCCGGGATTGTCGGCGCGGCGGTGCTGGGCCATGGTCTGGTGGACTGGCTGCCGGCGTGGATATTCCTGCGGGTCATCGTCGGTCTCGGCATGATGTGCCAGTACATGGTCATCGAAAGCTGGCTCAATGAGCAGGCCGAAGCCTCGCAGCGCGGCACGGTGTTCAGCGGTTACATGATCGCTTCTTATCTTGGCCTGGTGCTGGGGCAGCTGATTCTGGTCATGCACCCGGGCCTCGGTCTGGAGCTGTTGATGCTGGTCGCCCTGTGCTTTGCCCTGTGCCTGGTGCCGGTGGCCCTGACACGGCGGATTCACCCGGCGCCGCTGCATCCGGCGCCGATGGAGCCGCGCTTCTTTATCAAGCGCGTGCCGCAGTCGTTGAGTACGGTGCTGGGGGCGGGGCTGATCATCGGCTCGTTCTACGGTCTGGCGCCGCTGTATGCCTCGCAGCAAGGGTTGTCCACGGAGCAGGTCGGTCTGTTCATGGGTAGCTGCATTTTTGCCGGCCTGTTGGTGCAGTGGCCGTTGGGCTGGTTGTCCGACCGTTATGACCGGGCGCTGTTGATCCGCTGTTTTGCGCTGGTACTGGCCCTCGCCGCGTTGCCGCTGGCGATCATGAAGCAGGTGCCGCTGGAGGTGTTGTTCATCACCGGTTTTATCTGCTCGCTGGTGAAGTTTTGCCTGTACCCGCTGGCGGTCGCGTTTTCCAATGATCACGTCGAGGCTGATCGGCGGGTGTCACTGACGGCGATGTTGCTGGTGACCTACGGTGTTGGCGCGAGTATCGGACCGTTGGTCGCCGGGGTACTGATGAAGATGTTCGGCAGTCAGATGCTCTACGCCTTCTTCAGTTTCTTTGCGTTGGTGCTGGTGTGGCGGATCCGCCCGAAAGCGGTGACCAACCTGCATCAGGTGGACGACGCGCCGCTGCATCACGTCGCCATGCCGGACAGCATGTCGAGTTCGCCGCTGGTGGCTTGCCTTGATCCACGGGTCGATGAGCAAGTGGTGCAGGACCAGATGCAGAGCCCGGCCAATCCTGATCCGGCTCCTGAGTCGGAGGCCGAGACACCCACCACTCCACCTCCGGAGGACCCTGACGCGGGCCGCGAGCAAAGCTTCACCGAGGCCAGGCCTTAAATCGGGGCATAAAAAACGGGCAGTCACCGCAAGGGACTGCCCGTTTTTTATGGGTGCTTGAATTACAGGTCGTCTTTGTCGAAACGTCGTGCTTCGCGCTGAAGTTGGTAGACGAAACGCTCGACCTGACGCTGCACCAGGCCGCTCATGTTATGAAAGCGGATGCCGGCGAAGGTGGTGGAGATTCTTTCTTCGAAGTGCAGATAACGCAGTTCGACCGGTGCCGTCATTTTGCCAAAGGGCAGGGCGGCGGCGAAGCGGTCGTAGACCTGGCCCAATTGCAGGCTGCCGGTGATGTCGCCTTCAAAGCGCAGCTTGCAGCCGGTGGCGGAGATGTCCAACAGCTTGCCGCTGATCGGCGCCTTGAGCTTTTCACCGTCCAGATCGACGTTGACCAGTTGGGCCAGCTTCAAGGCTGCGCGGAAGGCATTGCGGCGCTGGTGATAAACCACTTCATTCGGCAGCGGGCCACGATAGCAGCGGCTGTCACCGGACTCGTCGATGGTCAGTTGACCGTTGCTTTCCCAGGCAATGCGCACGCCTTCGTGAAAGCCTTCGACCTTGAACGGTTCGCCGGCCAGCATGAAGCGCTCACCGTCACGCGGGATCATTTCGTCGAGCGCGATGGTGCCGCGCTCGCGGTCCACGTCCACCAGATAGCTCTGGAAGCGCTGGGTGCGCTCATGAAAGGTGATGATCAGCGGATCATGGCTTTCTTGCAGTTGGCGCAGGTTGCCGGAGATTTCCAACGGTGTGGTAAGCACCTTGGGTGGCTGCGGGGCATCTTCCGCGGTTAAGGCATTGGACACGGTTCATCAATCTCCAGACAAAATATGACTACGGCTGGCCAGTATATTGCCAGCATGTTGCGAGTCTTGATAGGGCGCGGTCATTTGCGGGCTCAAGCCTGACTGAGCGGGCGCGGCTTCGCAAGCTTGGCGGTTGATCCGCGGGCGTCATAAAGCGCTGGCGGTTCACCGCCGGTCAGGATTTTCAGCTGATTGGCCGTGGCGGCCTGCTGGACCAGGATGGACTGGCCATTATTGGCGTTCGCCGCCTGGCATTGAGCCAGTAGATCGGTCAGCACATCGCTCTGGGCCAGCAACTGCTCGCCAATGCTCGAATGGCTGGCGAGTTGCTCCAGGCCGTTGCGATTGGTCGGCAGGTTGAGGCTGGCGAGGATTTCGCTGCGCTTGCGGCCATGCTGTTCAAGCAGAATGATCAATGCCTGTTTCTGCGCCAGAATCTCTTCGAGCAGTGGCATGTCCCGACCGTGCAAGGCGAGGGACTCGGTTTGCAGTAACTCAAGCAAGTGTTGCGCTGGAGCAAAGTCGTCGGTGATCAGTTGCAGTAAATTAGTGTCTTGCATGGCTGGCCTTGGGTTTTAAGCGTCCAAAAGCCTGGCGCGGGCCGTAGCCTAGCGCTGGGCTTCGAAGTTGAGCAGTTTGCTGGCTACACGGCTGCTGTCGACTTTATAGCTGCCATCGGCAATCGCTGCTTTCAACTCGGCCACACGGGCGTTGTCGACGGCAGGCTGATCGCGCAGCTTGTCAGTGACCTGTTGCAACTGTTGAGCCTCATTGCTGAGGTGTACCGATTCCCCGCTTTTGATGGCAGTGGCCTGTTCGGCCGGGGTATTCAGCGGCGCGGATTTGCCGGCTTCGGCAGGTTCCTTGGCAACGCTGGTACGTGTACTGCCCGTAAGTGGCGAGGAGCTGTTCAAACGGCTGAAATCGATGACCATGGTAAAAAACCTCTGAGTATTTGGACGCTTGCCATGTTTTCGGCTCTCCCTGTGAAAACTTTAGACCCATTTATCAAATGGGCCCGCATGCGCCAGCACTTCTCCTGCATGCGGCACAGTTTAGGGAACAGCCTCGGGCAACGCCACATCTTCACGAACAGAGAATCCTACATGGACACTTCCACCTGACCTGGCGCGGTAACCTGCGCCTTGATGACCCGTTTGGAATTGAGGTTTTTCACCCGTATCTGCTCGGCCATGCCGCCGTTGGACAGGGCCTCGCCGGGCATTCGCACGCTGAGCGTACCACTGCGGGCGGTAATCACCACCTGATCGCCTTTGCTAATGACTTCCGCCTGTTCGAGATGAACCAGGGTAATCACCTGGTCGGTGACCATTGGTCGGGTAAGTCGCTGGCCGATCGCCTGGTCTACGGATGTGAAGTAGCCCTGGCCGATCAGGCTGATGTCACGCTCGCGCAGCGTCACGTCATCGGGCTCGACAATCCCTGCGCGACGCAGGGGTCGGGTGACGGTCACAACGTCGCGAAACAGCCGGACTTGAGCGGGTACGAAGACTGTCCAGGGTGATGCCCCCTCGCAGCGAACCTTGACCGTGACCCGGCCCAGCGGCTTGGCCGGACTCTCGAGGCTGGCTGTCAATTCCTTGTCGCACATGGGCATGCGCAGTCGCTGGTCGAGCTGGTTGACCTGGATTTCGTAGCGACCTTCCGTTTGACTGGTAGCCAGATAGTCTTCTACGGTGAATTCAAGAAAGCCCTGGGTGACGCCGATAAGCATGTCAGGCAAGGTAACTGCGTCAGCAAAGGCAGGGCTGCCAGCGTTGAACAGGCAAACGGCCGACACTGCACAGAGCAATCTGCGGATAGGTGATGTCAGGCGTCGGAAAAATGTCGGTTCTGTGTTCATAAAAGTTAAAAAGCAAGCGCCGTGCCGTTTAGTGATGAATGTGCGTCGCAACACACTTAGCGTTGGTGTAGGAGTCTGGGCATGGCTGGTGTAATGGATTCGGTAAACCAGCGCACGCAACTGGTAGGGCAGAATCGCCTGGAGCTGTTGTTGTTCCGTCTCGACGGCCAGCAGCTGTACGGGATCAACGTGTTCAAGGTTCGCGAGGTGCTGCAATGCCCCAAGCTGACCCTGATGCCCAAGTCCAGTCCTGTCGTGTGCGGTGTGGCAAATATCCGGGGGGCGACCATTCCGATCCTTGATCTGGCAATGGCGACCGGTTCCGGGGCGCTAAAAGATCAAAGCAATCCGTTCGTAATCATCACGGAGTACAACACCAAGACCCAGGGTTTCCTGGTGCGCTCGGTGGAACGCATCGTCAACATGAACTGGGAGGAGATTCATCCGCCTCCCAAGGGCACCGGACGCGATCATTACCTGACGGCTGTGACTCGGGTCGACAATCAGTTAGTCGAAATCATCGACGTCGAGAAGATCCTGGCGGAAGTGGCGCCGACACCGGAAGCGATTTCCGTCGGCGTGGTCGATGTCGAAACCCAGCACAAGGCGCTGTCGCTGCGGGTGCTGACGGTCGATGACTCGTCGGTGGCGCGTAAGCAGGTCACGCGTTGCCTGCAAACGGTCGGTGTCGAAGTGGTGGCGTTGAACGACGGACGGCAAGCGCTGGAATACCTGCGCAAACTGGCCGATGAGGGTAAGAAGCCGGAAGAAGAGTTCCTGATGATGATCTCCGACATCGAGATGCCGGAGATGGACGGGTACACCCTGACGGCCGAGATCCGCAACGACCCTCGCATGCAAAAGCTTCATATCATCCTGCATACTTCGTTGTCGGGTGTGTTCAATCAGGCGATGGTCAAGAAAGTCGGTGCCGATGACTTCCTGGCCAAATTCCGTCCTGATGACCTGGCATCCCGGGTAGTTGACCGGATCAAAGCAGCAGACATCAGCTAGGGGCCTTTTGCCCCTGGTGATTAACACGATTTAAGAGGCGGCATCTTTGTCTACGGGTAATTTGGATTTCGAACAGTTCCGGGTCTTCCTGGAAAAAGCCTGTGGCATTTTGCTCGGTGAAAACAAGCAGTACCTGGTCTCGAGCCGTCTCAACAAACTGATGGAACAGCAAGGCATCAAGTCCCTGGGTGAGCTGGTTCAGCGCATCCAGACCCAGCCGCGCAGCGGTTTGCGTGAGTTGGTGGTCGATGCCATGACGACCAACGAAACCCTGTGGTTTCGTGACACCTATCCGTTTGAAGTCTTGAAGAACAAGGTACTGCCCGAAGCGATCAAGGCGGCTCCGGGGCAACGCTTGCGAATCTGGTCGGCGGCCTGCTCGTCGGGTCAGGAACCGTATTCGCTGTCGATGTCCATCGACGAGTTCGAGCGGGTCAATATGGGCCAGTTGAAGATGGGTGTGCAGATCGTTGCCACTGACCTGTCCGGCACCATGCTGACCAACTGCAAGACTGGCGAGTACGACAGCCTGGCCATCGGCCGCGGGTTGTCGCCCGAGCGTCTTCAACGTTATTTCGACCCGAAAGGGCCGGGGCGCTGGGCCATCAAGGCGCCGATCAAGAGTCGGGTGGAGTTTCGCTCGTTCAACCTGCTGGACAGCTACGCGAGCCTCGGCAAGTTCGACATCGTGTTCTGCCGCAATGTGCTGATCTACTTCTCCGCCGAGGTGAAGAAAGACATCCTGTTGCGCATCCACAGCACGTTGAAGCCTGGCGGTTATCTGTTCCTTGGCGCGTCCGAAGCGCTGAACGGTTTGCCGGATCATTACCAGATGGTCCAGTGCAGCCCGGGGATCATTTACCAGGCTAAGTGATGGGTTGGTGGTGGTTTGAAAAACGGGAGTCCTTGGGGGCTCCCGTTTTTTTTTGTCTGCTGTGTTGGTGTGTATATCCGTTTCTGGGGTTATGGCGGCTGGCGGTTTCGCCCTTACGGCGAGTCACTTGGAAGAGCCCCAAGTAACCAAGGGCTCTTGCCCCTTTCGTTCGGTGGCTCGCTAATGCTCGCCATGCCCTCGCTCCGGTCCTGCTCCGTGGGCCCGCCGCCATCGGCCATCCATGGCCGGGGGCGGCTAACCCGGCATCCATGCCGGGTTGCCCACTGCGCAGAACCTGCGCTCGGCCTCTCGAGGGGGCGCTCAGATCAAAAGCGAAAGGCGAGCTAACGCTCGGCCTGATGAGTGGTGGGAATCAAAAGCGTACGTGCCCCCTGTAGGAGCCGGCTTGCCGGCGAAAGTCGTCTAGACACCGCGTTCATTCAGACAGCCCGCGTTATCGTTGACCTCCATCGCTGGCAAGCCAGCTCCTACAATTTTGAATCGTGTGAACCCAATCCCCTGTAGGAGCCGGCTTGCCGGCGAAAATCGTCGGGGCAGCGCGTTCATTCAGACAGCCCGCGTTATCGTTAACCTCCATCGCTGGCAAGCCAGCTCCTACAGTTTTGAATCGTGTGAACCCAATCCATTGTAGGAGCCGGCTTGCTGCGGGCGGCGTTCCGACGATAGCGGTGGGTCGGCGACACATGTATCGCCTGAAAGGACGCCATCGCCAGCAAGCCGGCTCCTACAGGGGGTCGGTGTTCAAGTCCGGAACGAGTGAGCGCAGTAGAGAAGGAGAGCGCGCACGACTGAGAGCCAGGTCGGCTTTCAGGCCGCCTCGGCGGCTGTGGCGGTAGTCGCCCCCTCGAGAGGCCGAGTGGAGGTTCTGCGCAGTGGGCAACCCGGCATGGATGCCGGGTTAGCCGCCCCCGGCCATGGATGGCCGATGGCGGCGGGCCCACGGAGCAGGACCGGAGCGAGGGCATGCCGAGCCTAGGCGAGGCACCGAACGAAAGGGGCAAAAGCGCTTTGGTTACTTTCGCGCTTTTCGAAAGTGACTCGCCGTAAGGGCGAAACCAATAGCCGCCGTTACCCCCAAAACGGATATGTACACAAACCCACAACCCAAGAGCCCAAAACCGAAAGCGGCAGAAAAGCGGCAGACGGCGGAAACCCGTTGCCGCTTTTCTGGCATTGCCGCCTTGCCCAAGCCCGCAAAGCCCCGGTTTACGGGCTTTTTTGAATTGGCACGCCGCTTGCTATATCCATCGTACGAAAAATCAGGTCACCCGAAGGTTTCCCGACATGAGCATCAGCTTCGATAAAGCGCTCGGTATCCACGAACAAGCCCTGGGCTTCCGCGCCCAGCGTGCCGAAGTCCTGGCCAACAACATCGCCAACGCCGACACCCCGAACTACAAGGCTCGGGATCTGGACTTCTCGAAAGTGCTCGCCGAGCAGAACGAGAAAACCAAGAGCGGCACATTCGCCTTGAACATGACCAACAACCGTCATATCGAAGCCGAAGGCATGGGCAATGGCGACGAGTCGCTGCTGTATCGCACGCCGATGCAACCGTCGATTGACCAGAACACCGTGGACGCCCAGCTGGAACAGTCGAACTACGCGGAAAACGCGATCAACTTCCAGGCCAGCTTCACCTTGCTCAACAGCAAATTCAAAGGGCTGATGTCAGCCATTCGCGGAGAGTAAGACATGTCTCTATCCAGTGTTTTCAACATTGCCGGTAGCGGCATGAGCGCGCAAACCACGCGCTTGAACACCGTGGCCTCGAACATCGCCAACGCCGAGACCGTCTCGTCGAGCATCGACCAGACCTATCGCGCACGTCATCCGGTGTTCGCCACCATGTTCCAGGGCGGGCAGAGCGGCGGCAGCGATTCGTTGTTCCAGAACCAGGACGCGGCCGGTCAGGGCGTGCAAGTGCTGGGCGTGGTCGAAGACCAGAGCAATCTGGAAGCGCGCTATGAGCCGAACCACCCGGCGGCCGACGCCAAGGGCTACGTCTACTACCCGAACGTCAACGTGGTTGAAGAAATGGCCGACATGATTTCCGCGAGCCGTTCGTTCCAGACCAACGCCGAAATGATGAACACCGCCAAAACCATGATGCAGAAGGTCCTGACCCTCGGTCAGTGATAAGGGGCGACTCAGATGAGTGTTACCGATACCACCAGCGGCATTAGCCTCAAAGACATCCTGGCCAACTCTTCGATCAAGACCAACACCAGTGCCGACGGCCTGGCGTCCGCCACCAACAGCGCCACCGGCAAAAAGGCCCTGGGCAAGGACGCGTTCCTGCAGTTGCTGGTGACACAGCTGAAGAACCAGAACCCGCTGGAGCCGCAGGACAACGGCGAGTTCGTTGCCCAGTTGGCGCAGTTCAGCAGCCTGGAAGGCATCACCACGCTCAACACCACCGTGAGTGGCCTGGCCAGCAATTACAACTCGTCCCAGGCCCTGCAGGCTTCGTCGCTGGTCGGGCGTTCGGTCATCGCGCCGAGCGAGAAGGCCGTGGTCGATACCTCCAAGAGCTTCAACGGGACCATCGCGGTTCCGGCCTCGGTGGACCCGGTGAAAGTGAAGATTACCGACGCCGATGGCAAGGTCATCCGCACCATCGACCTGGGCAGCCAAAAAGCCGGCAGCGCCAGTTTCATCTGGGACGGCAAGAACGATGCAGGCGAAGTGGCCAAGGCGGGTACGTACACCTTCGGCGCCACCGCAACTTACGACGGCAAGGCGACTTCGCTGGTGACGTACCTGCCGGCGACTGTCAGCAGCGTGACCATCAGCCAGACCGGCGGTGAGTTGATGCTCAATCTCGCCGGTGGGGGCAGCATCGCCCTGTCCAAAGTACAAACAATTGGTATGTAGAGCCGACTAACACGGCACAAAGGAGTGGAATATGTCTTTCAATATCGGCCTTAGCGGTCTCTATGCAGCCAACAAACAACTGGACGTGACCGGCAACAACATCGCCAACGTCGCGACCACCGGTTTCAAATCGTCCCGTGCGGAATTCTCGGACGTTTACTCGGCCACCAAGCTGGGTTCCGGCAGCAAAACCATTGGTAACGGCGTGCGCCTGGCCAACGTTTCCCAACAGTTCACCCAGGGCGACGTCAACAACACCGGCAACGTGCTGGACATGGGCATCAACGGTTCCGGCTTCTTCGTGCTGAACGACAACGGCTCGCTGTCCTATACCCGTGCCGGTACGTTCAAGGTCGACAAGGACGGTTACGTCACCAACACCGACGGCACTTCGCGTCTGCAAGGTTACGGCGTGGACGCCAACGGCAAGATCATCAACGGCGTGTTGACCGACCTGCGTATCGATACTTCGAACCTGGCGCCAAAAAACACCTCCACGGTGTCGTCGACGATCAACCTGAACTCCACCGCACCGGTTATCGATCAGGTTGCCACCCCGTTTGATTCGACCAAAGAAGCCACCTTCACCAAACAGTTCAGTACCCCGATTTATGACACTCAGGGTAACAAGCACGTCATGGACCAATACATGGTCAAGACCGGGGCGAACACCTGGAAAACCTACACCCTGATTGATGGTCGCAACCCGAATGGCACCGACCCTAGTCCTACCGCGGTTCCGTTGAACCTGCCGGTCGCTTCGACCATGGTGTTCGATACCTCGGGCAATCTGGTTTCGGTTACCACTCCGGCCGTTCCGACGCCGATCGTCAGCCCTGACCTGAGGGTCACCGGCTGGATTCCCGGTGACGTGAAAAATGGCGTGTGGACAGCGAACGGCGCTACTTCCGGCGTCGTTACGGTCTCCATGGCCAAAACCTCGCAATACAATGCTGACACCGCACGTTCGATTCCTACGCAGAACGGCTACGCCACCGGCCAGATCACCAACCTGACCATCGATGGTAGCGGTATCATGCTGGCCAACTTCAGCAACAGCCAGACCAAGGCCATCGGCCAGATCTCGCTCGCCAGCTTCACCAACGAGCAAGGTCTGCAGCCAGTAGGCGGCACCAGCTGGAAAGAAACCTACGCGTCGGGTATCCCGGGCTACGATGCGCCGAACACCGGCACCTTGGGCGAGATCCACTCCAACTCCCTGGAAGAGTCCAACGTCAACCTGACCAGCGAACTGGTCGACCTGATCAAGGCGCAGAGCAACTACCAGGCGAACGCCAAGACCATCTCGACTCAAAGCACCATCATGCAGACCATCATTCAGATGACCTGATGCTGGATAGCGCTGCATAAAAAGCCCCTCGTAAGAGGGGTTTTTTTATGGCTGGGATTTTGTGTTGTCAGGGAGGGCCTCTTCGCGGGCAAGCCTCGCTCCTACAGGTTTAATTGCGAACAACATCGAACTTGTAGGAGCGAGGCTTGCCCGCGAAGGCGTCATACCAGTCACCACATTTCCATGGGCAAAAGAAAACCCCCGACCAATCCAGAGGACCGATCGGGGGTTGTCGGGTAAGCGCCTTTCAGCGCCTACCGGCTCAGCTTATTGGCAAGCTTCGCAATCCGGCTCGTCGATGGCGCAAGCCTTCGGCACTGGAGCAGGACCGGCAGGAGCTGCCAGGACCGAATCTTCACCGTGGTTGCCGCCGCTGGAAACAGCGTTCAGCTTGCCGGTGTTGATGGTCGACTTCTCGGTGCTGGTCGCGGCCAGGGCACGGAGGTAGTAAGTGGTTTTCAGACCACGGTACCAGGCCATGCGGTAGGTCACGTCCAGCTTCTTGCCCGAGGCGCCGGCGATGTACAGGTTCAGCGACTGAGCCTGGTCGATCCACTTCTGACGACGGCTTGCCGCGTCGACGATCCACTTGGTGTCCACTTCGAAGGCAGTCGCGTAGAGCTCTTTGAGTTCTTGCGGGATGCGCTCGATCTGCTGCACCGAACCGTCGTAGTACTTCAGGTCGTTGATCATGACCGAGTCCCACAGACCGCGAGCCTTCAGGTCGCGAACCAGGTACGGGTTGATCACGGTGAATTCGCCCGACAGGTTCGATTTCACGTAGAGGTTCTGGTAGGTCGGTTCGATCGACTGCGAGACGCCAGTGATGTTGGCGATGGTCGCGGTCGGTGCGATGGCCATGATATTGGAGTTACGAATGCCTTTCTGTACACGGGCGCGAACCGGTGCCCAGTCCAGGGATTCGTTCAGGTCAACGTCGATGTACTTCTGGCCGCGCTGCTCGATCAGGATCTGTTGCGAATCCAGCGGCAGGATGCCTTTGGACCACAGCGAACCCTGGAACGTCTCGTATGCGCCGCGCTCGTCGGCCAGGTCGCAGGAAGCCTGGATCGCGTAGTAGCTGACCGCTTCCATCGACTTGTCGGCGAACTCGACGGCAGCGTCGGAACCGTAAGGAATGTGCTGCAGGTACAAAGCGTCCTGGAAGCCCATGATGCCCAGGCCGACCGGACGGTGCTTGAAGTTGGAGTTCTTCGCTTGCGGCACCGAGTAGTAGTTGATGTCGATAACGTTATCGAGCATGCGAACAGCGGTGTTCACGGTGCGTTCCAGCTTGGCGGTGTCCAGCTTGCCGTTGACGATGTGGTTCGGCAGGTTGATCGAGCCCAGGTTGCAAACGGCGATCTCGTCCTTGTTGGTGTTCAAGGTGATCTCGGTGCACAGGTTCGAGCTGTGGACCACGCCAACGTGCTGCTGCGGGCTGCGCAGGTTGCACGGGTCTTTGAAGGTCAGCCATGGGTGGCCGGTTTCAAACAGCATGGACAGCATTTTGCGCCACAGGTCTTTGGCCTGGATGGTCTTGAACAGCTTGACCTTGCCCGGGTACTCGGTCAGGGCTTCGTAGTACTCGTAACGCTCTTCGAAAGCCTTGCCGGTCAGGTCGTGCAGGTCCGGTACTTCGGACGGCGAGAACAGGGTCCACTTGCCGTCATCGAAGACGCGCTTCATGAACAGGTCAGGGATCCAGTTGGCGGTGTTCATGTCGTGGGTACGACGACGATCATCACCGGTGTTCTTGCGGAGTTCGATGAACTCCTCGATGTCCATGTGCCAGGTTTCCAGGTAGGCACATACAGCGCCTTTGCGCTTGCCACCCTGGTTAACGGCAACGGCGGTGTCGTTGACGACTTTCAGGAATGGAACCACGCCCTGGGATTTGCCGTTGGTGCCCTTGATGTACGAACCGAGTGCACGAACCGGGGTCCAGTCGTTGCCCAGGCCGCCGGCGAATTTCGACAACATGGCGTTGTCGTGGATCGCGTGGTAGATGCCCGACAGGTCATCCGGCACGGTGGTCAGGTAGCAGCTGGACAGCTGTGGACGCAGGGTACCGGCGTTGAACAGGGTCGGAGTCGACGACATGTAGTCGAAGGACGACAACAGGTTGTAGAACTCGATCGCACGGTCTTCTTTCTGCTTCTCTTCGATCGCCAGGCCCATGGCCACGCGCATGAAGAAGATTTGCGGCAGTTCGAAGCGGATACCGTCCTTGTGGATGAAGTAACGGTCGTACAGGGTTTGCAGGCCCAGGTAAGTGAACTGCTGATCGCGCTCGTGGTTGATCGCCTTGCCGAGTTTTTCCAGGTCGAAGGTGGCCAGGACCGGGTTCAGCAATTCGAATTCGATACCCTTGGCGATGTACGCAGGCAATGCCTTGGCGTACAGGTCGACCATTTCGTGGTGGGTCGCGCTTTCGGCAACGTTCAGGAAGCTCAGGCCTTCGGCACGCAGGGTGTCCATCAGCAGGCGGGCGGTCACGAACGAGTAGTTCGGCTCACGCTCGACCAGGGTACGAGCGGTCATCACCAGAGCGGTGTTGACGTCGGTCAGGGCCACGCCGTCGTACAGGTTTTTCAGGGTTTCGCGCTGGATCAGGTCGCCGTCGACTTCTTCCAGGCCTTCGCACGCTTCGGTGACGATGGTGTTCAGGCGACCCATGTCCAGCGGTGCAAAAGTGCCGTCGGCGCGGGTGATGCGGATCGACGGGTGAGCGTTGACCGCTTCTTCTGCCGGAGCGTGGGCAGCGCGTTGTTTCGAACGACCGTCGCGGTAGATCACGTAGTCGCGAGCCACTTTCTGCTCACCGGCACGCATCAGGGCCAGTTCGACCTGGTCCTGGATTTCTTCGATGTGGATGGTGCCGCCCGACGGCATGCGACGCTTGAAGGTCGCGGTGACCTGTTCGGTCAGGCGGGCCACGGTGTCATGGATTCGCGACGAAGCGGCAGCGGTGCCGCCTTCAACTGCGAGAAACGCTTTGGTGATCGCGACGGTGATCTTGTCATCGGTGTAAGGAACGACAGTGCCGTTACGCTTGATCACGCGCAGTTGGCCAGGCGCGGTGGCGGACAGATCCGAAGTCGAATCAGCGGCCTGCGGCAAAGTGCCCTGCGGGTTCTCGCGAGTTGTGTCGGTTTGCATGGGGGGTTGTCTCCACATTCTCTATGTTTGTTTGGGCACCATCACGGTGCCCACCGTTCCGTCCTGAAGCACTACAACCGGCTGGGCCGGGCATACCAACTTCGGGACAGATCAGGAAGGGGGCTGTTGGGGCGCCGCTTCCATGCCGAAGTCTTTGGTCCCAGGCCTTGAGCCTGACACCAGGATCCTTTTGGGTGACAGTAATCGACTGCAACACCCGTACCGTTAACGCCGTTTCCGGCTCAAAAACAGTAGCCATCCGCACGCGCGGTTTGGTCTTTCGAAAATACGTTTGGTTCAACCGGAAAGAGGCAATAAAAGCGCTTGAAATCGGTGTCCGGTTTGTGTTTGGTTTTTGGCGTAAAACCCTACATGTAGGGTTTTTTTCGCGCCGGGGTACAAGATAATGCGTTTCGGAGGGTGTTGCAACGTACTACCTGTGGATAAACCTGTGCGTAAATTGTGTGTGAAAGGTGGAACGAGCGTGTAGGCCGCGACCTAGCTGGAGCGGACTGTTTTTCGCTGATTTTCAGCGATTGAAAACAGTCATTCGGATTTTTAAGGGCGCGAACCCTATCACAAAAAACCGGGTTGTCCGAACGCATTTGCCGGCTTGTGTTCTCGGCGGGCGACGTTTATACAATCGGCCGATGGTTACGCATTCTTATCCTCCCCAATCATTACAAAAAGACGGGCGGATCCTTCCTTATTAGTGTTGTTGGCAAGCAGAGGTCACCGTGGAGCAAGAAGCCTGGCAGGTATTGATAGTGGAAGACGACCAGCGTCTGGCCGAACTGACCCGCGAATACCTGGAGGCCAATGGCCTGCGTGTGTCGATCGAAGGCAACGGCGCCCTGGCGGCCGCACGCATCATCAAGGAGAAACCGGACCTGGTGATCCTCGACCTGATGCTGCCGGGCGAAGACGGCCTGAGCATTTGCCGCAAGGTCCGTGACAAATACGACGGGCCGATCCTGATGCTCACCGCGCGTACCGACGACACCGATCAGATCCTCGGCCTCGACCTGGGCGCCGACGATTACGTCTGCAAACCGGTTCGCCCACGCCTGCTGCTTGCCCGCATCCAGGCCCTGTTGCGGCGCAGTGAAGCGCCTGAACCCGTCCCGGAAAAACAACGGCGCCTGCAATTCGGCCCGCTGGTGGTGGACAACGCCTTGCGTGAAGCCTGGCTGCATGACAACGGCATCGAGCTGACCAGCGCCGAGTTCGACCTGCTGTGGCTGTTGGTGGCCAATGCCGGGCGCATCCTCTCTCGTGAAGAGATTTTCACCGCACTGCGCGGCATCGGCTATGACGGCCAGGACCGCTCCATCGACGTGCGCATCTCGCGCATCCGGCCGAAGATCGGCGATGACCCGGATCATCCGCGCCTGATCAAGACCATCCGCAGCAAAGGCTACCTGTTCGTGCCGGAAGCCTGCGTAGATCCGTCGCTGTGAACTCGATCTTCCTGCGCATCTATGGCGGCATGTGCGCGGCGCTGATTCTGGTGGCGGTGCTCGGCGTGCTGGCCCTGCACATGCTCAACCAGGTGCGCAGCGAGCAATACCGCGAGCGCCTGGCCCATGGCACGTTCTCGCTGATGGCCGACAACCTGCAACCGATGAACGAAACCCAGCGTCACCGCGCCTTGCTGGTGTGGGAACGCCTGCTCGGGATTCCGTTGGCGCTGAAGACCTTCGCCCAGACCGACCTCGACCTGACTCAGCGCACCCGCGTGCTGCGCGGTCAGGCACTGGTGGAGCAGACCGGTCCGCATGCAGCGAAGGTCTATCGACTGATCAGCGACAAGGAGCAGTTGGTGCTCACGGGGGAAGTGCAGCAGATCAGCGAGCAACTGGCCCGCGCAACTATTTACCTGCTCGCCGATGAGCTGGTGCGCGTGCCGGTGGCCGAGCAGCCCAAGCGTCTGGCGCAGTTGAAAGAAGACAAGGGGTTTGGTTTCGACTTGCGGCTGGTCACGGTCGGCGAAGCGGACATGGACGAAGACCAGAGCCGTCGGGTGGCCGAAGGCGATACGGTAATGGCGCTGGGCAAGGGCGGCGATTCGATCCGGGTGTTTGCCGGCATGGTCGGCACGCCGTGGGTGCTGGAAATCGGTCCGCTGTATCAGATGAATCCTTACCCGCCGGAGTGGCTGGTGCTGATCGCGGCGCTGGGCTTGAGCCTGATCGGGTTGATCGTCTATCTCTTGGTGCGGCAACTGGAGCGTCGTTTGCGCGGGCTCGAAGCGGCCGCCACGCGCATCGCCAAAGGCAGCCTGGAAACCCGCGTGCCGGCGCGCGGCGCCGACTCGGTGGGACGCCTGGCCTCGGCGTTCAACGGCATGGCCGAGCACTTGCAGCAGTTGCTGGCGATCCAGCGTGAACTGGTACGCGCGGTGTCCCACGAATTGCGCACGCCGGTGGCGCGGCTGCGTTTCGGCCTGGAGATGATCGGCTCGGCCACCACGCCGCAGGCGCTGGAGAAGTACCGCGAGGGCATGGATCACGACATTGAAGACCTTGATCGGCTGGTGGACGAGATGCTCACTTACGCGCGGCTGGAACAGGGTTCGCCCGCGCTGAATTTCCAGCGGATCGACCTGGATGCGCTGGTCAATCAAGTGATCGAAGAATTGGCGCCCTTGCGCGCCGACGTCACGGTGCAGCGCGGTCTGTGCCTCTCGGCCGCCGATTGCGATGATGCCTGGGTCGAGGCCGAACCCCGTTACCTGCACCGGGCGATCCAGAACCTGGTGAGCAACGCCATGCGCCATGCCTCATCGCGGGTGACCGTCAGCTATCAGGTCGGGCAGCAGCGTTGTCGGGTGGACATCGAGGACGACGGGCCGGGTGTGCCGGAATCCGCGTGGGAGAAAATCTTTACACCGTTCCTGCGTCTCGATGACAGCCGAACCCGTGCTTCGGGCGGGCATGGGTTGGGGCTGTCGATCGTGCGGCGGATCATCCATTGGCATGACGGGCGAGCGTTGATCAGCAAGAGCAAGAGCCTGGGTGGGGCGTGTTTCAGTTTGAGTTGGCCGCGCAATCAGGAGAAGCGTTGAGATTGGCGGTGAATGGTCTGCCGCCATCGCGAGCAGGCTCGCTCCCACAGGGGATTTTCGGTGTGGCATAGATCCAGTGTGGGAGCGAGCCTGCTCGCGATGAGGCCCGAACCGACGCCGTAAATCTTCAGGCCTTGATACTCACCAAACTCAACAACTGCCCATCCTTCACCCCGAACTGCGCATCCAGCTCGGTGCCATGGCGCCATTCACTGGAAAGATCCGTCAGCAATCGCAACCGCACCTCACCCGCTTCGGACCACTCCAGCACCTCGGCATGCTCGAAGTAGAAGCGCTGCTGAACAATCGGATACAGCGCCTTGAACAGACTCTCCTTCACCGAAAACGTCAGCGTCACCAGCAGCGCCAGTTGATCGCGATGGCCTGCCGCCATGCGTTGTAACTCCGGCGGGGTGAGAATTTCCCCGGCCAGGCGCTCGGCCCGTTCAGGGTTGAGCAGGTTTTCCAGGTCCATCCCCAGGCCGCGCCAGTGGGTTTTCTGCGCGACAATCGCCGCAGCGCGGCCGGTGCTGTGGGTGATCGAGCCGCAGATGTGCGCGGGCCAGACCGGTGCCCGGTCTTCGCCAATGGCCGGGGTAAAATTCAGCCCTTCCAAGCGCTGCAACGCGGCGCGAGCGCAAACCCGGCCGGCGAGAAACTCGGCCTGACGTTTGGCCACCGAACGCCGGATGGTCGCGGGCGGCTCGATGGCGCTGCGCTGAAAGTCATCGGCGGCCAGTTGCGAGGTGTTGAAGTGCGTGCTCAGCAGCACCGTATCGGGCAATACGAACGGCAGCGGCCAATGGGCATCGAGTGGGGTGCAGC
>NZ_JAGYGF010000036.1:0-59745 GCF_019947305.1 Pseudomonas sp. BF-RE-21 | reverse complement strand
AGGTTCTGCGTAGTGGGCAACCCGGCATGGATGCCGGGTTAGCCGCCCCCGGCCAGGGATGGCCGATGGCGGCGGGCCCACGGAGCAGGACCGGAGCGAGGGCATGCCGAGCCACAGCGAGGCACCGAACGAAAGGGGCAAGAGCCCTTGGTTACTTGGGGCTCTTCCAAGTGACTCGCCGTAAGGGCGAAACCAATACCAGCCATCACAAAAAAAACGGATATGCCCCCAAACAAAGAAACCCCGAAAAGACCAAATCCTCCCGGGGTTTCCTATTCAAAGCCGCACAAACCAGCCAATCAATAACGCTGATACTTGGACCCAAACTCAGGACGGTTTTCAGCGACATACAACGTACTCGCCTGAGTGTCTTTACGATCAACACCAACCGTATTCACATTCAACGTAGCCGGCTGACTGACCTTCGCCGCCGCCACCACCGGCAAAGAAGCGTGAGGCGCCGCGATGGCCGATGTAGCACCAAGAACCGAAAGGACGAAACCAAGACCGATAATGCTTTTCATGATGTTGCTCCAGAACTGTGGGAAGAAGATGGGCCCACAGTAGTCCTGGAGCATCACGATGAAAAAACACCCTCACGCATAGTCTTTATCGAGAACGTTGATCCACGCCGTCAGCGTGGTGTACGGTCTGCCAGCCAGCGCTGCTTGAGCTGTTCCAGGCGCCCGTCCTGGCGCATCGTGTCCAGCGCCTGTTGCCAGCGCGCAATCTGACGCGGGTCGGTCAACGGCGAAAAAGCGATATACGTGGCTTCCTTCATCAGCGGTATCTGGTAGTGCAACTGCTCGGGTGGCACTCCTTCTTCACGGGCCATGGTGGCGACGGAAAGGGTGTCGGCCACCACAAACTCCGCTCGACCCAGGCGGGCCAGACGCATCATTTGTTCGGGGGTTTCCACGCCGTACAGATTGTTCACATCCTGCTTCTGCAAGTAGCTGTAGACCAGCCATTTTCGCGGAACGGCAATGCGGCCCTGATGACCGGCCTCCAGCAGACTGCGCACCGGCTGCCGGGTGCTTTCAGTGGAATACAGAGCGGTTTCCACCTCCATCAGCGGACCGACCCACTGATACTGGCCATCACGTTCGGCAGTGCGCAACACGGTGAACACCCCCGTGGCGGGCTCGGTGCTGGCCACGTGCAAGGCGCGCAGTAGCGGGACTTGCTGAAAGTGCACCTGGTCGCCAGCCATGTCGGCCAGTGCCTGCACCACATCCACGCCAAACCCCACCAGCTGATTACCCTGCTGGAAATGCAGGGGCGGGTGGTTGTCAGTCAGCATGTTCAGGTCTGCCGCGACCGCAGTGAACGTCAAAAGAGACAGCAGGCAAACGGCGATGCGCTTCATGAATCGTCCTTGATCGAATGTGGCGCAAAGCTTAGTACGAGCGTGCAGTCACTGTCCCGCGCAATTGAGCGGGCTTTTGCGTCAGACCTGAGGATTTATGGGTATCACTCCCACAGGGGATCTTTGTTGCGATGTAGATCGCGATCAATACCGCTGATATTTCGAACCGAACTCTGCGCGGTTTTCCGCCACGATCACACCGCCGCGTACGGCGTTGTCCGGGCTGATCAGGGCGACACGCTCACGCAGCTCTTGCAGGCGATCGGCACCCCCTTCAGCAACACGTTCACGCAGCTCTTGCAAACGATCGGCGCCACCTTCGGCGACACGTTCACGCAGCTCTTGCAAACGATCGGCACCGCCTTCTGCCACGCGGTTCTGTTGCAGTCGGTCCGAGCCACCTTCCACCAGCAGTTGCTGGATCTGACCGTGGGACACCGCGCTCACGGTGCTGGCCGACGCCAGATTTGACAGGCCGAGACCACCGACCAGTGCCAGACCGAGTGCCAGGGAAGAAACTTTCGAGAAATTGATCATGGTGATTCTCCGTGCGTTTAGTTTGAGTGGGTCGGTAGCTGCTGCTATCCGGTGATCACAGTTAAACGCCCGGGTGTATCGGTGATGTGTGCTCGAACCCGGCGAAATCGCTGTCTGCGTATCTGCAGCGGGTTCTTATACAGACTGATACAAAACCCTTCGGATGTGAAGGGCGGTCGTGTTCAGCGCCAGGCACGCTTCATGATTCTGCGCCGAGCATTTCCACCGGGTAGGAGAACACATAGCCTTCGCTGCGCACGGTCTTGATGTAGGTCGACTCGCGTGAGTCATCCATCAAGCGTTGGCGCAAACGGCTCACCAGCAAATCGATTGAACGATCGAACAGGTCGGCATCGCGTCCCTGGGTCAGGTTGAGCAACTGGTCGCGGCTGAGTACCCGTTGCGGGTGATCGAGGAATACGCGCAACAAGCGGTACTCGGCACCACTGAGGGCGACCATCGTGTTGTCTTCGTCGAGTAGATGGCGGGCAGTCGTGTCGAGGCGCCAGCGGCCGAAACCCAACAGTCGGCCACTTTCGGTGATCAGCAGGTTGGGCGGCAGCATTCGCGTACGGCGCAATACGGCGTTGATCCGTGCCAGCAACTCGCGGGCGGCGAAGGGTTTGGTCAGGTAGTCGTCGGCGCCCATTTCCAGGCCGAGGATGCGATCGGTTTCGTCGTTGCGTGCGGTGAGCATCAGGATCGGCGTCGCTTTATGTTTACCCGAGCGCAACTCGCGGCACAGCACCAGGCCGTCATCGCCGGGCATCATGATGTCCAGCACGATCAGGTCCACCTGATTGGCTTCCAGAAAACTGCGCATCTGCCGGCCGTCGGCAACCACCGTGGTGCGCAGGCCGTTCTTCTTCAGGTAATTGCCGACCAGCTCGCGAATTTCCCGGTCGTCGTCGACGATCAGGATGTGGTTTACATGTTCCATTGCTCAACCCTCTTGTTATTCGCACGTTGCGCATTCTAGGCAGCCACGGTGCACCTGCCCACAGGCTTTGTATCACAGTGTATCCGCTGCCCTGTTTGACACCTTACGCCTCAATTCCGCGGGTTCTAAGACACATGGCAGATACCTCGGGTCGATTAAATGGGCTCCATCGAGACAACACGGTTTGCCTCGCAACCATTGCCCATTGCAACCCTGAGGAATTCACCATGAACTGGAACAAACTGATTGCCGCCAGCTTCTTCGCAGTCCTGAACGTTGCCGCATTTTCGGCCCATGCCGATGTTCAAGCGCCGGCGCAAACCACTGCGTACGGCACGCACCTGGATATCAAAAAGGTTGTTTCCATCGTCGACAACGGCGGCGGCACCTGCGGCATTGTCGATGCCCGCCTGACCTACCTCGATTCCAATGGCGCACAGAAAGTCGCCGGGTACAGCAAATTCGCAGACTGCGCGAATCAGGGCGGCTGATCTTTCCACTACGCTCATCGCAGTCGATGTCGAGCAACGCACCGTTTGCTCAGCGCCCCGCGATGGCTGATTCATGTCGTCCAAACACCCGATCAATGACTTGCAGGGATATCACCATGAAGATCAATGTGTTGAGCAGTACTTCCGCCTCGCGTCGTCGCCGTTTCCTTGGCCCCTCGGTCCTCGCGTTCGCGCTGATGCAGCTCGGTGCTCTCGGGGCTGCCAGTGCGCAAGCCGCGACTGCCGAGCCCGTGGTGGCGAGTGCAGCGACCCTCAAGGCGGACACGTTCGGCCCGCTCAAGCATGTCAATGCCGGGTTACTGAGTGTGGCGTACGCCGAAGTCGGCCCCGCCGATGGGCCGGTGGTGATTCTTCTGCACGGCTGGCCGTACGACATTCACAGCTACAGCGAAGTGGCGCCGTTGTTGGCAGCCAAGGGTTACCGGGTGTTGATCCCGTACGCACGGGGCTACGGTGACACGCATTTCCTGTCCGAAAAGACTGTTCGCAACGGCCAGCCTGCGGCGTTGGCCAGTGATGTCATCGACTTCATGGATGCACTGAAGATCAAGAAAGCGGTGCTGGGTGGCTACGACTGGGGCGCGCGCTCGGCGGACATCGTGGCCGCACTTTGGCCGGAGCGGGTCGAGGCGCTGGTCGCCGTCAGCGGCTATCTGATCGGCAATCAGGCTGCGGGCAAGAACCCGTTGCCGCCCAAAGCCGAGTTGCAATGGTGGTACCAGTTCTATTTCGCAACCGAGCGCGGCCAGGCTGGCTACGAAAAGAATCGTCACGACTTCGCCAAGTTGATCTGGGAGCTGGCATCGCCAAAATGGCGCTTCGGCGACGCAACGTTCGACCGCAGCGCGGCGGCCCTGGACAACCCGGATCACGTCGCTATCACGATTTTCAACTATCGCTGGCGGTTGGGCATGGTGCAGGGCGAACCCCAGTATGAAGCGCTGGAACAGCAACTGGCCAAGGCCCCGGTGATTACGGTGCCGACCATCACCATGGAAGGCGATGCCAACGGCGCGCCGCATCCGGCCGCCGAGGATTACGCCAAGCGTTTTACCGGCAAATACGAATACCGCCTCATCAGCGGCGGCATCGGCCACAACTTGCCGCAGGAAGATCCGCAGGCCTTTGCCAAGGCTGTGATCGACGCGGATAACCTGTAGTTTGATGCGCTGCGCAAGGCTTTAGGGCCCCATCGCCAGCAAGCCGGCTCCTACGGGAATCGTGGGTGTCGGTAGTTTTTCACACGAAACCAAACTGTAGGAGCCGGCTTGCCGGCGATGGCGCCCGGATGAGCGATGCACGGCTCGAGGGCCTCATCGCCAGCAAGCTGGCTCCTACAGGAATCGTGGGTGTCGGTAGATTTTCATACGACACCAAACTGTAGGAGCCGGCTTGCCGGCGATGGCGGCCGGATGAACGATGCACGGTTCGAGGGCCTCATCGCCAGCAAGCCGGCTCCTACGGGAATTGTGGGTGTCGGTAGTTTTTCACACGACACCAAACTGTAGGAGCCGGCTTGCCGGCGATGGCGCCCGGATGAGCGATGCACGGCTCGAGGGCCTGATCGCCAGCAAGCTGGCTCCTACGGGAATCGTGGGTGTTGGTAGATTTTCATACGACACCAAACTGTAGGAGCCGGCTTGCCGGCGATGGCGGCCGGATGAACGATGCACGGTTCGAGGGCCTCATCGCCAGCAAGCTGGCTCCTACAGGAATCGTGGATGCCCGTAGCCTTTCACACGACACCAAACTGTAGGAGCCGGCTTGCCGGCGATGGCGGCCGAATGAACGATGCACGGTTCGAGGGCCTCATCGCCAGCAAGCCGGCTCCTACAGGAATCGTGGGTGTCGGTAGTCTTTCACAGGACGCCAAACTGTAGGAGCCGGCTTGCCGGCGATGGCGCCCGGATGAGCGATGCACGGCTCGAGGGCCTGATCGCCAGCAAGCTGGCTCCTACAGGAGTTGTGGGTGTCGGTAGTTTTTCACACGACGCGGAACTGTAGGAGCCGGCTTGCCGGCGATGGTGGCCGGATGAACGATGCACGGTTCGAGGGCCTCATCGCCAGCAAGCTGGCTCCTACAGGGTTTGGTTATGCAACCACGCGATAACACGGCACATATGCCGCGCCGCCCGGCAGTTTCATCCGGTGCTGGGCCACGAACGCCTTGAGCAACTGATCCAGCGGCTGCATCACCGCCGCATCGCCACGGATCTGGTACGGCCCGTGTTCTTCGATCAGGCGGATCCCCTTGTCCTTGACGTTGCCGGCGACGATGCCGGAGAACGCGCGACGCAGGTTGGCGGCCAGTTCGTGGGCCGGCAGGCTGCGGCTCAGTTTCAGGTTGGCCATGTTTTCGTGGGTCGGGTCGAACGGGCGCTGGAAGCCCTCGTCGATCTTCAGCAGCCAGTTGAAATGGAACGCGTCGTTGCGCTCGCGGCGGAACTGTTTCACCGCTTTGAGGCCAGCAGTCATCTGCCGCGCGACTTCAGCCGGGTCGTCGATGATGATCTCGTAATGCTGCTTCGCCGCGTCACCCAGGGTGGCGCCGACGAACGCGTCCAGTTGTTCCAGATACGGCGCCGCGTGTTTCGGCCCGGTGAGGATGACCGGGAAGGGCAGGCCCTTGTTGTCCGGGTGCATCAGGATGCCGAGCAGGTACAGGAACTCTTCAGCCGTGCCCGCGCCGCCGGGGAAAATGATGATGCCATGGCCGACACGCACGAACGCTTCCAGGCGTTTCTCGATGTCCGGCAGAATCACCAGCTCATTGACGATCGGGTTCGGCGCTTCGGCAGCGATGATGCCGGGTTCGGTCAAACCGAGGTAACGGCCACCGTGAATGCGTTGTTTGGCATGGGCGATGGTCGCGCCTTTCATCGGGCCTTTCATTACGCCGGGGCCGCAACCGGTGCAGATGTCGAGGCTGCGCAGGCCCAGTTCGTGGCCGACTTTCTTGGTGTATTTGTATTCTTCGGTGTTGATCGAGTGGCCACCCCAGCACACTACGATCTTGGGCTCGACGCCGGGGCGCAGGGTGCGGGCGTTGCGCAGCAGGTGGAACACATAGTCGCTGATGCCCTGGGAATTGCTCAGGTCGATGCGCTGGCTGTCGAGTTCGTTTTCGGTGTAGACGATGTCGCGCAGGGCGCTGAACAGCATTTCCCGGGTACTGGCGATCATTTCGCCATCGACGAATGCGTCGGCCGGGGCGTTCAGCAGCTCCAGGCGTACACCGCGGTCCTGCTGGTGAATACGGATTTCGAAGTCCTTGTAGGCTTCGAGAATGGTCTTGGCGTTATCGACATGGGCGCCGGTATTCAGAATGGCCAGGGCGCACTGGCGGAAGAGGGTATAGGTGCTGCCGGATCCGGCTTCGCTCAGTTGCTGTACTTCACGTTGAGAGAGGGTTTCCAGGCTACCTTTGGGGCTGACCGAAGCGTTGATTACTTGTCGTTGGGACATTCAATGATCCTTAAAACGATGTCACCCGTCGAGGACGCATGACATCCGAATAGTATGTATCCACGAAAGAAGATGGCACGAACTGCGCAGTATCGCCATGTTCCCCTTTGACGATGAAAAGATGAAAAGGAGCCCCAGCATAGCTAAATCCCTCGCAGAGGCGATAATGCCCCGCAGTCTTTTTGCTCACGCCGCCTGAGGAATCCCGTCGCGATGTTTGAAATCCAGCCGCAGAACCCAGAAATCTATCGAAGCCAGACGCGCCGCAGCACGATCATCATCGCCCTGGTTTTCCTCGCCCTGGCGATGGTTTTGTCCACCGCGGCGGTGGCGATGTTCGGCGAACCGGGGGGCGACAATCTACGCTTCAACGTGGGCGGCGTGTTTGTCGCGGTGCTGTTGATGGCGGCGCTGATGCGCGGCAAATTCTGGACCCAGGAGTGGATGGCGCCGGCGGTCTACGGCTGGCAGCTCAAACGCAGCCTGATGAGCATCACCAACGTCATGCACCAGGTGACGGCGGCGGTGGACGCGGGTGATCCGAGTGCCATGAAGCTGCTGCGTTTTTATCACCTGGGGCTGAGCCAGATGCACCAACTGGACGCTAACTCCAGTGATCACAGCCAATTGATACGTGAAATGGATCTGCACAAGGCACGAATGGAAGCGCTGGGCATCGAGACCGAACAGACGCAATTGAACCCCGCGTGGCTTGAGGCCGTGAAACAGACGCCACGCTAACCGGTACAGGACCAAGGCACATTGATAATAAAAAGGCGAACGGGATCAGTCGCCATTCATCAGGATTCAGGGAGCGTCATGGGTAACCCGTCTGTCAAAGACCGAATTGAACAATTGCGCCACAGCGTGCCTTTGGTCACCGAACAGGCCGGTGCCAGGATCAAGGTACGCTCCGCGGTGGTACTGCTTGTTGCAGTATGCCTGTCCATGATTGTCATCGTGATCTGGGAAGCGTGGAGTTCGCGCCAGTATCATCTGCATGACAAGGAAGTGGCGATGTCCAACCTTGCGCAGACCCTGGCCTCGCAAGCGCAGGCGACGATCAAGCAGGCCGATACGCTGCTGTTTACGCTGGTGGAACGCCTCGAAAACGACGGCTTCGACCCGGCCGGGCTGCCACATCTGGAGCGCTTGCTCAGCGCCCAGCGCAGTGAGTTGAGTCAGTTGCATGGCCTGTTCGTCTATGACGAAACGGGGCGCTGGATTGCCAACTCCAACGGCGCCGCCCTGACCGATGCCAACAATGCCGACCGTGAATATTTCATCTTCCATCGCAATCATCCCGACCGTGGGCCTCATATCGGCCCGTCGATCAAAAGCCGCTCCAGCGGCGAATGGATCATGACGGTGTCGCGCCGGATCAATCATGCCGATGGGAGTTTTGCCGGTGTGGCGCTGGCGACGATTTATCTCAATCATTTCCTGTTCCTGTACGACAGCATCGACATGGGCCGCAACGGCGTAATCAACCTGATCGCCGACGATGCCACCATCATCGTTCGCCGGCCGTTCAACGAAGCGGATATCGGCACCAGCCTCGCCAACAGCCCGCTGTTCAAGCAGTTGTTGCCCTCGGGGAGTTCAGGGACGGCAACATTCAAATCCATGGTGGATGGCGTTGTGCGGGTGGTGGGGTTTCGCCGGGTCGAGGGGTATCCGCTGGTTGTTTTCGCCGCGCTCGACAAGGAGGAAGTCCTGGCTGGCTGGCGTGAGGAATCCATGCTCAGTGCTGGCATCGTTACGCTTTTGCTGGGTTTTGTCGGTGTACTGGGTTTTCGCCTGATCAATCTGATGAAGCAGCAGAACCGCATTCAGAACCAACTGCTGGACGCTCAGGACAAACTGCTCGAGGTCAATCGCGGCCTGGAATTGCTGGCCCTGGAAGACGCGCTGACGGGGCTGTCCAACCGGCGTCAGTTCGACCTGTTCATCCACTCGGAAATGGGCCGCGCCCGGCGCAGCCTGAACGGCCTCGCGCTGCTGATGATCGATGTCGATCACTTCAAACTGTTCAACGACCACTACGGTCATGTGGCCGGCGACGAATGTTTGCGCAACATCAGCGCGATCATCACCGACAACATCAAGCGGCCCGGGGATCTGGCGGCGCGCTACGGCGGTGAAGAGTTTGCGGCGGTGCTGCCGGGGACTGACTATGTGGGGGCGTTTCTGGTGGCGGAAAAAATCCGTCGTGCGGTGTTGCAGGCCGGTATTCCCCACCGTGAAGGCGCAGAAGGCATGGTGACGGTCAGTATCGGCGTCGCCGCTTACGATCCTGCCTCACAGGCCCAGCCGAACGACCTGGTGGGCGCTGCGGACAAGGCGCTTTACGTGGCCAAGGCCAGCGGCAGGAACATGAGCGTTATTGCCAACTGACTTCAAACAAACCCACCGCTGCCCTGAACCAGTTGGGTCGCCAGGTACGATTGCTTGAGTTTTTCCAGCCACCAACCCAGGGCGCGACCGTCATGGTCGCCACGCCAGCCGGCATACAGAATGTTCGGCTCGCGCGGGTCGGCCATCTGTTTTTCGACCAGCGTGCCGTTTTTCAGTAGCGAGCCGACCCGATGTTTGGGCAGCCACCCCACGCCCAGGCCGTCGCACTGGGCGAGGATTTTGGCGCGCATGGTCGGCACGGCGAGCACGGGTTGTCCGCCGGAGACACCATAAGTGCTGCCTTCGGTGACTTTGGACGAGTCGGCTACGACAATCGCCCGGTGTTGCGTCACCGTTGCCCGTGAGATCGGTTCCTTGGCCTTGGCCAGCGGGTGCTTCGGTGAGACCGCAAACACCCATTCCATTTCCCCCAACTGCATCCAGCGCAAGGAAGGGATGGCCGGCGGTTCGTTGGTGGCGCCGATGATCAGGTCCGCCCGGCCTTCGCGCAGGGCTTCCCAGACACCTTTGAGCACTTCCTGGGTGATGCGCAACGGTACGCCGGATTCCAGTGCATCGAACTCGTGAATCACCGGGATCAGGGTTTCGAACTCCAGCAGTTCGTCGGTGACGATCCACAGCCGACTCTCCCAGCCATTGGCCACTTGCTGCACCCGTTGGGTCAGGCGCGAGACGTCCTGCATCAGCCGCGCCGCCTCGTTCACCAGCAATTCCCCGGCCGGGGTGAGCTGCAAGCGGTAACGGCGGCGATCGAAGAGCAAGGCGTCGAAACGCTCTTCCAGTTGCCGCGCCGCATAGGACACGGTCGATGGCGCCTTGCCCAGGTGCACCGCCGCGCGCGACAGGCTACCGGTTTCCCGAATGGCCTCCAGCAACGCCAGGTCTTCAATCGACAACATGTTATGAATCCTCGAACGAACGGCCTGGAAATGAATGTCTGGAGCAACGAAAACAAAATCGCGGCCACCTGAAATGTATAGGCCAACCCCAACCCCTGTAGGAGCTGGCTTGCCAGCGATGAGGCCCTCGAACACTACGTTGAATTTGAGGCCGCCATCGCCAGCAAGCCGGCTCCTACAAAATCGCGGGCTGTCTGAAATTTATTGGCCAACCCAACCCCTGTAGGAGCGAGGCTTGCCCGCGAAGAGGCCCTCGAACGCTGCGTTGAATTTGAAGCCGCCATCGCCAGCAAGCCGGCTCCTACAAAATCGCGGGCTGTTTGAAATTTATCGGCCAATCCCACCCCCTGTAGGAGCTGGCTTGCCAGCGATGGGACCCTTGAACGCTACGTTGGATTTGAGGCCGCCATCGCCAGCAAGCCGGCTCCTACAAAATCGCGGGCTGTCTGAAATTTATCGGCCAATCCACCCCCTGTAGGAGCGAGGCTTGCCCGCGAAGGGGCCCTTGAACGCTACGTTGGATTTGAGGCCGCCATCGCCGGCAAGCCGGCTCCTACAAAATCGCGGACTGTCTGAAATTTATCGGCCAACCCAACCCCTGTAGGAGCTGGCTTGCCAGCGATGAGGCCCTCGAACACTACGTTGAATTTGAGGCCGCCATCGCCGGCAAGCCGGCTCCTACAGGGATCGTGTGGTATTTGAAAGGGTGGACGTCCGGCGTGACTTTCGCTGCCTGAACACCCGAACGTAGACCAACACGTTGATCACCAGCACCACGCCGCCGAGTCCCAGCTGGATACTCGGGGTCAGCCCGACCGGGTAAATCACCGGCCACACATAATGCTCGATGAAACCACCACCATAGCCGGTCTGCCCGGCCGCGCTACGCATGAGGTTTTCCCACTGTGTCAGCGGGCAGGCCAGGTGGAACACTTCGACCGCAACCCCCCATGTTGCGGCCGGCAGGTGCCACCAGGCCAGGTGGCGCCATTTCAGCACCAGCAGCCCGCCGAACAGCACGAACAGAATGAACAACAGGTGAAACAGCACCAGCCCATCGGCGGCGATCCGGTAAAGCATGGCGACTCCCTCACGCGTGATGCGAATCACTCCATGGTACTCGGGCGGGGCGTCGGCGCTCTATCTATTGTTTGCTGCCCAACCCAGCGAGCACGGCCTTCAGACGCAGCACCATGGCCTCACTGCTGCGTTGCATCGGCGCGCGCAGTTCGTCGTCGATCAAGCCTTCAAGGGCCAGTGCGGTTTTCACCGGGGCAGGATTGGGTTCAATGAACAGGCTTTGAATCAGCGGCAGCAACCGGAAAAACGTCGCCCGTCCTTCCGCCAACCGCTGGTCGCGGATCTGTTGATACAGCGTCACGAACAACTCCGGATGCACATGCGCCGAGGCGGCAATCGCCCCTTTGGCGCCGAGGCACAGGGCGCTGAACATCTGGTTGTCTTCGCCGCACAACACGTCGACCTTGCCGCTGGTCAGCAGCGCCAGGGTGTTGGCCTGATTGCCGCCGCAATCCTTGATCGCGACGATTCGCTCATGGGCCACAATGTTGAGCAACGTTGCCTGTTCGAAGGCGATGCCGGTGCGATACGGGATGTCGTACAGAATGATCGGCACACTCGACGCATCGGCAACCGTTTTGAAAAACGCTTCAAGGCCCGCCTGGGACGGGCGAATGTAGTACGGCGGCGGCACCAGCAACCCGGCCAGTGGCCGCTTGAGGATTTCGCTCTGCAATTGCAGCAGTTCGGTCAGGTTGTTGCCGGCCAACCCCATGACCACCTGATCCGCAGGCACCCATTCAAGCACGGCATCCAGCACCGCCAGTTGTTCATGTTTGCTCAGCGCCGCCGCTTCAGCGGTAGTGCCGCAGACCACCAGGCCATCGACGCCTTTGGCCAGCAAATGGCTGACGAGCCGGCGCAACCCGACGAAATCGATCGCACCGTGTTGAAACGGCGTAACGAGCGGAACCCAGATACCTTGAAACGATGACATGCACTTACTCCTGAAAGTTGACCGATTTCGTCACCGTCAGAAGCGTAGAAGGAAGTAAGCAGGGGGAGGGTGCCCGTCGCGCTCAATGTCCTGTCAGCTCATCTGACGGGACAGCGCGCCCCGGTCACATGAGCGACTGTTTCTTCGATTTGAGGGCGTGCGCAACGCAACCTTGCGCCTTGGCAATCAAGCCAATGGCGTCAATGTTGAGGTTGAAGGTTGCGGACATGTTTGCTTACACCCTGAATGAGGCGCTCAGTTTTAAGAGTCGGCGGGAATTTTGTCAATCACCAAAATCGGCACAAGTGCGCAAGATTGTTCAAGCCATCGGGCGCGACTGCTGGCACAGTCAGGCGTCTTTTCCTGTTTGTAGAGCGTTATGACTCACTCACTCATGCCGCGCAGCGCCTTTCTTCGCGGCGCTGCGGCGATCATGCCATTGTCCCTGGCGACCGCGCCGTGGGGATTGCTGGCCGGCTCCATGGCCATCGAAGCCAACCTCACGCCGCTGCAAGGCCAGGGGTTGTCGAGCATCGTGTTTGCCGGGGCGGCGCAATTGGTGGCCATTGGCATGCTCAAGGGTGGTGCCGGAATCTTTTCGATTCTGCTGACCACGTTATTGCTGACGTCGCAGCATTTGCTCTACGGCATGAGCATGCGCTCGGTGATTTCGCCGCTGCCCGGTCGCTGGCGTGCCGGGCTGGGCTTTTTGCTCACCGATGAGCTGTTCGCCTTGACCAGCCAGCATGACAAACAGCAATTCAACCGCTGGTATGCCCTGGGCGTCGGCCTGACGTTTTACATCGCCTGGAACCTCTTCACGCTGGCCGGCATCGTGCTGGGCAGCAGCATTCCCGGTTTGGAACATCTGGGCCTGGACTTCTCCATCGCCGCGACCTTCATTGCCCTGATCACCCCGGTGGTGCGCAACGTACCGACCGTGGTCTGCGTGGCAGTTTCGCTGTTTTGCTCGGTGTTGTTCAGTTACTGGCAATGGGGCTCGGCGCTGGTGCTGTCGGGGTTGGCGGGCATGACGGCGGGCTTCATCTGCAACAAATTCTACGGTGGACGCACATGATGGTCTGGGCGGTGATTGTCGGTATGGGGATTCTGGTGTTCCTCAACCGTTATGTATTTCTCGAGCCACGGCTGCCGCTACGCCTGAGCAGCAATGCCCGGCAATTCCTCGGCTTTGCGGTGCCGGGCATGTTGACCGCCATCTGCGGCCCGATTGTGTTCATGCCGGATAAACAGCTGAACCTGCAATGGGACAACCCGTACCTGATCAGTTCGCTGGTGGCGGTGGGGCTGGTGCTGTACACCCGCAACACCTTGCTCAGCATGTTGTTGAGCATGGGGTTCTTCTTTTTGCTGCGCTGGTGGCTCTGAGCCGGGAGCGCGAAACTGTTCTACGCTTAAAGTTGATGACTGATCCCTTAGGGAGAGAGGTGAGCATGGCAACTGAACAAAAGCGTCCTGATCCGGAAGATGAAGACATGGATGAACCGACGGAAGAAGAGATCGAGCGGCAGAAACGTTCGACGCCTGACTGGAAGCATCCCGACGACGGGAAGGAACTGTCAGAACTTGATAAAAAGTTTTAGCAGGCACCCTGACCGATCTGCGCATACAACAAAGCCCCGCCAATGCGCGGGGCTTTTTTTTGCCGGTCAATCAGATCGACACGTTCCAGCGAATCTGGGTAATGCCCAATTGTCGGGCTTTGATGCGTGCCGCTTCGAGGGTGGCGTGCTCGGCGATCTTGCGGCCGGATTCAGGGTAAGCATGCGCAGACGCCGAATGAATCGCTTCGACATCGGAAAAATGCACAGCCATCTTGAAAAAGTGCTGTCGCACACCGTCGAATAAGTAATGCACGGCATAGGGAATGAGTTCACTCATCTATCTCTCGTGGAGCCAGCCAGGTCAGTGGCTTAGTCGTCGAATAAAAATTCAGAGAGATCTGCGGTGAAAGTGTGATGCAGAAATAGGACTGCTGAAAAAGGAGGAGGCTCAGTGAGCCTCTACCGTTCAGAGTGCGGCGACGACGGGTTCGTTCAGTTCTTTTGCCAAACGTAGGCCTGCGCGTCGTTTCAAGCGTCGTCGAGTTGCAATTCGTCGGGATGTGAGGCCCGATAGCCCAGGGTCTTGTCGATCCATGCGTTCACTTCGTTGACCATGACCGGCGGCTTGCCGGGATAGTGTATGAGCGTTGAACGCAAGGTGCCGTCAATCCCCGGAACCGATAGCAGGTTACGGGTCTTTATGTATTGCTCGATGAAACAGTCCAGCCGATAGTGCTCTGTCGTCGAAAGATAAACGCACTCCAGACCAACGACTTGATTGATTGCAAAATCGTCGCGCATTTAATTCTCTGCAAGGCTTGTTGTAGTTGGGATTTCCTTAGTTGTTGACTTATTGGTCAACCAGGCGATGCCAGTGGAAATGCGGCGCGCATGCTATCCGTAGTTATTCTAAATGTATGTATGACGATCAAATTGTCGGACAAGCGGTTGACGCAGCAAAGCGCCCTCTATCAGTAAGTGTTACTTGGGTGAAACAGTCTGTGTAACGTTTAAGTTATTGGTCTGCATAACTAACAGTTATTGGCTGCCGTCAGGCTGTTGGTATTGATAAATTCATGCACTCTCGTCAATCAGCGACGCGTCTTGATTCCTCACGTTGCCTACAGCCTTGCCAACCTTGTACCACTCGAAAACTTCGCTGCCTTCGCCTTGAAACAAGGCCATCTGTTCGGCGCGTTCCGGGGGCGTGGCGGGATCGAGCCATTCCCGTGCCAGTTCCGGCGACAACACCACCGGCCGCCGGTCGTGAATGTCGAGCATGCCACCGGCGCTGTCCGCGGTAATGATCACGAAACCGTTGTCGTCTCTCGGTTCCTCGCCATCTGTGGGAAACCGGCCAATCGCGGCACAGAAAATCGGATCGCGGTCCTGCCGCCGGATGAGCCATGGCTGTCTCGTTGAGTCCGGCGTATCGACCCATTCGAACCAGTTGTCGATCGGCACAATCGCGCGGTGCGGCCAGATTGCGCGAAAGAACGGACCGTGGGCGACTTTCTCCACCCGTGCATTGATCGGCGCCGCACGATCCTTCGCCCAATGCGGCCGCCATCCCCAGCGCACCTTGTCGGCCTGGAGCCCATTGCTTTGCCGATGAAACAACGCGAGTTGATTCGTCGGTGCGGCGTTGTACCTGGCCAGCGGTTCATCGCCGACATGGTTGATCAGCGCGTCGGGAATACTCAGCACCGCCACGAAGTCATGAATGCCCCGGTATTGCGAGAGTCTTCCGCACATCGAAAGAAACCTCCGACTGGAACCTTCAGCTTAGACGCTTCACCTGTAGGAGCCCGGCTTGCCGGCGATGGCGATCTTACGGACGCCTTCGCCGGCAAGCCTGGCTCCTACGGATCGGGGGATGTTCGGGATTGGGAATTCACGCGAACCCTGTAGGAGCCGGCTTGCTGGCGATGGCGATCTTACGGACGCCTTCGCCGGCAAGCCTGGCTCCTACGGATCGTCAGGATGTTCGGGATTGGGGATTCACGCGAACCCTGTAGGAGCCGGCTTGCTGGCGATGGCGATCTTACGGACGCCTTCGCCAGCAAGCCGGGCTCCTACGGATCGGGGGATGTTCGGGATTGGGAATTCACGCGAACCCTGTAGGAGCCGGCTTGCCGGCGATTGCGATCTTACGGACGCCTTAGCCGGCAAGCCTGGCTCCTACGGATCACCAGGATGTTCGGGATTGGGGATTCACGCGAACCCTGTAGGAGCCGGCTTGCTGGCGATGGCGATCTTACGGACGCCTTCGCCGGCAAGCCTGGCTCCTACGGATCGTCAGGATGTTCGGGAGTGGGGATTCACGCGAACCCTGTAGGAGCCGGCTTGCTGGCGATGGCGATCTTACGGACGCCTTCGCCGGCAAGCCGGGCTCCTACGGATCGGGGAACGCTGGGCGATTCAAATGACGTGCGCCCGTTGCAGTTCGGTCAACGACAGGGCCTTCAATTGCGCCAGCAGAGGATCGCGCCGATCACGCGGATGGGGCAGTTGCACCGCCAGTTCCTGGCGAATGCTGCTGGGGCGATTGTCCATGACCAGGACGCGGTCGCTGAGGTACAGCGCTTCATCGACATCGTGGGTCACCAGCAGCAGGGCGATGGCGTGACGCTCGGCCAGTTGCAGCAACAGATCTTGCAGTTTCATCCGGGTGAAGGCGTCCACCGCGCTGAACGGTTCGTCGAGCAACAGCACATCGGGCCGTGAGTAGAGGCCGCGAGCAATGGCGACCCGCTGCGCCATACCGCCGGAAAGCGCCTTGGGTAACGCTTGAGCGAACCCGCTGAGACCCACTTCATCGATCAGTTGTGCGACCCAGGCCTTGTCATATCGGTTGTCGGCGCTGAAGCCGATGTTTTGCTCGACCGTCAGCCAGGGCATCAATCGAGGTTCCTGAAACACGAACGCAACCTCACCGGCGCTGCGATTCAGTTCACCCTGAAAGTCCTTTTCCAGACCGGCAACGATCCGCAACAACGTGCTTTTTCCGCACCCGCTGGGGCCCAGCAGGCTGACGGTTTCCCGGGGCTGCAATTGCAGGTGGATATCCCTGAGCACCGTGGTGGTGGCGAAAGTTTTGCGCTGGACGCGAATGTCCAGCAGGTAATCGGTCATGGCTCAATCCTCTGTGCTTTGGCCGTTGAACGTGTCGCGCCACGCCAGGAAGCGTTTCTCCAGACCAGCGAGGATTCCATCGCTGAGTTTGCCCAGCAGCGCCAGCACAATGATTGCCGCGAGCACGATGTCCGGGCGGGAGGTCTCGCGACCGTCACTGAGCAGATAACCCAACCCTTTGGTCGCGGCGATCAGTTCGGCGGCCACCAGAAACATCCACGCCAGGCTCATGCCGCTGCGCAACCCGGTAAACAGGCCGGGTAGGGCGGCGGGTAGCAGAATCCGCCGGACCAGCCGTGTGCGACCGAAGCCATACATCTGCCCGACTTCCACCAGTTTGCGGTCGATGTCGCGAATCGCCGCGACGCCGTTGAGGTACACCGGGAAGAACGCGCCGATGGCAATCAGGACGATTTTCGAGGTTTCGTCGATGCCCAGCCACAGCAACAACAGGGGCACCCAGGCCAGGCTCGGAATCGAACGCAGGCCGGCGAAGGTCGGCTCAAGCCAGGCTTCGGCTTCGCGGCTCAAACCGACCCAGGCGGCAAACACCAGTGCCAGACCGGCGCCGATGGCGAAACCGAGCAACACGCGCAACAGGCTGGTGCTGATGTGTTTCCACAGCGCGCCTTCGGCGAGGTCTCTCAAGGTCAGGGCGATTTCGCTGGGCGCCGGCATTTGGTAGGACGGCAACCAGCCGATGCGTACGACAAATTCCAGCACCAGGAGGATCAGCACCGGCAACGCCAGACCCTTGAGACGCAAACGCCAGGCATTGTTCAGGGAAAGAGCGGCACGACGTGGCGTCGGCTGTTCGAGGGGCAGGTCTTTGCTTTTGCTGGTCATGAGATTCTCCGGTCACGACGAATCCGCGACTGGCGCGGATTCGTTGTGCCCCGTTGGCGGTGATTTACTGACGGGCCACGGTTTCCTTGAAGCCGGTGTCGATCAACTGATCGATGACCTGATCGACATTCACCCCACGACGCACCAGTTCTTCGGACACCAGAATCGGCGCGGCGGCCTTGGAGGCGATCACATCCCTGGCGGTCAGTTGCGGGCTGCTCAGGTCAGTGCGGGACAGTTGCAGCCTGGCCACTTCCAGCGGCAGACCGGATTCGGTAGCGAGCAGTTTCGCCAGTTCGTCAGGGTTTTTTACCGCCCAGTCGCGGGCCTTTTCGTACGCCTTCAGTACGGTTTCGATGGTCTGCGGGTGCTCTTTCGCATAAGTGTCAGTAACGCTGACTACGCCATAACTGTTGAAGTTGGTGTTGCGATACAACAGGCGCGAACCGGCCTGGACCTGGCTCGCGGCCATGTGCGGATCGAGGCCGGCCCAGGCGTCGACGTCGCCCTTTTCCAGGGCCGTGCGGCCATCCGGGTGCTGCAAGTGCACCAGTTCCACATCGTCCTTGCTCAGACCGGCCTGTTGCAGGCTGCGCAGGGTGAACAGGTACGGGTCGGTGCCTTTGGTGGCGGCGATCTTCTTGCCTTTCAGGTCGGCGACGGTCTGGTAGGGCGAATCCTTGCGCACCACCAATGCGGTCCATTCGGCGCGGCTGTAGACGTAAACCGATTTGATCGGGCTGCCATTGGCGCGACTGAGCACGGCGGCGAGGCTGGCGGAGGAGGCGAAATCAACGCCGCCGCTGTTGAGGTACTCCAGCGAGCGGTTGCTGCCCTGACTCAGCACCCAACTGACTTTGGTCTGCGGCAGGGCTTTTTCCAGAAATCCAAAGTGTTTAAGCACCAAACTCACTGGCGAGTAGTAGGCGTAATCCAGATGCACTTCGGCCGGCGGTGTTTCAGCGGCCTGCGCGACGGGTTGCAGGCTCAAGGCCAGGGCGCAGGCGCTGAGCAGATACCTGACTTTGGGAAAGCGGAAGGTGGACTTCATGGGATCGGCTCCGGACAAGGCGTTGGGTTTCTTATGTCGAAAAATTCATTTTTTATAAATGCTTCCTGTGTAAAAGGAATATTGCAGGCTCTGTGCCATGTCTTGGATATCAGGCGTTTTCAAGGCGTTGAGGCGAGGAATGAAGCAGAAGGGTGTTGCAGGGAAAACAGTCTGTCGGCTCACTGTTGCCGGGTGAACAGTGTTGACTGACAGTCATGAGCTTATGCGTAAATCGAATTTAAAAAGCGTCCTGTAAGAGCGTTATGGTCTATGCCATTCACTCTCAAGGAGCCCTCGATGAACCTGTCCAGATTCGTTCGCAGTTTGCTGACCAGTGCGTTGTTTGCTGCGCCAATGGCCTACGCCGCTGAGCCCGTTGTCCTGCATGTCGGTGATCAGAATTACTACAACGTGCGCGCTTCGGTGGAGGCTTCGGGGGTGCTGGATGGGGCGCCTTACACCGTTGACTGGAAGCATTTTCAGGCCGCTGCACCGCTGGCCGAAGCGTTGAACACCGGGGCGCTGGACGTGGGTTTTCTGGGCGATTCAGGCTTCCTGTTCCTCGCTGCAAAGCAGGCGCCGGTCAAGCTGATCGGCGTCTCGCGGCAGAACCCGGACACCATCGCCTTGCTGGTGCCCAAGGACTCGCCGGTCAAGACCATCGCCGATCTCAAGGGCAAGAAAGTTGCCTACTGGCCCGGCGCCTGGAGCCAGCAATTGACCCTGCGCGCCTTGCAACAAGCTGACCTGCCGGAGGACTACGTCGACTTCATCAAGCTGATGCCGATCGATGCCGCCGCCGCGCTGCCCCAGGGCAGCATTGATGCCTTCCCGGTCTGGGAACCCTACATTTCCCAACAGATTCTGTTCTCCGGCGCGCGACCGATTCTCACCGCCAAGAACCTCATGCCAGGCCTCAGCGCCATCGCCGCTTCGACGCCGTCAATCGACAGCAAGCGCGAAGCCATCGCCGACTTCCTGGTTCGCCTGAAAAAGGCACGGGCCTGGGTCGACAATCACACCGACGAATATGCCGATCTGTGGGCGAAGAAGGCCAATCTTGACCAGAACGTCTCGCGTCACTGGTTACGCCAGGCTCACATGACCGTCGGCCCGGTGGATGCACAGGCTGCTAAGGACCTGCAAAGCACGGCGGATTTTCTGTTCAAGGTCAAAGCACTGCCGACAGCGCTGGCGACCGCGCCGATTATCGACAACTCGTTCGAGCAGGCGTTTACCCAGTAATCGACAATGCCGGGCAGCACCGGAACCAAACACTGTGTACCCTGATCCAAACCGCGCCCGCACAACTGTGCGGGCTTAACGGTCCGGCTCAAGGCACAACATGAAACAGCTGTTCAAGATTCTCAGCGCACTCGCCATTGCCGTCGGGCTGGTGGGTTGCATCGCTGCTCCCATCGAAATGACACCGCAAACCGAACAGCGTCTGCACGCGCAAGCACCGATCCGGTTTCTGCTGACGTTCGACGACGGTCCCAGCGCGTCGAGTTTCTGGAACCCGACGATGACCATCCTCGACAGTCTCGCCACCAACCCGGTGCAGCCGAACCTCAAAGCGGTGTTCTTTGTGCAGACCGGCGCGCCACGGGCGGGCGACAGCGACATCGGCCGTGAGGTCATGCGCCGCGAGCATGCCGATGGGCAGATTCTCGGTTTCCATACGGCCACCCACTGGCACACCAATCACCGTTCTCTGAGCCCGGAAGAACTGGAACAGTCATTGACCAAAGGCAGTGCCGACATCGCCGCCATCACCGGTGCGCCGCCGACCCTGGTACGGCCGCCTTTCTGGAACTACGACAAACGGGTTTTCGCCGCTTATCAAAAGCACGGCATGCACGTGTTGCTGACCGACCTGAGCGCCAACGACGGCAAGATCTGGGGTTTCAACGCCAGCCCCCGGCGTCGGGCCAACATGCTGCGGCAGATGTCGGAGGTGCGCGAGCGCATCGCATTGGGTGAGTTGCCGACGGTGGATGGGGTGATCCCGGTGGTGGTGACCTTCCACGACCTCAATCGCTACACGGCCCGACATGCCCGCGAATACCTGCAAATCCTTCTCGACAGTGCGCAGGCGACCGGCGTGAAAACGGCGCAGAAGCCGTTTTACGATGATCAGGCTGAACTGCAACGGGCGGCCATGGCGCGCACCGTTCGCGACAGTGCGCAACCGGTGAAATTGCCGGGGGTCTGGAACTGGATCTGGGGAGCGGATGCGCAGTGATCAAAACGCAAGACTCACGGGCCCTTCGCCGGCAAGCCGGCTCCTGCAGATGATCGCTGTCGTTCACATGTGCACGATTCAGTTCATAAACAACGGCAAATAACCAAGCTCTACCAGTTTGGTATCAATATCCCCAACCTGTCCGAAGTGGTCGAGGTTTTGCTCATTCATGACTTCAGGACAGCTGACGATAATGGTCCCCCTGTCGGGCACGGGAACCAGTTTGTGTGCCTGAGGGAAGTCTTCCTGTTTCAACGGTTGCGGGCAAAAGCCAATCCATCCAATTGTCTGTCGGTCCTTGAAAACACGACCTTTTCTGAAATAGTTGGCCGGTACCACGGTGACCCAGTCAATTTCTGGCCAGATATTCACGGCCAGATTGATAATTTTTGTGAATGTCTCTTCCGGGTGCGCAAGCTTCATCAACAAAGCACCAGCGTCCTCGAAGGACATGGCTGACACTGAATCGAGGTTGTGCGCGCTGTAATGAAAGGCGACTCCGCCCTCAAGCGGATCCTGGATGGCATTCCAGACCGAAAATTCGGTCAGGTCGGGAAGGTCAGGATCATGAGCGCGCTTAACTTTGTCGATCAGCGCTTGAGTGTTGTTACTGACGTTAGTTGAAAGCGAGTCTTTCAGGCTTTTCCCTTGCAAATACCAGTTGGCCAGAAGCGGACTGATTGCACCCACCTGACGCAAAAACTCGGCAGCTTTTTCGACCTGCGTTTCAAGCGTAAGTGAGGTAATGGCCTGCTTGTTGAACCTGAAGGTAAAAATGAAGCTTTTGAAATTTGTCATGCTGACACCTTGAATGCTTTGCTCTTAACCGGCACCTAAAGTTTTCCGAATTGAGACACAAATAACATTTGTCCCAAGTATTCGCCCGAGCAGGCTTGGTAGGCCCATCTATTCTCAAAGGGTCAATCCGATCAACCGCCACCCGAGACACCCTTTATGGTTTCAGTTCCAGAACTTTGCCGCATTGTGGAGTCCGGTTTTCAACCGCTTTCCTGCGCCTGCACGGTGAATCCTGACGGGTCGCTACGGATCAAGGTTTTCGAGCGCTCCACCGGCAGGATTGATCTGCTGATCACCGGCGTGTCACCCGCGCAACTGAGCAGCGCTCGTGCTATTTCAAACCTGATTGGCGAATTTCACACCGAAATGCGCGCCGGTCGCCGCGCGTTTGCCGGCTGAGGAATAACCGCAAAACCTGTAGGAGTCCGGCTTGCTGGCGATGGCGATCTCACGGACGCCATTGCCGGCAAGCCGGGCTCCTACAGGTTTTGCGTAAACCCTCAATCCCGAACACCTCCACGATCTGTAGGAGCCGGCTTGCTGGCGATGGCGATTTCACGGACGCCATCGCCGGCAAGCCGGGCTCCTACAGGTTTTGCATAAACCCTCAATCCCGAATACCCCACAATCTGTAGGAGCCGGCTTGCCGGCGATGGCGATCTCATGGACGCCATCGCCAGCAAGCCGGGCTCCTACAGGTTTTGCGTGAACCCTCAATCCCGAACACCCCCACAATCTGTAGGAGCCGGCTTGCTGGCGATAGCGATCTCACGGACGCCATCGCCAGTAAGCCGGACTCCTACAGGTTTTGCGTAAATCCTCAATTCCGAACACCCCCACAATCTGTAGGAGCCGGCTTGCCGGCGATGGCGATCTCACGGACGCCATCGCCAGCAAGCCGGGCTCCTACAGGTTTTGCGTAAACCCTCAACCCCGAACACGCCCGCAATTTGTAGGAGCCGGCTTGCCGGCGATGGCGATCTCGCGGGCGCCATCGCCAGCAAGCCGGGCTCCTACAAAGCGTTCAGCTGTTGCGGCGATAATTCATCGATCATCCACAAACAATGATTCAACCCTGGCGACACGTCGCCCACGCGTCGGCTGAGGATGATCGGCGAGGTCGCATTGTCTTCCAGCAGCGGCGTGAAGCCGATGTCGTCGCGGTGCAGCAATTGCACCGAGGCCGGCACCAGGGTGACGCCGATTCCTGCGCCCACCAGGCCGATGGCGGTTTGCAGTTCGTTGGTCCACTGCGCCACGTGAATGCTGACGCCATAGGATTCGAATAGCCCGATCACATGGTCGGCGTAGCTGGGGCGCGGGTTGCCGGGGTACAGCACGAAAGGTTCCTTCGCCAGTTCGCGCAGGCTGATCGGCCCGGCCAGTAGCGGATGACCGGCGGGCAGGGCGGCGACCAGCCGGTCTTCGGTCAACACCGTCTGGATAATGGCCGGGTCGTCGATGCGGATGCGGCCGAAACCGATATCGATCCGACCGGCCTTGAGCGCCTGCACCTGTTGCAGCGTGGTCATTTCCGAGAGGCCCAGTTCCAGCTCCAGAGGCTCGCCGCTGCGCAAACGGCGAATCAGTTCCGGCAGCACGCCATAGAGTGTCGACGGCGCAAAACCAATCCCCAGCCAGGTTTTTTCCCCCAGGCCGATGCGTCGCGTGTTGTCGCAGACCTTGCCCAGTTGCTCCAGCAGGGCAGTGCTGTGCTCATGGAAAAACCGTCCGGCGTCGGTCAGCTTCAGCGGCCGTCCGCGATCCAGCAGCAACACCCCGAGTTCATCCTCCAGTTGCTGAATCTGTCGGCTCAGTGGCGGTTGGGCAATGTGCAGCAGTTCGGCGGCGCGGGTGAAGTTGAGGGTTTGAGCCAACACCTGAAAATACCGCAGGTGACGCAGTTCCATGAGGCCTCCGCAAAGCAGTTTGCATACCTTAAAGGTATCAAGTCAGACCAATTCTATATTGGCTTCCCGAAAAAAGCCGTACCAGAATCGGTTCCAGAATTTTAAGAACCTGACGGGTATCGACATGCTTGCAACTGCCATTGAATCGATCGAGACGATCATCGTCGATCTGCCGACCATCCGCCCGCACAAGCTGGCGATGCACACCATGCAGAACCAGACGCTGGTGATCATTCGCGTGCGCTGCGCCGATGGCATTGAAGGCATTGGCGAATCCACCACCATCGGTGGCCTGGCGTATGGCAATGAAAGCCCGGACAGCATCAAGACCAACATCGACCGGCACTTCGCGCCGCTGCTGCTGGGGCAGGACAGCGCCAACGTCAACGCTGCGATGTTGCGCCTGGAGCGCAGCATCCGTGGCAACACCTTCGCCAAGTCAGGTATCGAAACCGCGTTGCTCGATGCCCAGGGCAAACGCCTTGGCCTGCCGGTCAGCGAACTGCTGGGCGGCCGCGTTCGGGATGCGCTGCCAGTGGCCTGGACCCTGGCCAGCGGTGACACCGACAAGGACATCGCCGAAGCGGAAAAAATGCTCGACCTGCGCCGCCATCGCATCTTCAAACTGAAAATCGGTGCCGGCGAAGTCAATCGCGATCTGGCCCACGTCATCGCGATCAAGAAAGCCCTCGGCGATCGCGCCAGCGTGCGGGTCGATGTCAATCAGGCCTGGGATGAAGCCGTCGCGTTGCGCGCCTGCCGGATTCTCGGCAGCAACGGCATCGACCTGATCGAGCAGCCGATTTCGCGCAATAACCGCTCGGGCATGGCGCGCCTGAACGCCATCAGCCCGGCGCCAATCATGGCCGACGAATCCATCGAGTGCGTGGAAGATGCGTTCAACCTGGCCCGAGAAGGTGCGGCTTCGGTGTTCGCCCTGAAGATCGCCAAGAACGGCGGCCCACGCGCTGTGCTGCGAACCGCCGCGATTGCCGAAGCGGCGGGCATCGGCCTGTACGGCGGCACCATGCTCGAAGGTGGCATCGGCACGCTGGCTTCGGCCCATGCCTTCGTCACGCTGAACAAACTGGCGTGGGACACCGAGCTGTTCGGCCCGCTGCTGTTGACCGAAGACATTCTCAGCGAGCCGCTGGTCTATCGCGATTTCGAGCTGCACGTGCCGAAAACCCCTGGGCTGGGCCTGAACCTCGATGAAGAACGCCTGGCGTTTTTCCGTCGCGACAAGACATCCACTGCCATTCATCAAGCCTGAGGAGAGCATTATGCTGTTCCACGTAAAGATGACCGTGAATTTGCCGGTCGACATGAACCCCGAACGCGCCGCGCAGCTCAAGGCTGACGAAAAAGCCCTGGCCCAGCGTCTGCAGGATCAAGGCAAGTGGCGTCACCTGTGGCGCATTGCCGGGCTCTATGCCAATTACAGCGTGTTCGATGTCGACAGCGTTCAAGAGCTGCACGACTTGCTCATGCAATTGCCGCTGTACCCGTACATGGCGATCGAAGTCACCGCGATGTGCCGGCATCCTTCTTCCATCCGCGAGGATGACCGCTGAACCTGGCCTGTTCAGTTCGCCACGCTAATAATTACAAGATGAGGAACCCATAAAATGAACGTAAAAATTTCCCACACTGCCAAAGCCCAGAAGTTTCTCGAAGAGGCCAGCGGCCTGCACAACGATGCCGGCAATCCGCGCACCAAAGCGCTGATCTACCGCATCCTGCGTGATTCGGTGAACATCATCGAAGACCTCGCCGTGACCCCGGAAGAGTTCTGGAAAGCCGTCAATTACCTCAACGTGCTGGGTGCGCGCCAGGAGGCTGGACTGGTGGTGGCCGGGTTGGGCCTGGAACACTACCTCGACCTGCTGATGGACGCCGAAGACGAACAGGCCGGCAAGGCTGGCGGCACGCCGCGCACGATCGAAGGCCCGCTGTACGTGGCCGGTGCGCCGTTGTCCCAAGGTGAAGCGCGTCTCGATGATGGCGTCGATCCGGGTGTGACGCTGTTCATGCAGGGCCGTGTGTTCAATACCGCCGGCGAACCGTTGGCCGGTGCGATTGTGGATGTCTGGCACGCCAATACCGGCGGCACTTATTCGTACTTCGATACCACGCAATCCGAATTCAACCTGCGTCGACGCATCGTCACCGACGCCGAAGGTCGCTACCGTTTCCGCAGCATTGTGCCGTCGGGTTACGGCTGCCCGCCGGATGGTCCGACCCAGCAACTGCTCGATCAACTGGGCCGTCACGGCCAGCGTCCGGCGCACGTGCACTTCTTCATCTCGGCGCCGGATCATCGTCACCTGACCACCCAGATCAACCTCGACGGCGATCAATACCTGCACGACGATTTTGCCTATGCCACCCGTGACGAGCTGATCGCGAAAATCACCTTTAGCGATGATCAACAACGCGCAGCGGCGCATGGCGTCAGCGGTCGTTTTGCCGAGATCGAATTCGATTTCACCTTGCAGTCGTCCGCCCAGCCGCAAGAGCAGCAGCGTCACGAGCGGGTTCGCGCTCTGGAGGACTGATCTCTATAACGGTGGGACCATTGTGGGAGCGAGCCTGCTCGCGAAAGCGGAGTGTCAGTCAACATTGATGTTGAAGCTGATGGCCCCTTCGCGAGCAAGCCCGCTCCCACATTCGACCGTGTTTCTTCAGTGGGACTACGGTCAAAATGTGGGAAGGGCCGGGCGACGTTCGTTTGCTCGCGAAAGGGCCAGAATATTCCACATGTCGATCAACTGACACACCGCCGCAAGCACTGCCTTAGAATGACCCGTCGCACCCCATAAAAACAACGAGAGTGACCCGATGATGCAAGCGCAACTGTTGAGTCAGCGCAGCTCCGTATTCGACCATGCCGACCCGTACGCGGTGTCGGGCTACGTCAATCAGCATGTCGGTAATCATTGCATCCTGATGCCGCGCGCCGGGCAACCCCTGGCCAGTCTCAATCATCGCAAGTTTGCCAGCCTCGACCTGTGCCGCATCAGCTATGGCGGCAGCGTGCGGGTCACCTCGGGCGCACTGGAAAGCATCTATCACCTGCAAGTGTTGCTGCGTGGCAACTGCCTGTGGCGCGGGCACGGCCAGGAACATTACTTCGCGCCCGGCGAGTTGCTGCTGATCAATCCCGACGATCCGGTGGACCTGACGTACTCTGACGATTGCGAAAAATTCATCCTCAAAGTTCCCACAACGTTGCTTGAGTCCGTGTGCGACGAGCAGCGCTGGCGCTATCCGGGGCAGGGCGTGCGGTTTCTGGAGAACCGTTACCAGCTCAATGAACTCGAAGGGTTTGTCGGGTTGCTGGCGATGATTTGCCAGGAAGCCGAGGCCACCGAGCAGATTCCCAAGGTGCAGGAGCATTACGCACAGATTATCGTCAGCAAGATGCTCAGCCTGATGCAGACCAACGTCAGCCGCATCAACCTCGGCTCACAGACGGCCACGTTCGAGGTAATTGCCGACTACATCGCACGCCACCTCAAGCAGGACATCGACAGTGAAGAACTGGCGCGTCAGGCACGGATGAGCCTGCGTTCACTGTATGGCTTGTTCGAGCGCAACGCCGGCACCACGCCGAAAAACTACATCCGGCAGAAACGTCTGGAGCGTATCAATGCCTGTTTGAGCGACCCGACCTGTAATGTGCGTAACGTTACGGAAGTGGCGATGGATTATGGGTTTCTGCATTTGGGGCGATTCTCCGACAACTACCGCAAACAGTTCGGCGAGTTACCGTCGGACACCCTCAAACGCCGCGAGTGATCGCAGGTACACCACGAACTGTAGGAGCCGGCTTGCTGGCGATTCAAACGACGCGGTCTATCTGACACGCCGCATCGCCTGAATCGCCAGCAAGCCGACTCCTACAGAATGGTGGTGTGTCTGGCACACCGCGTTGCGTCGATCGCCGGCAAGCCGGCTCCTACATCGGTCTTTGCACTAAACGGATAAAGGTCTGCACCCAGCGGATAGTCCACCCCATTGCCCCGTCCTAGCATGAGCCTTGCCTGAACAATAACAATGGAGGCGGCGGCCATGACCCTGCGACCCGAATATCTTCAATCCCTGCTTGAGGACGATCCAGAACAAGGCATCTACCGCTGCAAGCGCGAGATGTTCACCGACCCACGGCTGTTCGACCTTGAGATGGAACACATCTTCGAAGGCAACTGGCTGTACCTGGCGCACGAAAGCCAGATCCCCAACAAAAACGATTTCTACACCACCACCATGGGGCGCCAGTCGATCTTCATCGCGCGCAACAAGGACGGTGAGCTCAATGCCTTCATCAACGCCTGCAGTCACCGTGGTGCGATGCTTTGCCGACACAAGTCCGGCAACAAAAGCTCGTACACCTGCCCGTTCCATGGCTGGACCTTCAACAACTCCGGCAAACTGCTGAAGGTCAAAGACCCGGCAGCGGCCGGCTACCCGTCGAGCTTCAACTGTGAAGGCTCCCACGACCTGACCAAAGTCGCCCGTTTCGAATCCTATCGCGGCTTCCTGTTCGGCAGCCTCAAGGCTGATGTGGTGCCGCTGGTTGAGCATTTGGGCGAGTCGGCGAAGATCATCGACATGATCGTCGACCAGTCCGCCGACGGCCTGGAAGTGCTGCGCGGTTCGTCCAGCTACATCTACGAAGGCAACTGGAAACTCACCGCCGAAAACGGCGCCGACGGTTACCACGTCAGCTCGGTGCACTGGAACTACGCCGCCACCCAGAACCAGCGCAAACAGCGCGAGGCCGGCGACACCAACCCGACCATGAGCGCCGGCAGCTGGGCCAAGCAGGGCGGTGGTTTCTACTCGTTCGACAAAGGCCACATGCTGCTCTGGACCCGTTGGGCCAACCCCGAGGACCGTCCGCTGTACGAACGTCGCGATGAGCTGGCCAAGGACTTCGGCAAGGCCCGCGCCGACTGGATGATCGAAAACTCGCGCAACCTGTGCCTGTACCCGAACGTGTACCTGATGGACCAGTTCAGCTCGCAGATCCGCATCGCCCGGCCGATCTCGGTCAACCGCACGGAAATCACCATTTACTGCATCGCCCCCAAAGGCGAAAGCGATCACGCCCGTTCGAGCCGGATTCGTCAGTACGAGGACTTCTTCAACGTCAGCGGCATGGCCACCCCGGACGATCTGGAAGAGTTTCGCTCCTGCCAGACCGGTTACCAGGGCAGCGTGACCGCCTGGAACGACATGTCCCGTGGCGCCGAGCACTGGGTCGAAGGCGCCGATGAGGCGGCGAAGGAAATTGACCTGCATCCGTTGCTCAGCGGTGTGCGCACCGAGGACGAAGGCCTGTTCGTGTTGCAGCACAAGTATTGGCAGCAAACCATGCTCAAGGCTCTGGCTGCCGAGCAATCGAAGCTGATTGCCGTGGAGACCGTGTAATGACCATCACCTATGAATCCGTGCGCGACTTCCTCTACCGCGAAGCGCGCTACCTTGATGACCGGCAATGGGACGAATGGCTGGAGTTGTACGCCACGGATGCGACGTTCTGGATGCCGTCCTGGGACGACAACGACGAACTGACTGAAGACCCGCAACGGGAAATTTCGCTGATCTGGTACGGCAACCGCACGGGTCTGGAAGACCGCATCTTCCGTATCAAGACCGAGCGTTCCAGCGCCACCGTGCCGGACACCCGCACCTCGCACAACATCAGCAACATCGAGCTGCTGGAACAGTCGGACGGCCTGTGCAAGGTGCGCTTCAACTGGCACACCTTGAGCTTTCGCTACAAGACCGTCGACAGCTATTTCGGCAGCAGTTTCTACACCCTCGATATGCGCGGCGAAAACCCGCTGATCAAGGCCAAGAAAGTGATCCTGAAGAACGACTACGTTCGCCAGGTCATCGATGTTTACCACCTGTGAGGCGGCCGTCATGACTCATTCCATCGCATTTAATTTCGAAGACGGCGTCACCCGTTTCATCGACGCCAATGCCGGCGAAACCGTGGCCGATGCCGCGTATCGCCAAGGCATCAATATTCCGCTGGATTGCCGCGACGGCGCCTGCGGCACGTGCAAGTGTTTCGCCGAGGCTGGCCGCTACGACCTGGGCGAGGAATACATCGAAGACGCGCTCACGGCGGAGGAAGCCGAGCAGGGTTTTGTCCTGACCTGTCAGATGCGCGCCCAGAGCGATTGCGTGGTTCGGGTGCCGGCCTCTTCGGAAGTCTGCCGCACCCAGCAGGCCAGTTTTGAAGCGACTATCAGCGCCGTGCGCCAGTTGTCCGACAGCACCATCGCACTGTCGATCAAGGGCGATGCGCTGAGCAAACTGGCGTTCCTGCCAGGGCAGTACGTGAACCTCGGGGTTCCCGGCAGCGAGCAGACCCGCGCTTATTCGTTCAGCTCGTTGCAGCGCGACGGCGAGGTCAGTTTCCTGATCCGCAATGTGCCTGGCGGTTTGATGAGCAGCTTCCTCACCGGCATGGCCAAGGCCGGCGACAGCATGAGCCTGGCCGGGCCGCTGGGCAGTTTTTATCTGCGCGACATCCGTCGGCCGTTGTTGCTGCTGGCCGGTGGTACGGGGCTTGCGCCATTCACCGCGATGCTGGAAAAAATCGCCGAGCAGGGCAGTGAACATCCGCTGCATTTGATCTACGGCGTGACCAACGATTTCGACCTGGTGGAAATGGATCGGCTGGAAGCCTTCGCCGCGCGAATCCCGAATTTCAGCTTCAGCGCCTGCGTCGCCAGCCCCGACAGCCTGCACCCGCTCAAGGGCTACGTGACCCAGCACATCGAGCCCAAACACTTGAACGAGGGCGACGTCGATGTGTACCTGTGCGGCCCGCCGCCGATGGTCGAGGCGGTCAGCCAATACATTCGCGAGCAAGGCATTGCGCCGGTGAATTTCTACTACGAGAAGTTCGCTGCCAGCGCGGCATAACCCTGAGTGACCACGTCCCCCTGTAGGAGCTGGCTTGCCAGCGATGGACGTTAACGATAACGCGTTTTTACAGGATTAATGCGGTGCCTGTGCGTCCATCGCTGGCAAGCCAGCTCCTACAGGTCGAGAGCGATTTTCGATTCGAGGTAGGTATGAACAGATTTCACGAAAAAGTCGCGTTGATCACCGGTGCCGCCCAAGGCATCGGCCGGCGTGTTGCCGAGCGCATGGCGGCGGAAGGGGCGCGCTTGATTCTGGTCGACCGCTCCGAGCTGGTGTTTGAAGTGCAGCAGCAATTGGGGAAGGACAGCCAAGTGCTCGCGCTGACTGCCGATCTTGAGCAGTACGGCGAATGCAACCGGGTGATGCAAACCGCCGTCGAGCGCTTCGGTCGTCTCGACATCCTCATCAACAATGTCGGCGGGACGATCTGGGCCAAACCGTTCGAACACTACGAAGCCGAGCAGATCGAGGCCGAAGTCCGCCGCTCGCTGTTCCCGACGTTATGGTGCTGCCATGCCGCGCTGCCGTTCATGCTGGAGCAGGGCAGCGGCGCCATCGTCAACGTCTCGTCCATCGCCACGCGCAGCATCAACCGTGTGCCGTACGGTGCGGCGAAGGGCGGGGTGAATGCGCTGACCGCGTGCCTGGCGTTCGAAACCGCCGGTCGTGGCGTGCGGGTCAATGCCACGGCGCCCGGTGGCACTGAAGCGCCGCCGCGAGTGATTCCGCGCAACAGCGCCGAACAGAGCGCCGAAGAAAAAGTGTGGTACCAGCAGATCGTCGACCAGACGCTCGACAGCAGTTTGATGAAGCGCTATGGCACGCTGGATGAGCAGGCAGGCGCTATTCTGTTTCTGGCCAGCGACGAAGCGTCCTATATCACCGGCATGATCATGCCGGTGGGTGGTGGCGACCAGGGCTGACAGCGTTCGCCAACAACCCCATCAAACGGAGTCAACGTGATGAGTGAAAAACCCACGATCGTGCTGGTCCATGGTTTTTGGGGCGGTGCCGCCCACTGGAACAAGGTTATCGCCGAACTGCTGAAAAAGGGCTACACCCGCATCCGCGCGGTCGAGATGCCGCTCACGTCGTTGGCCGATGATGCCGAGCGCACGCGCAAAATGGTCGCGCAAGAGGCGGGGCCGGTGCTGTTGGTGGGGCATTCCTATGGCGGTGCGGTCATCACTGAGGCCGGCGATCAAGCGAATGTCGTGGGTCTGGTGTACATCGCCGCGTTCGCGCCGGATGCAGGTGAAAGTCCCGGCGCCATCACTCAACGGCATCCGCCCGCTGCCGCCGCAAACCTGGCGCCCGACAGTGATGGTTATTTGTGGGTCAGACCGGAGCGTTACCACGAAAGCTTCTGCCAGGACCTGCCCGCAACCGAAGGACTGGTTATGGGCATCACCCAAAAAGCCCCCTTGGCCGGCACGTTTGGCGATGCGATCACTACGGTGGCGTGGAAGAGCAAACCGTCGTGGTATCAGGTGTCGACCGACGACCGGATGATCGCGCCGCAAAACCAGCAGTGGATGGCGGGGCGGTTGAACGCCAAAGAGATCCTGACGTTGCACGCCAGTCACGCCTCCCTTGCCTCGATGCCGGTCGAAGTGGCGGCGTTTATCGACAAGGCGGCAACGGCAGTGGCCAAGGCCTGACCCACCTTACAGGCGACGCTGAAACGCTCTGACGATTCGCAGCGTGGCGTCGCTGGTTTTCAGGTTCTGCACGGCGTCCAGCGGATACCACAGGCAGTCGAAGATTTCATTTTGCGGTCGGGCCTTGGACGAGTTGAGCACCGACGCCTCGTAAACGTGGTGTCGGGTGCCGCCCGTTTCCAGTTGCATCAGGTACAGCATGTCGTCGACCCCAAGCCCGGTCTCTTCCTGAAGTTCACGCATGGCGGCGCCTGCCGCGGTTTCTCCGGGCTCGACCTTTCCGCCGGGCAACGTCCAGCGACACCTTGGCTTGCGCACAAGGAGAACGTGCCGGTCCTGCTCACAAATGACGGTTGCGCGTACTTTCATGTGTTACCTGAGTGCTTGCTGTCATAAATCAGTAATAAAAATGCAATATTCAGGCCGCCCAAGGCTGCACGGGCCTCTTGGCTGGTTAGAGGTCTCACAGGGGCTGAAAGTGCAACCGAATGGCGGAATCCTGTCGCGACGTCTGGTCGGCACCTCGGCAAAGGGCGGGTGTAAGGTAGGCAGGTCAATCCTGGACATCAGTACCGAAAATGGAGGTGACTTATGAGCGTTCCGATGCTGAATAAGATGCACATGAACGGTTATGACGTACTTAGCGTGAGCAATGGCCCATGGCGGGTGTGCACCCAAGGTGACCAACTGGGCGCTTTTGCCAGCCGGGAAGAGGCACTGGCCTTTGCCGCGGCACTTCCCGGTTACAAATCCCGGGCCAAAAGGCCGGCGAGCAACCAGACGACGGTCAAGTAAAACGCTTCTAGCCCCGGTTTTTTCCGGGGCTTTTCATTTTGGCTCAGTAACCGCCGCCACCGCCGCCGGTGCTATGGGAAGACTCCCTGGCTTTTGTTTGCAGGCGGCTCCATTCCGCACAGGTGATGAAGCTCGTGTGGTCGACCTTGCCCCGGTTATCGAAACTGACGTTGTACGCTTGTTGATGGCCGGCTTTCGTCAGCTTGTAGTCATAGCAAGTGCCAGGCACAGCCGTGCGTTCGGTGATGGTGTGAGGCGGCCCGCCGATTTGCTCGACCTGATCCTTGCTCATTCCGGTCTCGACTTTGGCGACCAACGGGAGGTCGCCATAGAGGCGTGATTCAGTGCTGCAGCCCGCCAGCGCTGCCAGTACGACAACCAGCGCGAATAAAGGCTTGTTCATGGCCGCGCTCCTGTTCAGTGAGCTTTGTTGCGACTGATGGCCTTGGCTTTCACTTCTTCGGCATAGCCTGCCAATCGCTGTTCGTCGCCCTGAAACAGGTCGCACAGCCTCAGCACCGCCTGCGCATCGACATCATTGCCAGACAGCTTTAACTGGTCTGCCAGGCGCAAAAGCTCGACCGCCGACCACCTCAGGTCCGATGCAACGCTTTGCAGGTCACGTCGAAGTTCGTTTTCAGATTCGTTGAGCCACATGACGATCTCCAGAAAACCTCTGCTACGAAATTTTAGTCCCATTTCCCTGGACAGGGCGTTTTGTTCGTCCGAACTGCCAATGCTGCCTTTGGTCGGGAAGATGCACGCGAGCGAAAAGATTTGCTGTCGTATTGAAGTGGCGAATTTCCGCCGGGGCGAGGCAATTTCAAATGACGACGACCGATGACTTCAGGGTTCACGCGCATGAGCTGATGGTCGATCTGGACGCGGCGACCACGGAGATGATGAAGCTGATTTCCGCTCATCAACTCAGCGGCCCGGAATGGGAGCGGGTCACTCAATGGCAGCACGAAGCGTATGAACGATGGATGACTTTCCTGAACGAACGGCCCGCTGCGCATCCCGGCCAGAGCACCGAAAAACGCTGAGAAAGGCTCAATGAATGGATGTCTGCAAGACGACGCGCTACATTTCCTTTTTTTTGAATAGGGGGGCGTCATGCGGACGTTGATTGCGGGAGTCGTGGTGGCGTTACTGGCGGGGTGCTCCTTGCCTGCGTCGCTGGTGCCGGGTGAGCCGAATGTCAGCAAATACAGTGAGAAGGCGCCGAAGGAGTATGCCGCCTGCGTATTGCCGGCGTGGCAGAAAGAGATTTCCAATACGACTCAAACGCCGATTTCCAATGGCTACCGGATCAAGGCGCCGAGCATCATCACGGCCGACGAAATTCTGGATATCGTGAAATCGAAAGACGGCAGCCGGGTTTCGCTGTATCAAGGGCCGCCATGGGCCAAGTCAGGCGCACTGCGTCAGGCGGTTCGGGACTGTTTATAGCGGCGTTTGATGGATCGCCATCGCCAGCAAGCCGGCTCCTACAAGGACACCGCAATTTCCTGTAGGAGCCGGCTTGCTGGCGATGGCGTCAGTCGCCAAACACATTTCAAATGTTGGTAACCACAATGGTCTGTTCGTCAGCGGCCGGGGCAGCGCTTTTCTTGTCCCGGCGATCACTCATCCAGTTATCAACCTGAGCACTGAACTCCGAGGGCGCCTTTCGTCCGACTTTCCTGGCGAGATCCAGGATGGTCTGCTGGGCGAGGGCATCTTCCATGCGTTTCTGCGCCGTCATCATGACCGCATGGACCGAGCAATGGCCTGACACCGCCCAATCCGGGGCGGAACCTTCGAACAGGGCGCAACGCCCGCGAATTTCCCGGCAATCGAAAATCAGCTTTTGGCCGTCGATGGCATTGACGATATCGAGCACGCTGATTTCGTCGGAGGGCCGGGCCAGCTTGAATCCGCCGCGCACGCCTTCAGTGGCGACCACCAGTTTTGCCTTGGCCAGTTTGGTGAAAATTTTCGCCAGATAGTCCAGTGGCACGCCTTGCAGTTCTGCGAGGTCACGCACGCTTGCCTCACGGGTGTCGCCGCAATTGCCCACCAGGAAAATCAGGCAATGAATGCCGTACTCAACGCCAGCGCTGTAAAGAGACATTTGGATCTCCGACTAATCTTGTCGCAAATGTTAGCAGCTGAAGGTTAGGCAGGCAACGAATCCCGTCGGCGCATCTCTCTGTGTATTACCCATTGTGCATGGGTAAAGCCTCTCTCGGTCGAGCCATCGAACCTTTCGATGGCAACCATCAGAAAAAACCGATTGCGTTAATTAACTAGGATCAATACAGTCGTAGTTGTTCGGTCGGCACTGGCAAGCGCACGACCTCTACGAATTCATTGATCGGCCTTCTCACGGAGTTAAAGATGAAACAGCACATTCTGGTAATCGGCGCAGGTTTCGGTGGCATGTGGACGGCTTTGAGCGCCACACGTCTGTTCGACATTCATGGTCACAACGACGTAGAAGTCACCGTCCTGGCCCCGCAGGCCGAGCTGCGCGTGCGTCCGCGGTTCTATGAGCCGAACGCGCACCAACTGGCCGCGCCGATTGGCGAGTTGTTCGATGCGGTGGGCGTGAAGTTCATCAAGGGCGCCGCAGAAACCATCGACGTCGGGCAAAAACGCGTGGGTTATGTCGACGCCTCGGGTGCGAAACAGGTGTGCAGCTACGACAAACTCGTTCTTGCCACCGGCAGCCGTCTGGCGATTCCGGCGACCGCCGGCGTGGCTGAGCACGCGTTCGATGTCGACCAGATCGAACAAGCCGTGCGCCTGGAAAACCATCTGAAATCCCTGGCCAGCCTGCCGGAAAGCAAAGCCCGCAACACCGTGGTGGTGGCCGGCGGCGGCTTCACCGGGATTGAAACGGCGACCGAGATGACCGCACGTCTGCGTGCCATTTTGGGCGATCAGGCCGACGTCGAGGTGATCATTGTCGATCGTGGCGAGAAAATTGGCGGGTCGATGGGGGCTGAAATCGCCAAGTCGATCGAAGAGGCCAGTATTGAAACCGGCGTGAAATGGCACTTGAAGGCTTCGGTACTTTCCGTCGATGCCAACGGCGTCACTCTGAGCGACGGCCAGCGTATCGAGGCCAAAACCGTGGTCTGGACCACCGGCGTGCGCGCCAGTTCGCTGACCGAGCAGATCCCTGCCGAACGCGATCACCTGGGCCGCCTGCACGTGGACAGCCACCTGAAAGTCATCGGTCAGGACGATATCTTTGCCACCGGCGATGTGGCTTACGCGGCCTCGGACGACATCGGCAACTACGCCTTGATGACCTGCCAACACGCCATCGTATTGGGGCGTCACGCCGGCAATAACGTTGCCGCGCAGATCCTGGGCGTGGACCCGACGCCGTACAGCCAACCCAAATACGTCACCTGCCTGGACCTGGGGGCCTGGGGCGCGGTGTACACCGAGGGCTGGGACCGTCAGGTCAAATTGGTGAAACAGGAAGGCAAGAACCTGAAGACGCAGATCAACACTGTGTGGATCTACCCGCCGGCAGCTGATCGTGCAACCGCATGGGCCGCAGCAGATCCGCTGATCCCGATCGCTTGAGTCGCTGAGCGGAAATCACCCGAATCCCTGTAGGAGCGAGCTTGCTCGCGATGGAGTGTCAGCCACATAAGGTTGACTGACACACCATCGCGAACAAGCTCGCTCCTACAGGTTCTTGCGTTCGTGAAATAACGTGTGTATTTTTTCATGAAATTTAAATAATAAAATTTCATGAGGCCCGCATGTTCCAGCAATCCACCCGCCACGTCGCCAGTTACTACGCTCACACTTGCGCAGATCGCTTGGTGGAACGTGCGGCGTTGGAGGGCGAGCACGACACCGACGTGTTGATCATCGGCGCCGGCTTCAGTGGTTTGCACACAGCATTGCGACTGGCCCTGGCGGGCAAACGCGTGACGCTGCTGGAAGCCAGTCGAGTGGCTTGGGCGGCGTCGGGGCGCAATGGCGGCCAGGCCATTCTCGGTTGGTCGTGCGATATGCCGCCTCTGGAGGCCGCGCTGGGTTATGAGCGTGCGCGGCGCTTGTGGGACGGCATGCGCTGGGCTGCGCAGGAACTGCGCGCGCTGCCCGACCGGCATGAATTCGATTGTGATTATCGGCCCGGCCACCTCTGGACATCGGTGATGCCGCGACGGGTGAGCCTGCTGACCGAGTGGCAACACGAGGCGAGCCACAAATGGGGCCACGATGGATTGCAATTCATTCCCCGTGAGCAGTTGCCGCAATGGGTCGCCAGCGAGCGCTACCAGGCGGGCCTGTTTGATCCTGAAGGCGGACACCTGAACCCGTTGAAACTGGCACTTGGCCTGGCGGCGGCCATCGAGCGCGCCGGTGGTCGTATTCATGAACAAAGCAAGGCGCTGAATTACCGCGAGGAGGGTGGCCGGTACGTGGTCACCACTGAGCGCGGACGCATCCGGGCCGATGTGCTGGTGCTGGCGTGCAACGCCTATCTGGACCGGCTCGATCCGCAGCTATCAAGTTGTGTGTTGCCGGTCGGCACCTATCAGGTGGCCACCGCGCCGCTCTCGCAAGCGCAGGCGACCGCGCTCCTGCCAAGCAATGTCTGCGTCACTGACAATCAGTTCGTTCTCGATTATTTCCGTCGTACACCGGATAACCGCTTGCTGTTCGGCGGCGGTTGCACCTACCTGGGCGGCATGCCGAAGGACATCGCTGCCGCGACCCGGCCGTTCCTGCAACGGGTATTTCCTCAGCTCCAGGGCGTCGAACTGGAATTCGCCTGGGGCGGCCATATCGACCTCACGCTCAAACGCACACCTGACATTGGCCGACGCGGCGATCTCTATTGGCTGCAGGGTTATTCGGGCCACGGTGTGCTGCCGACCCTGGCCGGCGCCCGCGCCGTGTCCGACGCGATACTTGGTCAGGCGGATGAGCTGGGCTTGTATCAGGGCCTGGTCAACGGCAGCTTCCCCGGCGGCAAATACATGGCTGCGCCCCTGGAGGCCATCGGCAAGGCCTGGTATCGGTTGCGCGACAGCCTTTGAAACGCACATTTTCTGGAAGCTTTCAGATGGACATGCAAGAAGAGATTTCGGCGCTGGCGATCCTGATTCAGGACCTGCGCAAACACAAGAAATACACGCTCAAGGAACTGGCGGACAAGATCGGTCGCTCCGTCGGTTTTCTTTCGCAAGTCGAGCGTGGATTGTCACGTCCGACCGTGGCGGACTTGACCGCGATCAGCGAAACCCTCGGCGTGCCGACCACCTATTTCTACAGCCTGCCCAAACCCATGGCCTTGCCGTGGGTGACCCGTCCGGACGAGCGCCGCACGCTGTATTACGCCGACGGCATCACCGACATTCTGGTCTCGCCGAAAATGCGCGCCTCGTTCTCGATGCTCGAAAGCCGTCTTGAACCCGGCGCCAGCAGTGGTGACCGGCACATGGATGACAGCTCGGAGCAGGGCGGTTACGTGCTCGAAGGGCAACTGACACTTTGGCTGGATGACAATCAACCGGTCACTCTGGGGGCCGGGGACAGCTTTCAACTCGCCAGCCATACCCATTGCCGCTACGGCAATCTCACCGATCAGCTCACCCGGGTGCTCTGGGTTTACACCTGATAAAAACAACAAGGAACAACATGATGGATGCTGTCTGCTCTGATCTGGTTGCTGAAGTGCGCGCATTTCGGCAGCGCTTTCCGGATGTGCGCTACGTCGACCTGATTTCCCTGGACATCCCGGGGCATTTCTACGGCAAGCGCTATCCGATCGAGATGCTCGAAAAGGTCGCCGCCGGCAGCGCGCTCAAGCTGCCGCAGAATTGTGTATTGCTCGGCACTCAAGGCGGGCTGTTCAAAATCGGCGACTACTGTTTCAACGACGGCGACCCGGATGCGCCCCGTCGGTTGGTGCCGGGTACGCTGAAAATCGTCGACTGGGAAAAACAGCCGCTGGGGCAGATGTTGATCACCTCCAGCGGCACTGAAAAACCGATCGTCTTCGAGCCACGGGAAGTGCTGGCGCAAGTGCTGGAGCGCCTCGCTGGCAAAGGGATCTTTCCGGTGGTGGCTTTCGAACTGGAGTTCTACCTGTTCGATCGCCAGTTGCGTGACGGCTTGCCGCAGTTTGCGCGCGATCCGCTGACCGACGATGCGGACGATCAGCCGAACATGCACATCGAACGGCTGTCGCGGTTTGCGCCGGTGCTCGATGAAATGGTCGAGACGGCGCGGGCGCAAGGCATCGACACCACGGTGATTACTGCCGAACTGGGCCCGGGGCAGTTCGAGATCAACTTCGGTCACCTGGATGACGGCCTGCGGGCTGCCGACTGGGCGGCGCTGTTTTGCCGCAGCACCCGTGGCGTGGCGCTCAAGCACAACTACCGCGCCAGTTTCATGGCCAAGCCTTACTTGCAGCACCCCGGCAGCGGCATGCATGTTCATGTGAGCCTGTACGACGAGGCGGGCAATAACCTTTTAGCGGCCAATGACCAACAGCCGCTGCGCCATGCCGTGGCCGGTTGCCTTGAACTGTTGCCGCATTGCATGCCGATCTTCGCGCCGAACCACAATGCGCTGCGTCGCTTGAGCGGCACCGTGAATGTCGCGACGCGTGCCAGTTGGGGCTTTGAAGATCGGGACGCCTGCTTGCGGGTTCCTGAGTCGGACGCGAAAAACCTGCGCATCGAACATCGCCTCGCCGGTGCCGATGCCAACCCGTATCTGGTGTTGGCGGCGATTCTGGTCGGGTTGGAACAAGGACTTGAAACCGGTCGTCAACCGATAGCACCGTTGAATGAAGATCGCAGCAGTGGCATCAACTTCCCGCTGGAGATGCTGGAGGCCGTTCAATCCATGCAACACAACGCGCAGTTGCGTGAGGGATTGGGTGCGGAGTTTGTAAATGTCTACTGCGAAAACAAGCGTCAGGACCATTTGGCATTTATGCAGGACATCAATGCACGTGAATATCGCTGGTACTTGTAGTTGACTGCTTGTCGTCACTCGACCTTAAAAAAAGTGTGGATATTTAAGGACTTGGAAAGATTAGTAACCAGGTGGTGAGTCAAAATATCTTGTTACACGGTGAAATATTCCGTAATATCCGCACCGCGTTCACCACCACGGTTTATGCATTTTTAAATCCCAGGCGTCCATCAGCTGCCTGGGATTTTTTTTTGCCTGAAATAAGCTGTGCTTCAAAAAATATTCATTCAGTTAGAACGATTATTTCTTTCGGTTATTTAAATAGACCTCTTCTGCATATCCATAACCGTGAAATCAGCGTTGTGGATCGGGTTGTGTCTGCAATCAAATCCGAATGGCGGTTAAGGCAGAAATAGACGTTCCATCCACCTCGTTAAAGCTGCCCCAGCATCAAATTCCGCTGTTCGATGGTCATCTTGTTGCCCCCGGTCCAATCCTTAGAATCGGCGCCATCAGCTTCGTCCAACTATTCAAACCTTTGGGGAACAACACCATGATGAACGCCATGCAGATGCAAATGCCGATGAACGCCAACATGCCGATGATGCCGATGATGGGCATGCCGATGATGATGGCGACCATGACGTGCGAAATGATGGACGACGGCATGATGTGCAAAATGATGCCGGCCGCTGGCATGGACATGGCGATGTTCAAGAACAGCGCAGAAATGATGCAGATGATGATGAACTGCGGCATGCCGATGATGATGCACTGCGGCAACATGAGCATGATGTGCATGTCCCAGGCGGCCATGGCCATGCCGATGATGAACATGATGATGCCAATGCCGATGATGGGCATGCCGATGCCGTCGATGAAGTGCGTGATGGAATGCACCATGATGGCTGACGGCATGATGTGCAAAATCATGCCGATGGCGGGCATGAACATGGACATGATGAAAAACTGCTGCACCCTGATGATGAAAATGATGAACGATTGCAGCATGCCGATGATGATGAGCTGCAATGGCATGCCGATGATGTGCTGCACCTGCTGATCTCGAGCGACAGCCATTAAAAAGCCCGGCCAATGCAGATTGGCCGGGCTTTTTTATGTGCTGTTTTTTGTAGGCGCCAGGCTTGCCGGCGAAGGCGTATTTGGGATCGCCATCGCCGGCAAGCCGGCTCCTACAATGTCTGCGTCGTTCGATGAGTTGGAGTTGACCACCTACCCTGTAGGAGCCAGGCTTGCCGGCGAATGCGTACTTGAGATCGCCATCGCCAGCAAGCCGGCTCCTACAGTTTGATGTCGTCCGAAAAAATAGCGGTAACCACGACCCTGTAGGAGCCAGGCTTGCCGGCGAAGGCGTATTTGGGATCGCCATCGCCGGCAAGCCGGCTCCTACAATGTCTGCGTCGTTCGATGAGTTGGAGTTGACCACCCACCCTGTAGGAGCCGGCTTGCCGGCGATGGCGTCAGCAGAGCCGCCATCACCCGCAAGCCGGTTTTGTCAGTCGAGGCGTTCCGGGTAAGTCACCACCAGATACGCCACCGCTTCACTGTCCGCCGGGTTGCGATAGCGGTGGGGTTGGTCGGCGTAAAACAGGATCGAATCGCCGGTGGAAAGCAGGTAGCGTTCGTCGTTGACGCTGATTTCCAGTACGCCCTGCGAAACCACCAGGTTCTCCTGGACGCCGGGGCCATGGCCCTCGGAGACGTCCTCCCCCAATGGGCTCAAGCGCAGTTCGTAAAACTCCGATTGGCGCGCCACGTCAAACGGGAACAGCGCTCGGCTGACAAAGGCGCCGCTGGCGCTGACCAGGCGTTTGCTCTGGCTCGCCGATAACACGGCCACCCCTTCAAAGGCCCGATGTTCAAGAAATGCGGCCACCGAAACCTTCAAGCCTTTGGCGATTTTGCACAGCACTTTGATCGACGGCACGCTGCGTCCGGATTCGATCTGCGCGAGCATCGCCCGGCTCACACCGCATTGTCGCGCAAGGGCGTCGAGGGATAGGTGACGCTTGCCCCGCAGGCGTTGCAGGTTTTGCGCGACCCGCTCGCAGATCGGGTCTTCTTCCAGTGATTCGAGGTTGTTCAGGTCCAGCACGGGTTCGTCAGCGCTCGCCAGAAAGCGCGAGGGGTTTTGTGTATTCACGCCTGACGAGTCTCGGTCGAACGCGAAGCCTGAACCCACTGAAAGGCCTGCAGGCCAGCATTGCGTGCATACATTTCCCACATGGCCCGTGCCCGTTGCTGCGCTTGTTTGCGTTTGCGGTAGTTGGCGAAGTCGATGATGTTGGCGGTCGGATTCATAGGGCTCTTCACTGTCGTGGTGAATGACGGGATGGTCTGAGACTACGCGGATATTTTTATAACGATAAATACTGTTTATGTATTTATTAATTCCTTTTGGTTCTTTTGAAAGCCAACTGCCAGGAGGACTCTAAATGCCCCCTGACCCTGTAGGAGCCGGCTTGCTGGCGATTGAAGCGACGCGGTGTGTCAAGCCAGACGCCATCGCCGGCAAGCCAGCTCCTACAGGATTCTGTGTTTATCAAATGACCTTGTAGGAGCCGGCTTGCCGGCGATGGCGGCGCATCGGACACACCGCGTCGCTTCAATCGCCAGCAAGCCGGCTCCTACAGGTCCAGCGTTTAATGCCCCACCAATTCCTCAAGCAGCTGTTCCTTGTACCCCTGCAAAACCGTTGAAGCCCGGTCCCGTGGGTGGGGCAGGTCGACCTTGATTTCGTGCTTGATCCGGCCCGGGTGGGCGTCCATCACGATGACCCGGTCGCCCAGGTACAGCGCTTCTTCGATGTCGTGGGTGACCATGATCACTGTGCAGCGCTGTTGCACCCAGATGCGTTGCAACTCGTGTTGCAGGCGCACCCGGGTCAAGGCGTCGAGGGCGCCGAGGGGTTCGTCGAGCAGCAGCACTTTCGGTTGGTTGATCAGTGCGCGGGCGATGGCCGCGCGCTGCGCCATGCCGCCGGACAACTGGTGTGGGTAGGCGTTTTCAAAACCTTCGAGGTTGACCAGCGCAATGTGCTCGGCCACCAAACGGTCCTTTTCTGCCTTGGACAACGGATGGTTTTTCAACGCCAGGGCAATGTTCTGGTTCAGGGTCATCCACGGAAACAGCCGATGGTCCTGAAACACGATCCCGCGTTCCAGGCTGGTGCCGACCACCCGTTTGCCATCCAGCAGAATGTCGCCTTCATAGTCGTCCTCCAGCCCGACGATCAGCCGCAGCAGCGTCGACTTACCGCAACCGCTGGCACCGACGATGCTGACGAACTCACCGGGACGAACGTCGAGATTGATCTGCTGCAGCACCGGCAAAGGCTGGCCTTCGATCCGGTAGGCCTTGCTGAGGCCGCGAATCTGCAGCGCACCGGTGTGTAATGAGGTGCTGTGTGGCACAGCGTGTTGGGCAATTGCGTTCATGGTTATCGGCCTTTCAGCGAATGTTGCGCCAGCGCAGCAGATGGCGGCTAAGAAGAGTGAACAGCAGGGTCATCAGGTAACCGCAGAGGCCGATGCACAGCACGCTGAGGACGATGACTTCCATGCGTGAGCCGGCTTCGGCGTTCATCATCAGGTTGCCCAGGCCGGCGCCCGAAGACAGGAACAGTTCGCTGCCTACCGCAGTGACCCAGGCAAACGCCAGCGCATGCAGCACGCCGGTGGCAATGCTCGGCAGCGCCGCCGGCAGCAGCACATGACGAAAGCGTTGCCGGCGGCTCAGCACCAGCACCTGGCCGACCTCGCGATAGCGCTTCTCGACATGGCTGAAACCCTGATACGTGTTGAGGACCATCGGATAGAACGCCGCGAGACTGACGATCAACACTTTGGAAAACTCGCCATTGCCAAACCACATGGCGATCAACGGAATCCAGCCGAGCATCGGTACCTGGCGGATCGAATGAAACAGCGGTCCGACCAGCCGATTGGCCACAGCCGACAGCGCCATCAGCACCCCCAGTAGCACGCCGAAGACAATCCCCAGTGCCAGGCCGGTGCTGGTGCGGGCCAGACTGGCCAGCAGGTTCACCAGCAACTCGCCGTTGGCCAACAGTTCAATCAACGCTGCGCCGATCGCGGACAACGGCACAAAGGCGTACGCGCCGGCGGCACCCTGGCGCGACAGGTATTCCCAGCCGCCGATCAACAGCAGCGGCAGCAGCAGGCCACGGGATTTGGCAAGCAATCGAATCATCATCGGCTCCTAGCGGGTCTGCCAGCGGAACAGCCGCTGTTCCAGTTGGCGAAAGGTGAAGTCCAGGGCGAAACCGATAACGCCGGTCACCACAATCCCGACCATCACCACATCAATGCGCAACATCTGCCGGCTCATTTCGATCATCTGCCCCAGACCGCTGTCGGCGGCCAGCAACTCGGTGGCCACCAACACCACCCAGGCGCGGGTCAGGCTGATGCGAAAACCGGTGATGATCGGCGGCGCGGCAGCGGGCAGGGCGATGGCGCGAACAAACGTCGGCCAGCGCAGGCGATACACATCGGCGACTTCGAAGTAGCTGCGCGGAATGGCCTTGACCCCTTCACTGGCGGCCAACGCCACCGGGAAGAACGCGGTCTTGGCGACGATGATGATCTTGAAGGTTTCATCGATGCCGAACAGCAGCACAAACATCGGGATCAGCGCGATGCTGGGGATCTGACGCAGGGTATGGAACAGCGGCGAGCAGTAGATCTCGACGTTCTTCGACAACGCCATCAGCACCCCGAACGCCAGGCCCAGCAGCGAGCCGATGCCGAAACCCAGCCCCAGCCGTGACAGGCTGTTGAGCAAGTGGTCGAGCAGCTCACCGCTGGCCGACAGTTCCTCGAAGGTCTGCCACACCTGAGCGGGCGGGACGAGCAGGTTGCGCGGGAAAATCCCGGCCTCGGCCACCACCGCCCAGAGCAACAGCAGGGCGGCAGGGGAGATGAGCCAGGTCAGGGAAAACAACAGACGTCGGGTACGCATGGCGGGTCTTATTTCGGCGAAGTACCGCAGGGATATCGCAAGAGCTGTGCCAGCCGCGATGCACCTGGCAACACACAGCCCCTGTAGGAGCCAGCTTGCTGGCGATGACGGCATCATGCACACCCGAAATCGTGCAGACCGCATCGCCGGCAAGCCGGCTCCTACAAGAGCGGTGGTGCTTCACCAGCACCCATTGCTGCCCCAGCAACACCCCATCAGCACCCGCGTCAGAATTCGTAACTGACGCTGGTGTAATAGAACGCACCCTGCGCACCTTCAGGGCTGGTGATCGAGTATTTCGGTACGCCGTACAACTGCGCGCCTTCCGCCTTGTCCGGGTGCGTGTCGAACAGGTTGATCGCGCCCACCGACAGCTTCAGCGCCTTGTTGAAGGTGTACGACACATCCAGGTCCGTGACCCATTGCGGGCTGTAGGTCTGGTCCAGGGTCGGGTTGGTGGCGTTGAGGCTTTTCCATTCACCGTAACGACGCTGAGCCACGGTCACACCCCATTCATCAAACAGCCAGTTGGCGCTCAGCACCAGTTTGGTTTCCGGTGTGCCGTCCTCGATCAGGCCCTGGGTGGTACGGCCGACAATCTGCGAGCCCTTGATATTGCCGACATCGCGCAACGCGGTGATTTTCGTGTTGTTCTGGCTGATGCCGCTGCTCAGGTTCAGGCGGCCCCATTGCTGCAGGTCCAGCTGATAGTTACCCATCAGCTCGATCCCGTCGGTGCGGGTGTCGGCAACGTTGGTGTAGAAGGCCGCGCTCTGGATGTTCGCGTAGGGCGTGCCGGCGAAAATCGGCGACACCACCGTCGCCGGCAACTGATCGGAGAGGGTGATGCGGTTGTCGATGTCGATCCGGTAGGCGTCCAGCGTCACCGACGCGTTGGCCAACGGGCGCCAGACCAGGCCCAGGGAATAACTGGTGGACTCTTCCGGTTTCAGCGACTTGCCGCCCAGCAGCGCCGCTTCCGGGCTGTCGGCGCGCAATGTGCGTTGCTGCACTTCGACGAAGTTGCCGCTGCCGGGCGGCTGCTCGACCACCTGCACGCTGAACGAAGACAAGCCGCTCTGCACCAGCGACGGCGCGCGATAACCCGTGCTGGCCGTGGCCCGTGCGGCGATCTGCGGGGTGAAGTCATAACGCAGCGACAGTTTGCCGTTGGTGGTGTCGCCAAAGTCCGAATAGTGCTCGGTGCGCACCGCGACGCCGGCCTGGAATTTCTCGGTGATCTGCCCTTCGACGTCGATGTAGGCACCCAGCACGTTGCGGTCCAGTGAAGCCGCATCGACCTGGGTGATGCCCGAGTAGTAACCCGGAATGCGCCGGCCGGTGACCGGGTCGACGGTGTTGAACAACGGGCCGTTCTGCCAGCCAGCCGCTTCGCCGGCGCTCAGCTCGTAATTCTCCTGACGCCAGGCCAGGCCGGCCGAGAGCGTCAGCGGCTTGAACAGCAGGTCGGTGGGGAAATCCCGCACCCAGTCCAGCGTCACGTTGGTCTGATCGGCCTCCCGTTCGCCGGTGAAGATTTTTTCCGGGCTGGTGGCGCCCCAGCTGGGGTTGATCGCGTTACGGTCGGTGGACTTCAGGGTGTTGTTGCCATGGTTCACGGCGAAGTCGAATTTACCCAGAAGGTCGTCTTCGTAACGCAGGCCGCCGGTCAGCGCATAGTCTTCCAGCGAATAGCGCGTGATCGGCAGGCGCCCGTCCGGGAAGCGCTGCAACGCGGTGCTGCTGTAGTTGTTGCGCAGGGTGGTGGGCGGGTCGAAGAAGCCTTCGGCGTCGGTGTTTTTGTGCGAGTAGGTGGCGAAACCGTAGGCCGTCAGGCCGTCGCCGATGCCGACTTCGCTGTTGGCGGCGAAGTTGTACTGGTCCGAGACATTGCCCGAGCCCCAGCGCCAGGTGCGGTAGCGGTTGTTCTGCTCGCGCGGCGTGTTGATGCTGGTGGAACCGGGGTAGAAGATCCGGTTGTCAGGGTTGGTGTCGCTGGCCGGGTCCTGGCTGCCGGCGTCGAAACTCAGGGTCAGGAAGCCGTCGTTGGGCAGGGCGAAACCTTTCCAGCCGCTGAGCTTGCGCTGGATGCCGTCACCCTTGTCGTAGCCGCCGAAGCGGTAACCGAGGTTGCCGCCGTCGTCCTTTTCCTTGAGCACGATGTTGATCACCCCGGCGATGGCGTCGGAGCCGTATTGAGCGGCGGCGCCGTCGCGCAGGATTTCGACGCGCTGGATCGAGCTCAAGGGAATCAGGCTCAGGTCGACCGCGGCGGCGCCACGGCCATTGACCAGGCTTTGCCGCGTGACGTTGGCGCTGGTGTGGCGGCGCTTGCCGTTGACCAGCACCAGCACCTGATCGGAAGCGAGGCCTCGCAACGAAGCGCCCTGGGCGATGGAACCGGCGAACGCGCCCTGGGGCGATTGCGGATAGCTGAACGAGGGCGACAGGGCCGTGAGCGCACCGGACAGGTCGCTGGCACCGGTCTGCTGCAATTGCTCGCCGGTCAAGACGTCTACCGGCGCGGCGCTTTCCAGTGCGGTGACATCACTGCGCCGGGTACCGAGCACCACGACAGTGTCCAGGTGATCGCTGCTGGCGGTGGGTTGGGTTTCGGCAGCCGAAACAGGCACGGCAAGGCTGCCAATGACCAGCGCAATAGCGCCGGCCAACGGAGTGCGATGGAACATAAAAGAGTCCTTCCAAAAGTGCGCGGACCTTGTAGGAGCCGGCTTGCTGGCGATGGCGTCCTAACCGGCGATGCGCGCCTTCAGGGCCCCATCGCTGGCAAGCCAGCTCCTACAGGTTGAGCGGTGTTACATAAATTGCGGACGACACGACCCTTGTAGGAGCCGGCTTGCCGGCGATAGCGTCCTAACCGGCGATGCAAGGCTCACGGGCCCCATCGCCAGCAAGCCGGCTCCTACAGGAGAGGTGTGTGAACCGGGATCAGAAGCGGCTGGTCACGCTCAGGCCGACGGTGCGTGGGTCGCCGTAGGTGATGACGTACTGACCGAGGGTGCCGTTGGGCCGGCCATGGACCTGGTAGCGACGGTCGGTGAGGTTGTTGACGAAACCGGTGACGCTGAGTTTTTCATCCGGGCTGAACCAGGTCAGGCGGGTGTTGGCCAGGGTGTAATGGGGCTGGCTGAGCGTCTTGTCGGCGCTGCTCTGGCGATCGGCGAGGAAGTATTCCTTGTCGCGAAAACTCACGTCACCACCGGCCACCAGCTTGCCGCCGATCTCCAGCGGGAAGGTGTAATCGGCACCGAGCGACACCACGTTGCGTGGCGAACGCACGAAGCTGTTGCCGCTGTAGTCACCGGTGACGGCGCCTGTGGTCGGGTTAGTGTTTTTGAAATCGGTGTATTCGGTATCGAGGAACGACACCGCCGCCCGCAAGTGCAGGTAGTCCGTCGGCTGGCCTTCGAGCTCCAGCTCGGCGCCCTTGACCGTACCCTTGGCGCCGTTGGTCAGCGCGGTGGTCAACACGCCGTTGTTGACCGTCAGCAGGTTCACCTGAATGTCCGAATAGTCGTAGTAGAAGATGTTGGCGTTGGCCGTCAGGCGATGGTCGAACCACTCGGACTTGAGACCGATTTCGTAGGCGTCGAGTTGTTCCGGATCAACCGTGGTCAGTTGCGCAAGGCTGGTCGACAGCCCGGTGTTGAAGCCGCCGGAACGGAAACCATGGGCATAACGGAAGAACACGCGCACGTTGTCGTTGATCCGGTATTCCGGCGTCAGGTCGTACGTCCAGGCTTCCCAGGTCTTGTCTTCCTGACGATTGCCGTTGGTGCCGGCGCCGCCCAGTGGCACCAGCGGGCCGTTGGCGGTGGTGCGGGTCAGTTGGGTCAGGTTGAGGTCGATGTCTTTCTTTTCCTGGGTCCAGCGCAGGCCACCGGTGACGCTGAAATCGTCGGTGAAGTCGTAGGTCAGGTTGCCGAACAACGCATAGCTGTCGGTGGTGTGGTCGAAGTTGAGGTCACGAAAATCGGTGGCGCCGCCGGTCTGGTTCGAGCCGGTGCCGTTGGGCGTCGGGCCGGGCGTGATGATGCGCTGGGCCGAGCTGTCGAGGTCTTCGTGGAAGTAATGCGCACCGGCAAGCCAGCGCAGGGTCTCCTGCTGCGGCGACGCCAGGCGGATTTCTTGCGAGTACTGGGTGTATTTGTTATCGGAAATCGCCGCGCCGTTCACCTCAAAAGGCGTGTAGTCGGCATCGCTGGTGGACTGGCCACGGATGTAGTCATAAGCGCTGATCGACGTCAGGGTGTAATCACCCAAATTCCAGTTCAGGGTCAGCGACGTGCCGTCGTGATCAAGCTTGGAATCCTCGTTGACGTTCAGCGCGGTGTCGCGCCCGTTGGGTCGTTGATAACCGACGTTGTAGTAACGCCCGACGGCCAGCGAGCCGTTGCTGCCATCGCCTTTGAATTCACGGCTGTGGATCTTCAGCAGGGCATCCAGGTCCGGGTTCAACTGGGCGAGGAATTGCAGGCGTACGGCTTTCTTGTTGACGTCGCCGTAGGTGTTGTCGTCGACGAGGTTCTTCTGGAAACCGTCGCGCTCTTCGGAATACAGCGCCACCCGTGCGGCGAGTTTTTCATCCACCAGCGCGCCGCCGAGGGCACCGCTGACGATGCGTTCGTTCTTGCTGCCGAAGCCGATGGTGCCGAAACCGTCAGTGTCGAAAGTCGGCTTTTTGGAAATGATGTTCACCGCGCCGGCGGTGGTGTTCTTGCCGTACAGCGTGCCTTGCGGACCGCGCAGAATCTCCACGCGTTCCAGGTCGAACAACGGCCCGCCACCGGCAATCGGCGCGTTCAGGTACACGTCATCGGCGTAGATCCCCACCGGGAACACCGTGGCCGCGCCCGTATCACCGGTGCCGAGGCCGCGAATGTACCAACGCGGCCGGCCATCACCGTCGGGGTTCTTCGCCGCTACGTTGGGAACGAATGTGGTGATGTCGCCGATATTGCGCACGCCATCGGCTATCAGGCTGGTGCCCTGTACCGCCGACACGGCCACCGGAACCTCTTGCAGGGTTTCTTCCCGGTGTTGAGCGGTGACGGTGACCGTCTTGAGTGAAGGCTCCGTGGTGGTCTTGTCGCTGTCTGCGTCCTTGGATTGCGCCGCCAGCAGCCCCTCGCTGACAGTCCCCCCGGACAGCAGCAAGGTTAACCAGATACTCTTGGTGATTGGATTAAGTTTATGCATGTGAATCTCCCCCGTTAAAGTTTCGCTAATAGGGGTAGAGCAGAGATCGTGCCAGATTGTTTTTTAGGGGTTTTAGTTTTGTTAAATGATTGAAATATAACGATTAAATAGTTTCTTTAAGTTGCCGTTAAAGACGATTTTTAATAAGTGAGTTAGTTGGATCCAGTCTGGCGCTAAGTGCCTGTCGGGGATTCAGCAGAAAGTTGCTTGGCGGGTGTTGCTGGAGCAGCAGGAGTGGGGCGAGGGTGTGTTGCCAGGCGAGCAATGCGGTGATGTTGAATACGCCATCGCCGGCAAGCCGGCTCCTACAGGTTATCGGTGATCCTGTAGGAGCCGGCTTGCCGGCGATGGGGCCCTCACAAACGAAAAAAACCTCAAACCGCCAATCGTGACGTCGAACCAATCACCTTTTCCAGCACGCTGAAATCAATCCAGTCGCGCACATCGAACCGGCGTGGAATGAAATCCCAGCGATGCAGGAAATCGGTGAAATCCTGCAACGCTTCAATCGAGCGCGCATCCAGGGTTGTGCGCAAACGCCGATGCGCATCCTCACCATACGCAGCGGCCACCCAGTACTCGCTGGTATTGAGTTCCCGCGCCAAAAAGCGTCGGGTTTCTTCCGGATTGGCCCACGCCCATTGCTCGGTGCGCAGCACGGTGTCGACGATTTTCACGCTGGCATCGAAATGTTCGTGCAGCAGGTGCGTGTCCACGGTCAGGGTCCGTGGCGTGCCGTTGTTCGAGCGAATCAACGGGTCAGGGTGCGAGCCGGTATCGACCACCACCTGCAAGCCGAACTCGTTCGCCAGGTGCACGGCGTGCGCACCCTTGAGGAAAATCGCGTCGATGTCGCCGCGCAGCAGTCCGATCAGTTCGTTGTTGCGCTTGCTGAAGCGCGTGACACCGAGGCTGACTTCCGAGCCGAAGACATGCTGTTTTTGATCGTCGCTGTAAGTACCGCCGTAGGGGTAATCCACCAGCTCGACGTCGGACACCTCCAGGCCTTCAAGCTTGAGGGCGTTTTCCAGTCCGCGCAGGGCCTGGGCGCGAGTGAAATCGATCTGCACGTTGGCCCATTTCGGCAGGCCGAAGCGGCGGTTCTTCAGGTCGCGAATGCTCTTCACGCCGCTTTCCGCAGTGGTCAGGATCAACTGCACCTCGTCGCTCCAGGACAACCCCAGTACGCGGGTTTGCACGCCGCTGGCGTAGGCCCAGATCGCTGGAATATTGCCGCCGTGACGCACCGAATTTTTCAGGTGATGGTCGTAATGAGCTTCGCGAACTTCCCGTTCACTGGACTCGCGCAAGGACTGGATATTGGTGCCGAACGGCAGAAAGGCTTCCGCCAGGCGTCCGGACTGCACGGCGATGCCAAGCCCGGTGGGCACCGGGCTGTGGGTGTACCAAAGGGTATCGAGTGGTTTGCTCATAAGGGTCTTCAGTTCCAATCCATGAAATCCGGCGGGTTAGCCAGCCAGTGCGGTGGGTGTTGCCAGCAGCGCTTGCAACGGCCGCGGATCGATCCAGTCGCGCACGTCGAAGCTTTTCGGGATGAAGCGCCAGCGATGCAGGAAGTGGGTGAAATCCTGCAACGCGGCGATGGCCTGTTCGTCGAGTTCGGTGCGCAGGCGCAGGTGCGCGTCGTCGCCGTACGCGGCGCTGACCCAGTACTCGCTGCTGTTGGTTTCCCGAGCCAGGTAGCGACGGGTTTCTTCCGGATGGGTGTGCGCCCATTGTTCGGCGCGCAGCACCGAATCAAGAATGCCGGTGGCCACATCGAAATGCTGGTCCAGCAGGTTCAGGTCCACGGCCAGTGTGCGCGGGGTGCCGTTGTTGCTGCGAATCAGCGGTTCCGGGTGCGAGCCGGTGTCGATCACCGTGTGCAGGCCAAACTCGTGGGCCTGCCGGGCGGCACTCGCGCCCTTGAGGAAAATCGCATCGACCTCACCGCGCAGCAGGCCCACCAGTTCCAGGTTGCGCCCCTCGACCCGTTGCGCGCTGACCGGTGTGCCGTTGACGGTTTGCACCTGCGGGTCGCTGAACGTGCCGTCATAACGGAAGTTCACCAATTGCACGTCGCCGACTTGCAGGCCTTCGAGTTTCAGGGCGTTTTCCAGGCCGCGCAGGGCCTGGGCGCGGGTGAAGTCGATCTGCGCGCCGGCCCAGTCCGGCAGACCGAAACGACGGCCCCTGAGGTCCTTGACGGTTTTGATGCCGCTGTCGGCGCGGGTCAGGATCAGTTGCACTTCATCAGCCCAGGACAGGCCGATGACCCGGGTTTCCCGGCCCTGCGCACGGGCCCAGATTGCCGGGATGTTGCCGCCGTGGCGTACCGAGTTGCGCAAGGTGTGATCGAAGTGCGATTCGCGAACCGCTTTGTCAGTGGACTCGCGCAGCGATTGAACCTCGGTGCCGAGCGCGCCGACGGTGTCTTGCAGCCAGCCTTTTTGCACGGCGATACCGAGCCCGGTCGGGACCGGGCAGCGGGTGTACCAGAGGGTGTCGAGGGCTTGCGTCATCAATGATTCTCCCGCCGCGCTCAGGCGCTGGCCTTCAAGTGAGTTTGCGGTTGGGCGACAGGGCGCTGGTGCACCAGCGGCAGCACTTCCTGACCGATGCGCAGGGCTTCTTCCAGGTGCGGATTGCCGGCGAGGATGAAGGTCGAGAAACCGGCGTCGCGGTATTCCGACAGGCGTTCGGCGATGTTCTGGTGACTGCCCACCAGGCCCACGGTCGGCCCGGGTTTGGCCTTGGCGAAACCGGCCCACAGGTTCGGGCCAATGATCAGGTCATCAAAGCGATCGACGTTCTGGTGGTAAGCCGTTTGCCGTGCGCCACCGACTGAATCGGAACCGCTGGTAAAGCCTTTGGCGACCACGCTGCTCTTGCCTTCGAGCTTGTCGAACTGGCGGCGCAGATCTTTCCAGGCCTGCTCTTCGGTTTCGCGTGCGAAGAGGTCGACGCGCAGGCCGAAGCGCACGCTGCGACCTTGTTTGTCCGCCAATTCGCGTACCCGCTCGATGTGCGGCTTGAGCTTGTCGATCGGCTCGGCCCAATTCAGGTAAACGTCGGCATGTTTGGCGGCGACATCCAGTGCGGCATCGGAAAAACCGGAGAAATACACGCCGGGTTTGCGTTCGTTTTGCAAGCCATGGGGCAGGGCGCCGTTCTCCAGTTGGTAGATATCGCCGTCGTAGGAGAAGCGTTCGTTCTGCCAAAGACCCTGGATGATGTCGAGGAATTCGCCGGTGCGCTTGTAGCGCAGGTCGTGTTCGAGGAAGTCACCGTTGGCCCGCTGACTGGCCGGGTTGCCGCCGGTGATGATGTTCCACTCCAGGCGGCCGCGACTGAGGTTTTGCAGGATGGCCGCTTGTTGCGCGGCATAGGCCGGCAAGGTCCAGGTGGCCTGGAAGGCGATCAGGAATTTGATCCGGCGGGTTTCCCGGGCCAGGGCCGCTGCGGCAATCCACGGCTCCGGGCCGGTGGGCAGCAGGGCACCTTCGAACCCGGCCAGTTCCGCCGCTTTCGCGACCTGGGCGATGTAGTCGATGTAAGTGAAGTCATCCGGTTCGCCGTTGGGCAAGCGCCCCGGTGCGATGTTGCCCGGTCGATAGTCCGGATTGCCACGATTGTGTTTGTCGGTGGTCAGTTGCGGACCATCGGTGCCCAGCGGCAGACGCCAGAAAAATTCAGTGCTCATGGGATGCTCCTGATTCAAGTACGCGTTGCGTCGCGCAGGTGCGAGGACGCCTTGGCAGGGGTGGTTGCAACGGACATGCCATGGTCGGCGGGGTGGGTTTGAGTCAGCGGAGGCAGGGGTTTGACGGGGGGAGAAACGGTGTTGGCGGTGGGAGGTGCTGCTGTAGCAGCAGTCTGTCAGCAATGGTTGTTCGGGGTGCAGCAGAGGGGTTTGTGGTGTTTTGCAGATTGCTATCGCCGGCAAGCCGGCTCCTACAGGTTTCGTGTACGACGCCAATCCCCTGTGGGAGCTGGCCTGCCAGCGATGGCGGCCTGCCTGACACACCGCGCAATCCGCATCGCCAGCAAGCCGGCTCCTACAAGCGATTGCGGTTTTCGTTACGCCGGTGTGGTGGCGACGATGTCATCGATCGATGCACCCGCTTCGGCGCTGCGCAGATAGGTCTGGTACAACGCCGCATAGGCGCCACCCTGGTCGATCAATTGGCTGTGCGGCCCTTGTTCGACCAGGCGGCCATGACGGATCACTGCAATGCGGTCGGCATCACGAATGGTTGCCAGGCGGTGGGCGATGATGATCGCGGTGCGGCCCTCGCACAGTCGGCGGAACGCGCGCTGAATGCGTCGCTCGGTGTGGATGTCGACCGCCGAAGTCGCTTCGTCCAGCACCAGCACCGCCGGGTCCGCGAGGTAGGCGCGCACCAGGCACACCAGTTGCCGCTGGCCATGGCTCAAGTGCCCGCCCAGCGGCCCGACTTCGGTCTGGTACTGATGCGGCAGGCGTTCCAGCACTTCGTCCGCTCCCAGTTCCCGGGCAGCAGCAATCAGCCGGGCATCGTCCGCCTGGGGCGCGGCGAGGCGCAGGTTGTCGAGGATGCTGCCGCTGAACAGCACATTGTCCTGCAGCACCACGCCGACGTTGCGCCGCAGTTCATGCTGGGTGAGGTCGCGGATATCAACGCCATCGAGCTTCACCGCCCCCGACTGCACCTCGTAAAAACGCGTCAGCAACTGCACCAGCGTGCTCTTGCCATGGCCCGAGGGGCCGACGATCGCCAGCACTTCGCCGGCCGGAATCTGCAGGTCGAGGTCATTGATCACCGGTGAAGAACTGCCGGCATCGTAGGCAAACCGCACCCGTTCAAAACTGACTTCGCCGCGGGCCTTGCCCAAGTGTTGCGGGGTGGTGCTGTCGCTGATCTCCGGACGCGTGTCGAGCAGCAAAAAGATCCGCTGCGCCGAGGCCGATCCGGTGGCGTAACGCTCGAACAGGTCCGACAGTTCCTGCAACGGCCCAAGAAACAGGAACACATAAAACAGGCTTTCCGCGACCTGGCCCACGGTGACATCCGCCTGCGCCAGACCATAGGCGCCCACCAGCAACAACACCGCCATGCCGGCGGAGCTGAGCAGCGCGGTGAACGGTGCAAACCAGCTGGATCGCAGGCTGCCGCGAATCAGCGCCTGATTGAAATCATCCAGCAAGCCGCGATAGCGCCGCAGGTTGGGCGCTTGCTGGGCGCATTGTTGCAACATGCGTGCGCCGCTGACGCTCTCCACCAGATGCGCGGTGAAACGGCTGCGGTTTTCCGCGACCTTGGCCCAGTTGCGTTGGGAAATGCGTTTGAAACTCCAGGTCGCCAACACCAGCAACGGCACCGTGGCGGCGAGGCTGAGAAAGAATCGCGGGTCGATCCGCCACAGCATCACCGAAGCCAGGCCACAGCGTAGCAATGCGCCCAGCAGTTCGGGCGGGCCCTGAATCAGCAGCGGTTCGAGGGCGTCGACATCGCGGTCGGCGCGAGAAATGATCCGCCCGGCCTTGGTCCGGTCGAAGTAGCTGACACTCAAGCTCTGCACATGGGCAAATACGCGCACCCGCAAGTCATTGAGTACGCGGATCGCCGCGCTGCCTGCGACAAACTGCGAGACACCGGCGAGCAGGAAACGCCCGAGCCAACTGGCCGCCAATCCGAGACCGAGCCACAGCACCAGGCGTTCGTCGAGCAGCCAGTGATCGTTCTGTTGAATCAGCCCACGGTCGAGCAATTCGCGGACAAACCACGGCCGCAGAAACACCGTGAACACCAGCAGCAGTTCAATGCCGATGACGCCGACAATGTGCCGGCGAATCGGTTTGAGCAGCGGCAATAGCCGACTGAACATGCTGCGGTCGAGGGTCTTGCGGGCGAGCATTTCTTCGATTTCGATATCGCTCAGGGCCTTGCCGGCGATTGGGTTAGCCATGGTCGATCCCTAGCAGGTCGCGGTAGTCCGAATGGGTTTTGAGTAAGGCTTCGTGGGTGCCGTTGGCGGCGATTTTGCCGCCCTGCAGCATCAGCACGCGGTCGGCCAGGAGGATGGTCGAGAGCTTGCTGGAGATCACCAGCAACGTGGTGGCCCGGCCCTGATCGCGGCGCAACTGGCGAATGTTGTTGAGTACCTGGCGTTCACTGATCGCATCCAGCGCGCTGGTGGCGTCGTCCAGGCACAGAATGTCCGGCTCGCCAAGCAGTGCGCGGGCCAGGCTCAGACGCTGGCGCTGGCCGCCGGACAAGGTCACGCCGCGATCCCCCAGCGGCGTGGCCAGGCCGTGTGGCAGGCGTTCCAGCACATCTTCGGCGGCGGCCAGGCGCAAACCGTGACGCAGTTGTTGGTCGCTGGCGTCGGGTGCGGTCAGGCGCAGGTTGGCCGCCAGGGTGTCGGAAAACAGGAAGCTTTCCTGCGGCACCACGTGCACCCGGCGCCGCAATTCGTCGAGGTTCAACTGGCGAATGTCTTGCCAGCCGGCGCTGTCCGAACCGATCAGCAGGCGCCCGGAACTGATGTCGCTGAGGCGTGGCAGCAGGCTCGCCAACAGGCTCTTGCCAGTGCCGGTGGCGCCGACGAGCGCGACGATTTCGCCGGGCTGCACGGTCAGTGAGCAGTCATGAAGAATGTCCAGGCCTCCACCCGGTGCGCTGACGTTGACGTGTTCCAGTTTCAGCCCCAGCGGCGTATCGGGCAGGATTGCGTTGCCGCTGCGGATCGCCGCAGGCTCGTCCAGCAGTTGCCAGATCCTTTCGGCGCTGGAGCGTGCGTCGGCGAAGGTCTGCATCACCCGGCCAATGCCTTCGATGCGGAACACCAGGGTGGTGGCGATCAGCAGTGAGGTCACCAGTTCACCGATACCCAATTGCGCGGTGGCCACCAGGTGCGCGCCGTACACCAGAATCCACACATGCCCCAGCGCGACGACCGCTTGAGGCAACGGAATCCGCGAACTGGAATAGGCGAGGGCCTGGCGGGCGTGCTCGGCGAACACCGCCACCTGCCCGGCGAAACGCTGGATGCGGCTGTGTTCCAGACCAAACGATTTGATCACCCGCACGCCGCCGATGCCTTCGCTGAGGTCCTGATTGACCCGGTCGTAGGCCTCGCCGACGGTGCGGTCGAGGCTGACCAGACGCTCGGTCTGACGCACGAAAATCCACAGGCCGAACACCGTCAGCAGCAGCGGCACCAACCCCAGCAGCGGGTTGTACCAGCTCAGCAGGCCGACGGTGGCCAGCACCACCAGCGGGGTTTCCACCACCTGGCGCCAGAAGCTGATCAGCGCATCGCGCACCTTGTCGGCATCGCGGGTGGTGCGGGTGATCATTTCGCCCATGCCGTGCTGCCAGTGATAACCCAGGTGCAGGGTTTGCACCTGCTGCAGGATGCGCTCGCGCAGGCGCGTCAGCAGTTCCTGGCTGAGCACCAGCGACAGTACGCTGGCGGCGTATTGCAACACGCCACGGCCGAACGCCACGGCGAGCATCAGCCACAACCAGTACCAGCCGAGGCTGGCGTCGAGACTGCCATCGGCTTGCCGGACAACCGCACGGCCGGCGCTGACGTCGTTGACGGCGTGGCCGATCAGCCATTGCTGCCAGACCAGCCCGAGGTTCACCGCGATGTACAACGCCGCCACCAGGGCGAAGCGCCAGGGCATCTCCCGGTAAATCGCCAGGCTGCGCAAGAGAGGATGTTTTTCGATCATGAAAAAGCTCTGTGTGGTGTGCGGACACGATCAGGTTGCCGGCGATGGGGCCTTTGAATTTGCATCGATTTCGAGGACGCCATCGCCGGCAAGCCAGCTCCTACAAGGTTTCGCATTTGTTCAGGTGGAACGCCGAACCCGTAGGAGCCAGCTTGCTGGCGATGGGGCCTTTGGATTTTGCATAGGGCTTTAGGGCGCCTTCGCGGGCAAGCCTCGCTCCTACAGGGTTTCGCATTTGTTCAGGTGGAACGCCGTCCTTGTAGGAGCCGGCTTGCTGGCGATGGGGCCTTTGGATTTTGCATAGGGCTTTAGGGCGCCTTCGCGGGCAAGCCTCGCTCCTACAAGGGGAGGCGGTGCCTGGGGGATCACCGTCCGGGGCTGGTCGCGCCCTGTTTTTCCTTGGCGTTGAGGATCGCGGTGTATTCGCCGGGGTCGACGCCGTTGAGGTAGTAGTTGCCGACGTGGTGCAAGCGCCAGCGGATCGGGTCGTGGGTGGTGTGGACCCTTGCGTTGCGCCAGAAGCGGTCGAGGTTCCATTTGCTCAGCGAGGAACTGGCGCCGAGTAGGGAGAAAATGTCGCTGGAGATTTTCAGCGACGCCGCGTCGGAGTGGGCGCGGGCGGTGGCCACCGACAGAATCAGCTCGTCCTGCAGCTCTTTGTTGTCCGGGTCCAGTTCGTGCTGATCGAATACCCGCGCCGCGTCGCGCAGCAACGATTGCGCACCGCGCAGGGCCACGGCGTATTCGCCGATCTGCTTGATGATGTGCGGCTCCTGATTGGCGTGATCGACGCCGCTTTCCACCCACGGCCGCGCATTGTGATTCAGGTAATCCACCGCAGCTGACAGCGCGCCTTCGGCAATGCCGGTATCGATGGCCGCATGAAGGATCTGCGGGAAGGTCAACCCGGTGCGTCTCATCGGCCCTTTGCGCTGGGAGACAAAACCTTCGTCGAGTTCGATGTTGTCGAAAATCACTGTGCCGCTGACCGAGTTTTTCTGGCCGAACGCTTCCCAGTCGTCCACCAGCGTCAGGCCCGGTGTGTTGCGATTGAGCAGCACCCCGGCACCGCCGTCATCGCTGGCGGCGGTCAGGGAAATCCACTCGGCCAGATAAGAGCCGGTGGAGTAGAACTTGCTGCCATTGAGGATCAACTTGCCGTCGGCGCGGCGTTCGACGCGAGTCTTGAGGGCGAATTTGTTCTTGCCGCCGACTTCCGCCAGGGCATTGCCGAAGCGCTTGCCGGCCAATACATCGCGAACCAGTCGGTCGCGAATCTCGTCGGAGTACCCGGTAAAAATCCCTCGCAGCATGACGTTGTGGATTTGCAGCAACTGACCGACGCCGCCGTCGGCCACCGAGATGAGGCGCACGGTTTCGACGATGGTTTCCACCGAGGCGCCGAGGCCGCCAAACGCCTTGGGCACGCCAATGGCGGTCAAGCCGCTCTCCGACAACAGCTGCGCCTGACGCCGTGGCAGTTGGCCGTTTTGACTGGCGTCGGCGGCGATCTCGGCAATCTCCCGGGCGATGTCCCTGGCCACGGCGATGGCTTGAGCCTCGCTGTCCAGCAGGCGGATCGGCGCCTGTTCTTGTATCAGTTGTCCGGCGGGGTTGTGTTCGACCTTGCTCATTGCTGTACCTCTGATCATTGATCTGATGATGGCCGTGAAACCTGCGCAACCCCCTTGTAGGAGCCGGCTTGCTGGCGATGGCGGCGGATCAAACAACATGGA
>NZ_JAGYGF010000035.1:0-62158 GCF_019947305.1 Pseudomonas sp. BF-RE-21 | reverse complement strand
GGGTGGGAGAAGTGTCACAAACGCGCTGCCAAGGAGTGCAAGGGCGCTGGCTACAAGGTGGTCACGAGATCTGATGACGCCAAAGACGAAGATGAGTATCCCTTTGGCTTCAACCCGGCAGGTTATGTGACACGCACCATGCTGGTTATCTGCAGATGAGCAGGTCGGGCTTGATCAGGCTTCTGTTCTGAAATCGGCATCCCATTGCTGGCGAAGATATGTCAAAGCTCGGGCTGTTCAAATTCCTTCGGGCATGCTAAAACCTTTGAAGCGCTTTTCCTAGCTGCTTGAAAAAGAAGGGAAAAATATGACGAAGTCGGAGTTGATCGAACGAATTGTCACCCATCAAGGGCTGCTCTCATCAAAGGATGTGGAGCTGGCTATCAAGACCATGCTTGAACAAATGTCCCAATGTCTGGCCACCGGTGATCGCATCGAGATCCGTGGATTTGGCAGCTTCTCCCTGCACTACCGCGCACCGCGCGTAGGCCGCAATCCGAAAACCGGTCAGTCCGTCAGCCTTGACGGCAAATTCGTTCCCCATTTCAAGCCGGGGAAAGAGTTGCGGGATCGGGTAAATGAAGAAGAGGAAGAAGTTTGAAATCCAGACAGGGAGGGGCTCATGAGTAGCTTGAAGCGCGTGCTGGTTATGGTCGTTCTACTGTTGCTGGTGCTGGCGATACTGGCTTTTGTGCTTGAGAACCAGCAGTCGGTTTCCTTGCTGTTCCTTGGATGGGCTGGGCCGCAGCTACCAGTTTCCGTTGTCGTGGTGGTTTCATTGCTGATAGGGATGGTCGCAGGGCCTGCGATTGGCTGGATCGTTGGTCGCACCGCAAGAGCGCGGCGCAAGCGTCTGGTTTGATCTACAACGATGGAAGCGTCACCGGTTACTTCCAGTGGTTGGCCGGAGGAGGGGGCTAGTGCCATCCCCCATCCCCCATCTCCATTTTCTGACTCGGCTGTTAAGCCTCTTTTTCCCCAGCCTTGAACTTGACGGCTAAAGCTACCAACGGCAGATAAGCCAGGCACACTCCCGACAGGCCATCCAGTTTGCCGCTCCCGACCACCAGGGCGATCGGTAACAGCCAGCACAGATTGATCGCTGCGACCGTCAGGGTGACTGGCAAGTGCTTGCCAAACTGGCGGGAAGCAAACTGATAGGCATGGCTACGGTGGGCTTCATAGACCTTGTCACCCCTGAACAAGCGGCGAAGCAGAGTCCACGTAGCATCAACAATGAACACGCCGAGCAAAATCAACCAGCTCCAGAGAAGCTGTGGTGCCGTCCAGGCAGCCTGCAACGACAGTACCCCCAAGGTAATGCCCAGGAAACCGCTGCCGGCATCACCCATGAATATCCGCGCTCTTGGGAAGTTCCAATACAGGAAGCCTGCTACCGCAAAAGCCAGTAACAGAGGCAGCAGCGCCGCCAGTCCATTCCCCGCCAGCCAGTACAACAGCGCTCCGCTCAGGCATACACAGATAGCTTCGACACTGGCAATGCCGTCAATCCCGTCCATAAAGTTGTACAGGTTCAGCAGCCACACCAGATAAACGGCTGCCAACGCATGACCGATCCATCCCAGGTCGAGCGCGAATCCAAACAGTGTCAGCGGCGGCAAGCCACCTATCCAGAACAGCGCCCAGGTGGCTGCAATGAAGTGGCCCAGCAAGCGCCAACGAGCGCTGATATGGCCGTGATCATCCAGAAACCCCAGTACCGCAATACCGACGCCTGCGCCCAGTAATGCCCAGGTCAGAGGCCAGGCAACGAAGCCCAGACTGGCCGTCCACATCAATGCCAGCAGAAAGCTCACTACGATCGCTACACCACCACCTCTTGGTGTCGGCACGACGTGCGAGCTGCGCGCATTCGGTATGTCGATCAGGCTTCGAGCCAATGCGTACCGGCGCAGGGCGCCAGTCAGAAAAAGTGCGACAACGGCCGCAGCCGGTAACAGCCACCACATATTCATTGAGTGTGTAGTTCCAAAAAGTGTTTAGCCGTGTTGCGCAGCGCTTCGTCGACGCTGACCGGCGGTTTCCAATTCAATAGTTCACGAGTCTTGCTGATATCGACCTGAAGTGAACCGCACAAACGCTGGGCCAGTGCTTGCTTGCCCAGGAGTGTCGCGCCGGTTTCAAGCATCCAGCTCGGCACCGGCAGCAAGCGCGCAGGCTTGCCCAGGGCCGTCGCCATTCGACGCAACAACATGGTAGTCGATAGATCCTCACCATCACTCACGAGGAAGGTCTGGTTTGCTGCTGCGAAGTGCTCGGTGCACGTCACAATCAGGTCAACCAGGTTATCCAGGGCAACGAGGCTGCGTTGGTTGTGAATGGCGCCAAACGGCAGGGGTACGCCTTTGTCCAGCCAGCGCATCATGCTGAGGAAGTTGGCTCGTACACCTGGCCCATAAACCAGCACCGGACGAATAATTACCACTTCCATGCCGGTTTCAGCTGCCAGCGCTCTCAGGGCATGTTCCGCTTCCATTTTGGAAATGCCGTAAGGGTCGCTTGGCGCCTCCTCTCCATCGGCAACGTAAGGCTTGCCGAGAGCCGTGCCTTCGCCATTGACCTTGATTGAGCTGAGAAAAATGAAGCGCTTGACCCCGGCGTCAGCGGCCTGCCGAGCCAGATTGAGCGTTCCTTCGACGTTAACCTTGCGATATTCGGCAAGGGGGTCGGAGGATTCGTCACTCATGACGTGTACGCGAGCAGCCAACTGGATGACCAGATCCTGGTCCTTCAACAATCCCTGCCAATCCTGATCGGCCGACAGCCCATTGACCAGGCTCTGTGTCACACGCGAGTCGAGATCAACCTTCAACTTGCGTACGGCGGCGGTAATTTCGTGGCCACGCTCGAGCAACGGTGCGATTAGCCCGCTGCCGACAAAGCCGCTGGCCCCTGCCAGAAGAATGCGCATGATTAACGAGCCTCCTTCAGGGAAAGAATGTCTTGCGACATCTCGCGCATGATATTGCCGCGGGCAAAACGCTCGACGAAGGCATGCCGCGGGCTGGTCAGAATATTCAGGTTCTCGAAAGACCTGGTTGCAGCATCCACATCGCAAGGTTCGAAGACGGCTGTATTTTCGATATGTTCAGCGACAAAGCTCGCCGCGTAACCCGAAATGCCGGCCCAGATCGGTTTACCCAGCGCGGCGTATTCAAACAGTTTGGACGGCAAGACCTTGCGGAACGCGTCGTAGTCATTGAGGTGCAGGAACAGCACATCTGCCGACTGATAGACCTGAATCAGTTCATTGCGCTTGACCGGGTTCAACAGCTCAACGTTAGTGCAGCCGGCTGAACTGATAGCCTCCTTCAGGTGAGCGAGTCTCCCTCCATCACCGATCACTCGAAATCGCAACTTCCCCTCAAGGCGTTTGGCTAGCGCAGGAATGATCGTGTGCAGCCCTTGGCCTTCACCGATGTTTCCGGCGTAGACCACGTCCAGGACCGGATTCAGACTCGCAGAGCTCTCGACAGGCTGGACATCCAGGAACTCGTCATCGATACCGTTTGTGAACAGCGAGTAGTGCTGGTCCGGATACCGGGATTTGAAGTAAGGGAGAAAACCGGCGGAAACCAGATTGACCTTCTTGGCCGACTTGATGGTAAAACTTTCAAGTAGCGAAAGCATGGGCTTGAGCAGCCAGATCAGCTTCTTCGGCAGAATATCCTTGATCGTGTCGACAAAAATATCGCGAATGTCCAGATAAAGCGGAGTCTTTTTCTGGCGGGCGATGAGGGCGCCCAGCGACGCGGTCATCAGGCGCGAAGAGGTCGCATAGATAAGGTCATATTGTTTGTTCTGAACAATTTTGCGCACGCCGTTCGCGTAAACCAGAAAAGCCTTGGCTTGATCTGCCATACCGCTTTTGTGGGCCGGCAATGCGATTCGGCGAATGGTCAGGCGAGGATGCTCTTCCAGTTCCGGCGCTTCGCTGCTGAACGAGCTGTAGCGGTTTGGCAAGGTTGTAATCAGCTCGATATGCGCGTGCGCTGGCAGTTTCTCGAGAAGCGCCTTTACCAATGCCGTCGTACGAAACGATCCGGCAGATAAATCAGGCTGGTAGTAAAAGCTCAGGATTAAAAGTTTCAAATAAACCTCACCAAGTTATACGGGTGGTCAGCGTGTTCGACGACAGCTCAGCGACGATGCACTGGTTCGGAACAGACTTGCCAAATTCTGGATGCCACGTTGAAGTAACTACGTTGATCTTGGTTGCACCCTCCAGGAAAACGGAAGCAACCTGGCCGCCGGGAAGGGTGATCGTCAATTGCCCGCCATTTTGAACAACCAAGGCCTCGGGGTGTACAAAAAACCTGGCTTTCGCTCGGTTAAAACTTCCTGTGAGCGAATCCGTGATCTGCAACTCGTCAACTTTTGCGAGCCATTCACGGGTGTGCAGGTTTTTCCCTTTCAAACGCTTGTAACCATCATGACTACAGCGGACGCGGACGATGCCATCGGCCTGGTCGAACGTATCCAGCGCAACACGCGCACGCCGGGCAACCCTGAAGCCGGCCCAGACTTCGGAGGAACTCTCGCCGTCCACTTCGACGGTGTTGTGTGCTGCTGTACTGCGTTGGCGGTGACGTTCGGAGTCTTCGCCGTACTGCGATGTTCCGGAGTTAACGAAGACGCGCTGACCAAAGAGGCTGAGTTCGAAACTCAGGGTATCGGCATGGGTATGCCCCGGTTGGTAGTCGGGGGCCACCTGCGCAAGGTTCAATAGCGCCTTGCATTGATTGCCAAAATCAATCGAGACGTAGCCGCTTTCGGCGTGATGTTCGGCCGAGACAGCAGTGGCAGTGCTGTTTTTTTGCTCTGGCAGGCAATTGAGCAGGCGTGCGTATGTTTCGATATCGTGCAGCGCGGGAGCGATGCCGAACGCCGAATCGTTAAAGAAAGGGATGCCACCGTCGGGGTGCTGGAGGCTGCGTAGCCAGACGATGCCTCGTTCGACAACGTGCTTCCATTCGTCCAGTCGGTTTCTTAGTGGTGCAAGTTTGGTGTGGGTGGCCAGGTTCACCAGGTCGCACATGTCCCACAGCAGGGAGGCGTGGTACATGGGGGACAATTCAAAGTGCGCGCCGTCCGCCAGAAACTGCTCCTTGACCTCGCTATCCAGAATCTCCAGTCCCAGCGACTGCCAGCGTTCAGCATGAACGCCTTCCAGGAAGGTGCCGGCAAACACGAGCGCCTTGCCGTTCACGAACAGATGGTTTGCCAGGATGTGATATTCCACCTGTTCGGACAGGGCATGGGTTTGCATGGCGAGGCTGTCCAGCCAATGGCCTTCCAGGCTCGGCTGTCTCTGCAGCCACTTCACCAGGTTCACGATGCGCAGAGAGAGCGTATAGGGTTCCCATCCGCAACCGCCGAAGGGAGGGTTATTCACAATCCAGCTGTTGACCAGGCGGGTGTCGAATGCAGTGGATGCCTGGTCGGATGCCGCCAAATGATCGAGGTAATGCAGGTTGTATTGCCAGATTTTCGGGAGTGTCGTGTTGCTCCACTCGATGGGCGATTTCATGCCCATGAAGTCGAACTGCTCGTCCGTCGTAAAGCGGGACGCACTCCAGCCTGGGGCTTTTGCCAGATCAAAGGCCGATCGCTTGCCGAATCCGGTTGCCGTAAAGGGTTTTACTTTGGCGAAACGGTAATAGATCCGGTAGAAAATCTGCTTCAACCGTAACATTTTGGCTGTGTGGTAGAGCTTGAAAAGCCGAGATGTCAGCGCATTGCCCATAAAAATCACTTAAATAATGAAAGATGTCGTCGTTTACAAGCGGACCTGAAAGCTTTTACGCAAAGTTCAGTTTCAACCAACGTTCAAAGTACAGCACCTGCCACAGCTTGTACGTGTTGTTGATTGCGCCCGAAAAATGATTCGTCACCAGCTTTTCCACTTCTTCGCGCTCTAGATACTGATAAATCCGCTCGAACTCGCTGAGCAATCGCTCCGCCCCTATCCGACGGATAATGCCGTCGAGGGGAGGGTTGAAGCCGGTTTTCGGGCGATCCACAAGAGCGGCTGGAAGCAGGCTTTTCAATAGGCTCTTCAGAGGGGCCTTTGGCGCGCCATCCTTCAGCAGTTCTGCACTTGAGGTGGCGAAACCATTAGCAACGACTCGCTCATCGAGCAAAGGCACACGCAACTCGATACTGGCGAGCATGCTCGCTTTATCGGAAACACTGAGGTTGTGGCTTAGAAAGCCTGTCAGGTCAAAGTGTTGTGCACATTTTACTTTGTCTGCGGGATCGCCCTTGTAATTGACGAGCACGGACTCAAGGCGTTGCTTGTAATGCTGTTCCCGTTTCGAGTAATCGGGGAAAAAGCCTTTCAACTCCTGCCTGGAGAAATATCCCAGCATTCGTGAATACGCCAAAGGCCAGTAACTTTCCTGGGCATAGGACACCAGTCGTTCGAATTTTTTGTCGAGCTGCTTGGGAAACAGCTTGAATTTCAGCAGAGCATTCAGCACTGGGTAGAGCCGCCGAATCAGCCCGTGATGCTTCAGGACTTTGTAGCGTGGATAACCGGCGAATGCCTCGTCCCCACCCATCCCGCTGAGCATTACGGTGTAGCCGCTCTTCCTGGCTTCTGTTGATAACCGATAGGTAGCCCAGAATGTGTAATCGGAAACCAGCTCTTCCGTATTCGCTGCGACGAAATCGATCGACTCGAACACGTTGGTGTTCGAATCGAGAATCTCTGTCACCACAAGTTTCTTGCCCAGGTGTTCAGCGATATCAGCCGAGAACTTCATATCGACAGCAGAATCTTCCGTCGCTTCGTACTTGGCGAAAAACAGATCTGCCTCACCCGTGTAACTGGCCAGAATACTGGAGTCAGCGCCGCCACTGAAAAATACGCCAACCGGAACATCCGCCTCCAATTGCCGTGTCACCGCGCTGCTCACATCTGCGGCGAGGTTTTGCTCGGTCTTGAAGTTCATCACGGTCTGGTAACGCTGGGTCTCGCAAGCGCCCGTGAGCAGATCGAACTCAAGGTAAGTCCCGGGCATCAATTTTTTGATGGCTTTGTAGCCGGTGTTCGGTTCGTAGAGGAAACCGTTATTGAAGAACTCGAAAACGTCATCGTGATCAATATCGGCGGTGACCTCCGAATAACTCTTGAGGCCGCGTATTTCCGAGCAGGCGTAGATGCCGTTCGTGCTGGAGTAGCAGTACACAGGCTTGATCCCGATAACATCTCTTACCAGGAAGAATTTATTTCTGGCTTCATCCAGGATGACAAAAGTGAACATGCCTTCAAGCAGTTTGAAAGCGTGTTCCTTGTGCTCAACATAAAGCTGAAGAATGACCTCTGTATCCGAGGTGCCCTTGAATGAGTAGCCTTTTTCGATCAGCTGATTACGCAGTTCATGATGGTTGAATACCTCACCATTGAATACGATGCTGACGCCATTGCCGGCGAACATTGGCTGACTGCCGGTCGGCGAAAGGTCCAGGATGCTGAGCCTGTTATGTCCGAGGCCTACCTGGTAGTCCCCGACACTGGCGAAGTAAGTACCAGACGCATCCGGGCCGCGATGTTTGGTGACGGCCAGGCTTGATTCCAGCTGGCTCTGAACTCCGAGGACCTCGCGTTTAACAGCAAAAAAACTTAGGCCGCACATTATACAGATAGCTCCACATTTTTTTGATCGGCAGGCTCATGCCCAACAGGCTTTTCTTTGGTTTGAGTCGAGGCCGTGTGTGAATGTACGGCATGGGCGCTAGACGCACGGTTCTCTCGGGACCACTTATGCGCGAAGACCACTCCCCAGGCAGCAGCAAGCAACAGGTTGAACGAAATCAGACGGAATACCGCGAAAAACAAACCATAGACCGCCAGTGTCATGACGGCTGCACGAACAACTGTTAAATGTGCAGACTCAGATCTGAGGGACGTAAGACGATAGAGAACGGGGCCTGCGATGACCAACGAATAAACCAGAAAGCCCAGAAGTCCGCCAACCATCAGCATGTAGAGCGGCCAGTTGTGTATGTACGCAACCATCTCGGTGAAGGAGACACCTTCAGAAGTTTCCCAGCGCATTCCATGCTTGATACCCATCCCGTTGCCCAGCACTGGATGGCTCAAGAACATTTCCCAGGCGATTTTGTATTCTTCAAGCCGGGACATTACGTTGAAGTCACCTTTTCGTTTCCAGGCGGCCCCCGATAACAAACTCAAGCGTCCGAGCCAAACCTGATCCATGCCAGTGGAAAAGATGAATGCAACGCCAAATACGCCCTGAGTGGCCAAATTGGCCGACAACTTTACGCGCAAGTTTTTATGGGTGAAAAATGCATAGAGCGAAAAGAGCAGCATGACCAAAAGGGCGCTGATCAGCATGCTTCTTGTGAAGGTGATTAGTACGGCTGCCATGCAAAGCATGGCCACCAAAGCGCCGACAATAGTAATCCGCCGGTCTCGTGCCAACGTGCTTACAACGAACCCTACAACCATGCCGACAGGCAGCAACGCATCTGTTGCCTGTGCCAGCAGCATGGTGATCCGGTCGCGCATCGGCCCCATGGCGTTGACGTTGTTCAAGGCCGCTTCTTGAGAGATTTTGACTTCCTCTCCGTTAGTCAGGATGAGCCAGTACGGTTGCCACATGTCGTGGTAGAAGTAGTAGAAAACGATGTAGCCGGCGGTCAGGAAAATCAGGGTTCCCACTGAAGCGCCGACCCAGCGGATCTTGCTTTCGTCACCGCTGACCAGTGCGCAGACAGGTATCAGTGCATATATAAACAGAAAGGGAATGACGCCCCTGATCCAGTCCAGCATCGGCACATGATTGTGCATGGCCACGGCCAGGTTGATGCTCAATATTCCCGCGCCTATAAGCAACGGGATACCGAAAAGGCGCAGTACGGACCTGATTCCGCAAGTGCGGAGCAACTTGATCAATGCAGCAATGAATATCACTGCCAGCAATGCGGCGAACGATATTTCTTGAGCCCCTACTGACGGTGGGGCCGGGCGCAAGGCAAAGGCCAGCGGGAATAGCGCCAACAGGCCCAGCCAAGGCGAAATAATGGCCGTCAGCACAAGCAGGGAAACACCAACAATGCCGGTGTAGAAAAGAACGCCAGGATCCTGCATAAGCAGAATGGAAATGCACGCGGCCGCTGCAATTGCCATGCTGTTTTTCATGCAGTCGTTACTACTCATTGCGATACTCCGTTCGCCATTTCAGGGGCGTATAGCTTTATAGTCTACAGAGGTCTGTCCAATCACTCGGGCTGGAATGCCGACAACGATTGAATTGTTGGGTATGTCTTTCAGTACTACGGCCGATGCTCCAATCTGGCAGTTATCCCCGATTTTAATATCGCCAATGATCTTTGCACCCGCACCGATGTAGCAGTTATCTCCAATCACCGGGCATTTGTTGATCTCGCTGGTGACATAGCCTTCTGCAGCACCAATCGTAATTCCTTGGCCTAATACACAGCCCGTCCCGACTTTAGCGTTCGCGTGAAGTACGACACCAATGGCGCCGTAAGCGAAAATGGTGCCTTTTCCAAGATTGGCGGACACCGGAATGTATGAATTGAACAAAAGAAAAATCAGGTTGCGAATCAGGCCAGGTACGACGGGTACACGACGCTGATAAAACCAGTTTCCTACGCGATACAACTTAACTGCGTTCATTGTCAAAACCTCAAGGTGCGAAAGTCAGCCGGACGAAGCCGAAGTATCCCAACCGCAATGATCAAAAGAGAAAGCATATAAAGAACGCCCCAGATCAAATTGACGTCTTTCAATACGATTGCGAAAGGGGAGAGTACAGAGACCCAGAATATGACCGGTAGACGGATTCCTGGTCGGCACAGCAAGTGCAAAAACAATAAATAGGCAGAGAACCCAAGCGCATAAAACAGTTCTGCCTGTTTCAGGCCTTGAACGAACAGGATCATCCCGGCCACAGCCAGTACGCCCAGGACGAGGTTGGCGATGATTACTTTACGATGAAGCCCGGAAGCAACGAGATACCTTTCTGTTACCACGGCCCAGTACAGGACTGGCAGGCAAGGAAGCATCGCCAGGTAAGCGGAGTATTGCGGGAACAGCCATCCCATCGCATACCCGGACAAGCCAACCAGTGCGAAGTAGAAAAGGGCGACGGACATGATGATTCTGTATTGCTCTTGACGCTGTCCCCCGGAGACAAACGCAACAAATACAGCCCTGACATTTATAGGGAACAGGCTCGTCGCTGACTGAATGATCGACACGATCACCCGGAAGAGTCCAAGGTCCCGAACGGGCAGACTCTTCGAAAGAATGTAGGGCAGGATATTGGTAAACAGATTGAAGACCAGAGTGATGGATACCATTCTAGGCAACAAAAACAAGACGTTCTTGCAGGTGGACAATAACTGCCTGCCCACTGGCAGTTTTGCGCCATGGCTAAACAGCACCGCCACGGCAAACAGGCACGGTATCAGATTCGTCAGTAGCAGAATGTCCACGATACTCAGCGGCAGAATCTGTTGATAACTGATGAACAAGAGGACGAAAAAAACACACAGGAAGAGAACGAGGTATCCGACTATCCAGCGCTGCAAACGAAGCCCGAACAGGGAAAGCAGGCACGCTGAGCTGAGCAGCATGACACTCAGCAATAAAGGATTACCGATGTCGTCTACCAGGCTGACCACACTGAACAGTAAAAAAATCAACGTCGCCATAAATAATGAGGTGACGAGGATGTACTCGGCTTCGACACTGGCAATAAGCTGCTCGTTAACGATGTCGAGAAGTTTTTGAAATAAAAATACAAGCACATTGGCCTTGATGAACGCGCCATACGCATCCAGTCCATACAGGCCAGGAATAACAAAGTTTACAACCAGGCCACTTATCAGCGTCAGCACCTGAATTAGTAGATTGACCATGCCGGAACCTCTTAAACCTCATCATGACAAATTCGAGCACACGATCATCTAGAGTAAAAATCGCTGTCGCTTTATAGCGCAAAAAAATCAGGTGAGTGTATGACCCACCTGATTTCTGTACGCAATCAAGTTACCCCTGATTTTTCAGGTCCAGACTCCGCGGGTATCGATAACTTTCAGCGATGACAAGCGGGTTTTCGGGATGGTTTTAAACGCACTGTGATCTACGAGCAGAACGATGACGTTGGCCGAAGACAGGGCCTGATCGACCGGGCTCAGGGTTGCGATGCCTTCCAGGCGAGCAGGGAGGCGCTCGATGTTCGGCTCAACGGCCAGAACGGTGCCCGGATGATTTTTTGCAATCTGCACAGTGATCTCAAGGGATGGGCTTTCGCGCAGATCATCGATGTCCGGCTTAAACGCCAGGCCCAGACAGGCGACAGTCACATCCTTCGCTGTTTTAGCCGGGTTCTCTTGCAGGTACTTGCCGATTGCGAGCGCGACCTGATCGAGCACCCATTGTGGCTTGCTGTCGTTGACCTCGCGCGCGGCGCGAATCAAGCGCGCTTCATCGGGGGTCTTGCTCACGATAAACCAAGGGTCGACAGCGATGCAGTGACCGCCTACACCAGGGCCGGGTTGCAGGATGTTGACTCGCGGGTGGTGGTTTGCCAGGCGGATCAGTTCCCATACGCTGATGTCGAGCTTGTCGCAGATGATCGACAGTTCGTTGGCAAAAGCGATGTTGACGTCGCGGAAGCTGTTTTCGGTCAGCTTGCACATTTCTGCAGTGCGCGCGTCGGTGATGATGCATTCACCTTCCACGAACGTTTTATACAGACGCATTGCAGCATCCGAGCACTTGGCGGTCAGGCCGCCGATGATGCGGTCGTTCTCGATCAGCTCGCGCAGCACGTGACCCGGCAAGACGCGTTCAGGGCAGTGTGCAATACGAACGTCAGAGTCTTCGCCATGCGTTTGCGGGAAGCTCAAGTCCGGACGCGCTTCAGCCAGCCATGCGGACATTTGTTCGGTTGCGCCGACCGGAGAAGTCGATTCAAGGATGACCAGATCGCCTTTCTTCAAGACTGGAGCGATGGCTTTGCTGGCTGACTCGATGTAAGACAGGTCCGGTTCGTGGTCGCCCTTGAAAGGGGTCGGTACCGCAATAAGGAACGCATCGGCCGGTTCGGCAGTGGTGGTTGCGCGCAGATAACCTTCGGTTACCGCTGCCCGCACGACAATGTCCAGATCCGGTTCGATGATGTGAATTTCACCGCGATTGATCGTTGCAACGGCGTGAGGATTAACATCGACGCCTATGACTTTTTTCTTGCGTGCGGCAAAAACTGCGGCAGTGGGCAGTCCGATGTAGCCGAGGCCGACTACGGAAATGGTTTCAAAGCTCATAGGTTAGCCTCTTTTAAATTGGGAAAGAGTTTCAAGAATCCGCGCGCACGCCTTGCCATCACCGTAGGGGTTGTGAGCGAAGCTCATCTGGCTGTAAGCGTTGGAGTCCGTCAGCAGGCTGCGCAAGTTGCCCGTGATAACGTCGATGTCGGTGCCAACCAGTTTGACAGTGCCTGCCTCGACGGCTTCCGGGCGTTCAGTGGTGTCACGCATGACCAGAACGGGTTTGCCCAGCGAAGGTGCTTCTTCCTGGATGCCGCCCGAATCGCTGAGGATCAGGTAGGAGCGGTCCATCAGGTACACAAAAGGCAAATAATCCAGTGGTTCAATCAAGTGAACGTTGTCGATGCCGGCCAGGAGTCGATTGACGGGCTCGCGAACATTCGGATTGAGGTGGACGGGGTAGACGATTTCGACGTCGGGAAATTCTTTCGCCGTCGTGAGCAGTGCCTGGCAGATTTTTTCAAATCCGTCACCGAAGCTTTCGCGGCGATGGCCGGTGACCAGGATGATTCGCTTCCCTTCACCCAGGAAGGAGAATTGTTGGTGAAACTGTTGCTGCAGGGTGGCGCTGTTTTTAATTCTCGCCACGACGTCCAGCAGGGCGTCGATCACTGTGTTGCCCGTGACGTGAATGCTTTGAGCGGCGACCCCTTCCCGGAGCAGATTCTGACTGGAGGTGTCTGTCGGGGCAAAGTGCAGGGCTGCCAGAGCGCCGGTCAACTTGCGGTTGGCTTCTTCTGGCCAGGGCGAATAGAGATTGCCCGTGCGCAGGCCGGCCTCGACGTGAGCGACAGGGATTTGCTGGTAGTAGGCCGCCAGGGTAGTGGCGAACGTGGTAGCAGTGTCGCCATGCACGAGGACGATGTCGGGCTTGAACTCGGCGAAGACCGATTTCATGCCTTGCAAAATAGTGGTGGTGACGTCCGTCAAGTCCTGGCCAGACTTCATGATGTTCAGATCGAAGTCAGGCGTGATCTCGAAAAGATTCAGTACCTGGTCCAGCATCTCGCGATGCTGGCCGGTTACACATACCTTGGCTTCGAAGCGTTCGTCCGCCGCGAGGCTTAACGCCAAAGGGGCCATTTTGATTGCTTCGGGGCGCGTGCCAAACACACACAAGGTTTTCAAAGTCATAGCTACACCGCTATTAAAAAATAAAAAAATTATTGCGTGCACAGGCCTATCACGCGAATGAGAGAAGGGCGAATTCGATTGGTTTTTGCACTGTTTCCTTGTGCTGCACAGAACCGCTATTTACCGCTAACGGAGTAGCGGCGCAGGCACGCAGGGTTTTGCCGGGAGTCTGATCCACAGGCAGCCCGGTGTGCGGGCGCAGGATCATTGTCTGGCGCAGATCGTCTCTGGTTGCCAAGCGGCCATCGCCGAACCCTTCCAGTATCAGAGGAGCAAAAAACATGGGCGTCGGCGAGTGTAGGAGATGGATATCATTGTCCTTTGGGGCGCGCTGTTCAATCGATCTAATCCACCCCTTCCTGGAGACAGCCTGATCCCTCTCGAGAAGGTGCTCGCAGCGGGGCTGTTTACTTCCGCTGGCATGATCTCGATCGCGGAGTGACATCTTTGTCATCGGGGGTCAACCGTTCAGTTCGTGTTAGCCGGGTCTTTCGTCGGAGACAGAAGTTTCTTACAGCGTGTCCCTGCTCGCTCTTCTTTATCGCTAAGAACTGGAAAGCTTTTTAGGCGCCGCGGATTATAGCCTTCTTTGTTCGATGCTTTCCAAGGTTGCAGCTTGATGCGTCTTCGATGCAGTGAATTTTCTTCCAGATTGGTTGTCAGGGTGCCGGCCGATTGCCAGATGTGCCTCGCCAATCGTGAAAGGCCTGATGGCGAGAGACTATTCCTTGTGGTCATCTTGATCAGTTTTGATACAACACCGGAGGGGTGTAGCTGCGATTCTTATAGGCTGCGTGCAGTTCGGGGCATTGTATCAGGTAGGAACCGCGATTCCGGCACGTTCGTCATTTTTTACCAGCACCTGCCGGGGTAACCGAGGCCGCCCGGGTTGCCCTTGCGTTTGATGGCAGTAATTTTGCCTGCAATCAGGGATTTCTGCCGCAACACAGGTATTATATCGGGATTGCCTTCGGTAGCCTGTCAGGCCCTGCCTCCCTCCAGCTGTTTTGGTACAAGGGTGCCTGATCGAAGTTTATTTTTTGATGCAGTCCTTACGCTGGTGCGGCATTTGCCCGCGCTGGTATTTCATCGTAAATCGGCCGGTTTTCTTTGCGGGTTCAAAGGCAATAGTTTATTTTTTGATTTCAGGAGCTTGGTGAGGTGTTCGATAGGGTTATGGATAAAATAAGAGCTTTTTTGTTGAGCCTTCCGCGCCGACACAAGCGGGTCCTGCAGGTAGTTGCCGATGTTGGTTTGGTTTGGGTCTCGTTATGGATGGCTTTTGTCGTTCGTCTAGGGATCGACGAAATGAACAGCCCTGTTCAACAGCACCTCTGGTTATTTCTTAGTGCTCCCGTCGTTGCCATCCCGTTGTTTATTCGATTTGGCATGTATCGCGCCGTGATGCGTTATTTCGGTAATGATGCACTTATCGCGATAATTAAAGCCGTCAGCCTTTCTTCGCTTATTCTTGGCGTCATCGTCTATTTATATAGCAATCATCAAACGGTCGTGCCCCGCTCGATTATGTTCAACTACTGGTGGTTGAGCCTGATCATGATTGGTGGCTTGCGTTTGGCAATGCGCCAGTACTTTTTGGGTGATTGGTTCGCGGCGGCGCAACATGTGCCTTTTGCCAATCGTGATAATGGTTTGCCGAAAGTGGCCATTTACGGCGCTGGCGCCGCAGGCAACCAGCTTGTTGCGGCGCTGCGCATGGGCAGGGTGATGCGCCCGGTTGCGTTCATCGATGATGACGGAAGTATTGCCGGTCGTGTCATTTCCGGGTTGCAGGTGTTCAAGCCCAAGCATATCCAGCAACTGATTGATACGACAGGCGCCCAGGAAATCCTGCTTGCAGTCCCTTCGGCCAACCGTGGGCGCCGCCGGGAAATTCTGGGCTACCTGGAGCGCTTCCCGCTTCATGTGCGCAGCGTGCCCGGATTCATGGATCTGGCCAGTGGCCGGGTCAAGGTCGACGATATCCAGGAAGTGGACATTGCCGACCTCCTTGGGCGTGATGCGGTACCGGCTCAAGAGGACCTGCTGGAGCATTGCATCACCGGCCAGTCAGTGATGGTTACCGGTGCGGGCGGATCAATCGGTTCGGAGCTGTGCCGGCAGATACTTGCTTTAAGGCCTACGACCCTGTTGTTGTTCGAACACAGCGAGTTCAATCTTTACAGCATCCTGTCCGAGCTTGAGCAGCGAATTGCGCGTGAATCGTTGTCCGTCAAACTGCTGCCGATCCTGGGTTCTGTCCGTAACGAGAACAAGTTGCTGGACGTCATGAAGACCTGGCATGTCGATACGGTTTACCACGCCGCAGCGTACAAACATGTACCTATGGTCGAGCACAATATTGCAGAAGGCGTGTTGAACAATGTCATGGGCACGTTAAACACGGCCCAGGCTGCACTTCAGGCCGGAGTTGCAAACTTTGTACTGATTTCCACCGACAAGGCTGTTCGCCCCACCAATGTAATGGGGAGTACCAAGCGACTTGCAGAGTTGACATTGCAGGCGCTCAGCCGTGAAAAAGCACCTGTGTTGTTTGGCGACAAGTCCAGCGTGTCTCGCGTCAACAAGACCCGTTTCACCATGGTCAGGTTCGGTAATGTGTTGGGCTCGTCAGGTTCCGTGATCCCGCTTTTCCACAAGCAGATCAAGGCTGGCGGACCGTTGACCGTCACACACCCGAAAATCACCCGGTATTTCATGACCATTCCCGAGGCCGCTCAGTTGGTGATCCAGGCCGGGTCGATGGGGCAGGGCGGGGACGTTTTCGTGCTGGACATGGGCGAGCCGGTAAAAATCATCGAGTTGGCAGAGAAAATGATTCATCTGTCAGGGTTGAGTGTCCGGTCGGACAAAAATATCCACGGTGACATTTCGATCGAATTTACCGGCCTGCGCCCGGGTGAAAAGCTCTACGAAGAGCTGCTGATCGGCGACAACGTTGCGGCGACCTCGCATCCGATGATCATGACGGCCAGCGAAGATTACCTGACCTGGGATGTGCTGAAGGCGCGGTTGGGCGAATTGCTGGCAGCGGTTGATCAGGATGATTATTCAAGAGTCCGCCAGCTTCTGCGCGAAACGGTCAGCGGCTATACCCCTGACGGCGAGATCGTCGACTGGATCTATCAGCAGCGTCGCCTCGAGCCCTGATTGTTTCACATCCTGTAACTGACACATTTTTGACAGGCTCCAGACATCACCTAAGTTTGGAAGGCAGCTTCGGAAAAGCTGCTTTCCCAATTGATGTCATGGAGCTTCATTTATGCGTACTGGCTACTTCTACTCTCTGATTTTTGCCCTCCTGAGCACTGCCTCTGTCGCCGCCATTGCCGCCCCCGCGGCCAAGTCGGAGGCGGGCACTGCACCTCTGGTCATGGAGGTCGCTCCCAAGGTTCAGTCCGAAAAGGTTGATTTGAATCAGGCCGACGCGTCGACCCTGCAACGGGAGTTGTCCGGCATCGGGGAAGCCAAGGCCAAGGCGATTGTTACCTATCGTGAGAGTAATGGGCCGTTTGCATCGGTGGACGAGCTGCTCGAAGTGAAGGGGATCGGCAAAGCCATTCTGGATAAGAACCGCGAAAAGCTTGAGGTGAACTAAGCTTGTAATTCAGCGCCATGGGCCGGTCATTGACCGGCCTTTTTGCATTCTGGCGTACGTGGTGATTTAGCGCCTTCCGTCGGCAGATGAAAAATTACGGCTATCATATTGTGATTAAATTATGCCTATAATAAATTCGTCATCCAGCTTGGCGCTCTGAAGCGCAGGCGCTTTTCTTTTCCTTACACATTCCAGGAGCACGTCATGAATTCTGTCCAGACCCAAGGTACGGCTCTTGTCACCGGTGCTTCATCCGGGATTGGTGCCATTTACGCTGAGCGCTTGGCCGCGCGCGGTTTTGATTTGTTGCTGGTCGCACGTGACGAACAGCGTCTTCAGGCCGCGGCGAGCAAGCTGCGCGCCGAGCATGGTGTTCAGGTCGAGGTGCTGAAAGCGGATCTCACGCAAAAGGATGATGTGCTGAAACTTGAGCAACGCCTTCGCAGCGATTCGAGTATCAGTCTGCTGCTGAATAACGCGGGTGTCGCGGCAGATGGCTTGCTGGCCAACGCCGATCTGGACCAACTGGAACGTTTGATTCAATTGAACGTAACGACGGTCACGCGCCTGGCTTCGGCGGCGGCCGCCAGTTTTGCCAAAGCCGGCCGGGGTACGATCATCAACATCGCCTCGGTGGTGGCGTTGTTCCCCGAGCGCTTCAACGCCACTTACAGCGCCAGCAAGGCTTATGTGTTAAGCCTGACCCAGTCGTTGAATGCCGAGCTGGATGGCACCGGGGTCAAAGTACAAGCGGTGTTGCCAGGCGTGACACGCACCGAAATCTGGGAGCGTTCCGGTATTGACGCAAGCCAGATCCCGGCGGACATGGTCATGGAAGCGGGCGAGATGGTCGATGCATCGTTGTCGGGGCTGGACCAGGGCGAACTGATCACCATTCCTTCGTTGCCGGATGCCTCCGACTGGGATGCGTTTGTCGCGGCGCGTCTGGTGATGGCGCCGAATCTTTCCAAAAGCAAGGCCGCTTCGCGTTACAAGTGAGGCACCCTCCATTGGCTTGAGGTAGTTGCGGTATGAGTGAACGTCGAGTGGTTGTAACGGGCATGGGTTTGGTGTCTCCGCTGGGTAGCGGGGTCGAAGCCGTCTGGGAGCGTCTGTTGGCCGGACGTTCGGGATTGCGCAACCTGCCGGACGAAGTCGTGGCTGATCTGCCGGCCAAGGTCGGTGGCGCAGTGCCGACGCTGGCCGAAGATGCCGAGGCGGGTTTTGACCCGGATCGTGCGACGCCACCCAAAGAGCAGAAGAAGATGGACCGCTTCATTATGTTTGCCATGGAGGCGGCACGTCAGGCGCTTGAGCAGGCCGGTTGGCAGGCACAGGACGCCAATGCCCAGGAGCGTACGGCGACCATTATCGGTTCGGGGGTCGGTGGTTTCGGCGCGATTGCCGATGCGGTCCGCACCACCGACAGTCGTGGCCCGCGGCGTTTGTCGCCTTTCACCATTCCCTCCTTTCTGGTCAATCTGGCCGCGGGCCATGTGTCGATCCAGCACGGATTCAAAGGCCCCCTGGGTGCTCCGGTAACGGCGTGCGCGGCCGGGGTTCAGGCGATTGGCGATGCGGCGCGGCTGATCCGTTGCGGGGAGGCGGACATTGCGGTGTGTGGCGGTGCGGAGGCGTCGATCGATCGTGTCAGTCTCGCCGGGTTCGCTGCGGCTCGCGCGTTGTCCAGTGGATATAACGAAACCCCGGAGCGTGCTTCGCGTCCGTTCGACCGTGACCGCGATGGTTTTGTCATGGGTGAGGGCGCAGGCCTTCTGGTGATCGAATCCCTGGAGCATGCACTGGCCCGTGGCGCGCAACCGCTGGCGGAACTGGTCGGTTACGGCACCAGCGCCGATGCCTATCACCTGACCGCTGGCCCCGAAGATGGCAGTGGTGCGCGACGGGCGATGTCACTGGCGCTGGCTCAGGCGGGCGTTGCTGCGGCACAGGTGCAGCACCTCAATGCTCACGCAACCTCGACGCCGGTTGGAGATCTGGGCGAGTTGGCTGCGATCAAATCGTTGTTCGGCACGGATAACAAGATTGCGGTCACGTCGACCAAGTCGGCCACCGGGCATTTGCTCGGCGCGGCGGGCGGGATCGAGGCGATCTTCACGCTGTTGGCGATCCGTGATCAGATCGTGCCGGCCACCCTCAACCTGGATAACCCGGATCCGGCGGCGCAAGGTGTGGACATCGTCCATGGTCAGGCGCGGCCGATGGCCATCGAGTATGCGCTGTCCAACGGTTTCGGCTTTGGTGGGGTCAATGCCAGCGTGCTCTTCAAGCGCTGGCAGGGTTAATCCCGGGGCTTTTTGAGAAAATCGCGCGTGACGTCGAGAATCCGCTGGGCCAGATCGGCGCTCTCGACACTGCGCGACAACAGCAGCGCCCCGACCATTGCGGACATGATGAAGATGCTCTGGTCGGCGGCATCATCACCTTCAAGGGTGCCTTGTATTTGTTCGAGCCGTGCGTTGAGCACCACATCGGAGGTCGGACTTGGCTGTCCGCGCAGGCCGAGTTCCGATGACATGGTCGGCAACGGGCACCCTTCATGGGGTGAAGTCTGGTGCCATTCGGACAAGTACGCGTCAATGAACGCCTCGAGTGGGCGTTCCTGAGCGAACAGTTCGGCGCAGATGACTTCCACCTCGGCGCCGGCAGCCTGCAGGGCCTTTTCTACCAGCTCATCCTTGGACTTGAAATGCGAATAGAAGCCGCCGTGAGTCAAGCCCAGCGCTTTCATCAGGGGCTGCAAGCCGGTCGCGCCAATACCGTCGCGGCGAAATCGCGCTGAAGCTTCCTTGATGATGCGTTGGTGGGTCTGAGCTTTATGGTCCTGCGAGTAACGCATCTGGTATCTCCGCAACAATGCGCCATCTTAACCAATGGAAATGGGATGGTGACTGTACTTCTATTTCTAAAAAGCATGCAGATGCGTCCAACTCCTTCATGACGTCTCGAACAAACTGGCACGGATAGTGATTACCCGTTAGCTGACGATTGTTGAACAATCATGAGGCGATAAGTATGAACAGCGGACTGTCCCTGGCCGACCACATCACCCTGGAGTTGCGCGCCGACATCATTGGCGGTCGTTTGCTGCCCGGCATGGCGCTGGTGGAAAACGATCTGGTGTCAGCCTACAACGCTTCCCGCAACACCATCCGCGAAGCCTTGCATCGCCTGGGGCAGGAAGGTCTGACCCGTTATGTGCGCAACAAGGGCGTGATGGTGCGTCGCTTGGGCGTCGACGATGTGCGGGATCTGTTCAACGTCCGCCGCACGCTGGAGTTGCAGGCCATCAGTGCCAGTCAGCCGTTGCGCGATTATCAGTCCGACCGGATGCTCGAAGCCCTGGAAGCCACCGAGCTGGCCCGGGAGCGCGAGGACTGGCGCGCCGTGGGCACGCACAGCCTGGCGTTTCATCAACACATCGTCGGGTTGCTGCGCAGCCCGTTGTTCGATGAGTTCTTCACCAATGTCGTCGCGCAACTGCGCCTGGTGTTTTGCGCCGCGCCCGATGAATCACGGTTTCAGGCGCCCTGGCTGGCGCGTGACCGGCAGATTCACGAGTTTCTGGCCGAAGGCGACAAACGCGCCGCCGAGGACGCCATGAGCCGTTATCTCGACGATTCCGAGCACCTTCTGTTGCAAATGCTTGCCCCTTCTTCCCATCACTGATCGAGGATTCGTGCCATGTACAAAGACTATCCAGCGGCCTACCAAGTCAGCAAAGGTTCGGCCTTGCAGGTGGACAAAGCCTTCTATGAAAAGATCCGGGATGCGAAGGAGGGGCGCACGCTGATCGAGCAGTTCGAAGTGCCGATCCGCACCGGCCGCGCCTGGCATGTCCCGGCCGGGCACGTGTTTCGCGTGACCACGCCGGTCGGCCCGCAAGTCGGGGATTTCAACGTCTGGAATGCCAACGATCCGCGTGAACGCTTGTGGGCTTCACGCACGCGGCAGTTGCAGGGGGCGCATGTCAGCACTCACGACCGGCTCTGGTCGAACCTGCCATTCTTGCGGCCGCTGGTGACCATCACCGATGACAGCCTGGCCGACTACGGCATTGACGAACATGGTGGGCGCCTGCACGACTTGCTCGGCACCCGCTGCGATCCCTATGTGAACAAAATGCTCACCGGCGAAGACTTCCACCATCACTGCCACTCCAACCTGACCCGCGCAGTGTTGCCCCATGGCCTGACCGAGTTCGACGTGCATGACGTGCTGAACATTTTCCAGTGCACCGGCCTCAATCACGACGACATGTACTTCATGAAAGCCTGCCCGGCGCAGAAGGGCGATTACCTGGAATTCTTTGCCGAGATCGATCTGTTGTGCGCGCTGTCGACCTGCCCGGGAGGCGATCTGTCGCTGGCCATGTGGGGGCCGGACGCGCAGGACCCGCTGAGCGTGTGTCGCCCGCTTGGGGTGGAGATCTACAAACTGGAGGATTCACTGCTCGAAGGCTGGAGCCAGCCGGAGCGTGCGGCGTACAAAGGGCTGCATGGCTTGCACATCGCCAAGGCCGATTGGGAAAAATAGCCGTCACCTGCAGGAGCGAGCCTGCTCGCGATGGACGTTAACGATAACGCGTTTATTCTGAATAAACGCGTTGTTCTCAGGTGCATCGCGAGCAGGCTCACTCCTGCAGGGATCAGGTTTTTTCAGCGGTCCTGCGCATCCTTGGCATCCGCTTGCGCGTTGCGTTCAGCGACGCGTTTGCGTTGCTCATCGGTCAGTTCGACCTTGTGGGCGGTGTCGCGCAACAACATCAAACCACCCACGATCGAGCCGATTGCAACGATCAGAATCAACCAGGCATACCAGGGCATAGGGCTCTCCTTGAGGGCAGGCCGATTGGCGGGTTTCGCCAATCGATCGTGCATACCACTTTGAGCGATTCAATTTCGCAGTGGTTCCATTCTATGCCTGATCGACCCGCAACACCTGCTGCGATTCAGAGCCCGGTCAACATCGCGTCCGCCGGTGCATCGGCGCGCAATTGCGCGGTCAGCATGAAGTACACGAAACCTATGGCCATGAAGCCGAGGAAAATCGCGCCGATCAGCGCGTTGAACCACGCCATCGCCACCAGGCACACCACCGCCAGCACCAGTGCAATGGCCGGCACCAACGGGTAGCACGGCGCGCGGAAAGTGCGCTCCAGGTTCGGCTCGGTTTTACGCAGCTTGAACAGGCTGAGCATGCTCATGATGTACATCACGATCGCGCCGAACACTGCCATGGTGATCATCGCGGCGGTGAGCGTCATGCCGCCGAGGTTGATCAAGCCGTCGCTGTAGATCGCCGCGATCCCGATGACACCACCGGCGATGATTGCCCGGTGCGGCGTCTGGAAACGCGAGAGTTTGGCCAGCGACGCCGGCAGGTAACCGGCTCGCGCAAGGGCGAAGAACTGCCGCGAGTAACCGAGGATGATCCCGTGGAAACTCGCCACCAGACCGAACAGGCCGATCCACACCAGCATGTGCAACCAGCCGGAGCTTTCACCGACCACGGTTTTCATCGCTTGCGGCAGCGGGTCGTTGATGTTCGACAAAGTGCGCCAGTCGCCGACGCCGCCGGCAAAGAACATCACGCCCATGGCCAACAACACCAAGGTCAAAATGCCGCTGATGTACGCCTTGGGAATCGTGCGTTTCGGGTCCTTGGCTTCTTCGGCGGCCATGGCGGCGCCTTCGATGGCGAGGAAAAACCAGATGGCAAACGGAATCGCTGCGAACATCCCGGCAATCGCCGGTGCGCCGAACACATCGGAGCCGGCCCAACCATTCAGCGCGAAGTTGCTGAAGCTGAACGCCGGCGCAACCACGCCCATGAACACCAGCAATTCAGCCACCGCGAGTACGCAGACGATCAGCTCGAAGGTTGCTGCCAGTTTCACCCCGAGGATGTTCAGGCCCATGAACACGATGTAGGCGCCGACCGCTGCGTGTTTCGGGTCGAGGGCGGGGAATTGCACGTTGAGGTAGGCGCCGATCGCCAGTGCGATGGCCGGTGGGGCGAAGACGAATTCGATCAGCGTCGCCAGCCCGGCGATCAATCCGCCTTTCTCGCCAAAGGCGCGGCGGCTGTAGGCAAAGGGACCGCCGGCGTGGGGAATCGCCGTGGTCAGCTCGGTGAAGCTGAAGATGAAGCAGGTGTACATCGTGGCGACCATGAAGGACGTCACCAGAAAACCAAGTGTGCCCGCCACGCCCCAGCCGTAACTCCAGCCGAAATACTCACCGGAAATCACCAGCCCGACCGCGATGCCCCACAGGTGCAGCGTGCCCAGCGTGGGTTTGAGTTGTGTGTTCATGCGTTTGCTCCCTGAACGGTTTGGACAGCTCGGGGGAGGGCGTGTGCAGTGGGCGTGCCAGTGTGGTGATGGCCGTCGTAAAGCGCAAAAAGGTGTCGTATCGGGGATGTTCGGCGCTGGATGGATGGGTTTTATGCATCAGTTGGGGGCGTTGGTGTCTGTTATGCCGTCTTCGCGGGCAAGCCTCGCTCCTACAGGGGATCGGCGCATTCAAAACTGTAGGAGCGAGGCTTGCCCGCGAAGGGGCCCGCGAAAACACCGCTGTAACGCCCGCATAAACCCACTCTTTACACTTTCTTTATGCACAGCCAACCCCCTCGATCTCGCTCCTTTACAGCCTTCCTTCCGACAATGACTCCACACGCGGCAATACGCCGTAACACGGAGAACTTCCATGAGCGTTCTGGACGGGGTGTCACTGCTGTTGGCAGTGGGGCTGTTCATTTATCTGTTGGTTGCGCTGTTGCGCGCGGACCGGAACTAGGAGCGGCTATGCACAGTTATGACTATTGGCTGATCCTGGCCTTCTTCGCCGTGGTGCTGATCCCGGCACCGTTTCTCGGGCGGTTCTACTACAAGGTCATGGAAGGCCAGCGCACCTGGCTGACACCGATCCTGGGACCTGTGGAGCGTGGCTGTTATCGGGTGGCCGGCGTTGATCCGCAAGCCGAACAGAGCTGGCAGAAATACACCCTGGCCTTGCTCGCCTTCAATCTTGCGGGCTTTTTGCTGTTGTTCGTGATCCTGTTGTTCCAGGACCACTTGCCGCTCAACCCGCAAAACCTGCCGGGTCAGGAGTGGACGCTGGCGTTCAACACCGCCGTCAGTTTCATGACCAATACCAACTGGCAGGGCTACAGCGGCGAAGCCTCGCTGAGCTACCTGAGCCAGATGGTCGGTCTCACCGTGCAGAACTTCGTCAGCGCCGCCACCGGCCTCGCTGTGCTGGTTGCGCTGTGTCGCGGCATCGGTCGCAAATCGACCAAAACCCTGGGCAATTTCTGGGTCGACATGACCCGCGCCACCCTCTACGGCCTGCTGCCGCTGTGCCTGCTGCTGGCGCTGTACCTGGTCTGGCAGGGCGTGCCGCAAACTTTCGCGCAGTACGTGAATGCGGTGACGATGCAAGGCGTCGATCAGGTGATCCCGCTCGGCCCGGCCGCCAGCCAGATTGCGATCAAGCAACTGGGCACCAACGGTGGCGGCTTCTTCGGCGTCAACTCGGCGCACCCGTTCGAGAACCCGACGGCGTGGAGCAACCTGTTCGAGGTGGCCTCGATCATTCTGATCCCGGTCGCCCTGGTGTTCACCTTCGGTCATTACGTCAAAGACCTGCGTCAGAGCCGCGCGATCATCGCCTGCATGCTGGCGCTGTTCCTGATTGGCGGCGCGACCTCGCTGTGGGCTGAATACCAACCGAACCCGACCCTGAACAACGTCGCCGTCGAACAGACCGCGCCGCTGGAAGGCAAGGAAGCGCGCTTCGGCACCACCGCCACGGTGTTGTGGTCGGTGACCACGACCGCCGCATCCAACGGCTCGGTCAACGGCATGCACGACAGCCTCAACCCGCTGAGCGGCATGGTCGCGATGGTCAACATGATGGTCGGCGAAGTGATCTTCGGCGGCGTCGGTGCCGGGCTCTACGGCATGTTGCTCAACGTGCTGATTGCGGTGTTCCTCGCCGGCCTGATGATCGGCCGCACCCCGGAATACCTCGGCAAGAAACTGCAGGCCAAGGAAGTGCAACTGCTGGTGGTGACTTTGCTGGTGATGCCGGTCGGCGTGCTGGTGCTCGGTGCGATTGCCGCGAGCCTGCCCGGTCCGGTGGCTTCGGTGAGTAACCCCGGCGCCCACGGTTTCAGCCAGTTGCTGTACGCCTACACCTCGGCCAGCGCCAACAACGGTTCGGCGTTCGGCGGCTTCGGTGCCAACACCGCGTTCCATAACCTGATGCTCGGCCTGGGCATGTTGATCGGTCGCTTCGGTTACATCCTCCCGGTACTGGCCCTGGCCGGCAGCCTGGCGATGAAGAAAACCGCACCGATCGGCCAGAACAGTTTCCCGACCCACGGCCCGCTGTTTGTGACCTTGCTGACCGTGACCATTTTGCTGGTGGGTGGTTTGACCTTCCTGCCGACACTGGCACTGGGTCCGATTGCAGAACATTTGAGCATGGGCTTCTGAGGAATCAATGATGAATATGCCCGTAAGTAAAGCCGCCACCGTCAAGGCGCCGGAACAACCGAAAACCGCGATCTCGGCCCTGTGGCGTCCGGCGTTGGTGCAAGCCTTCGTCAAGCTCGACCCACGGCAATTGCAGCGTGCGCCGGTGATGCTGGTGGTCGAACTGACCGCCGTCCTGACCACCGTGCTGTGCTTCATTCCCGACAGCGCCGTGCCGACCTTCGTCGCTGCGCAAATCGCCTTGTGGCTGTGGTTCACCGTGCTGTTCGCCAACTTCGCCGAAGCCTTGGCTGAAGGTCGCGGCAAGGCTCGCGCCGACAGCCTCAAGGCTGGCAGCGAAGGCTTGAGCGCACGCCGCAAAACCGGCAACGGCGCCTTTCAAGTAGTGCCGGCCACCAGCCTGCGCAAGGGCGATGTGGTGCGCGTCGAAGCCGGGGAAATGATCCCCGGTGACGGCGAAGTCATCGAAGGCATCGCGGCGGTCAACGAAGCAGCGATTACCGGTGAATCCGCGCCGGTGATCCGTGAATCCGGCGGCGACCGTTCGGCCGTCACCGGCAACACCCGACTGGTCTCCGACTGGCTGCTGGTGCGCATCACCGCCAACCCTGGCGAGTCGACACTGGACCGCATGATCGCTTTGGTCGAAGGCGCCAAACGCCAGAAAACCCCGAACGAAGTGGCGCTCGACATCCTGCTGATCGGCCTGACGCTGATCTTCCTGCTGGTGGTCGTGACCCTGCAACCGTTCGCCCACTTCGCCAACGGCAGCCTGCCGCTGGTGTTCTTGGTGGCGTTATTGGTCACGCTGATTCCGACCACCATCGGCGGTTTGCTCTCGGCCATCGGCATCGCCGGCATGGATCGTCTGGTGCGCCTGAACGTGATCGCCAAATCCGGGCGCGCCGTGGAAGCGGCGGGGGACGTGCACGTGTTGCTGCTGGACAAGACCGGCACCATCACCTTCGGTAACCGTCGTTGCACCGCGGTGTATGCCGCACCGGGTGTGAGCGCCAAGGAGCTGGCCGAGGGTGCGCTGTTCGCTTCGCTGGCCGATGACACCGCGGAAGGCAAGTCCATCGTCGAGTACCTGCGCGGCATTCATCCACAACCCGAGCCTGCCACCGAAGTGCTGACGGCGGTGCCGTTCAGCGCCGAGACTCGCTTGTCCGGTGTCGACTATCAGGGCCGTGTGTATCGCAAGGGCGCGGTGGATTCGCTGCTGGCGTTCGTCGGCCTGAAACGCGCCGATCTCGCCCCGGCACTGTCCCGGGAAATCGACAAGATCGCCCAGAGCGGCGGCACGCCGTTGCTGGTGTGCGCCGACGGTAAATTGCTCGGCGCGATTCACCTCAAGGACGTGGTCAAGCCAGGCATCCGCGAGCGTTTCGCCGAGCTGCGCAAACTGGGGATTCGCACCGTCATGGTGACCGGCGACAACCCGCTGACCGCCGCGGCGATTGCGGCCGAAGCCGGTGTGGACGACGTGCTGGCTGAAGCTACGCCGGAGAAAAAACTGGCGCGCATTCGTCATGAGCAGAACGACGGTCGTCTGGTCGCCATGTGCGGCGACGGCGCCAACGACGCCCCGGCACTGGCCCAGGCCGACGTCGGCATGGCGATGAACGACGGCACGCAAGCGGCGCGCGAAGCGGCCAACATGGTCGACCTCGACAGCGACCCGACCAAGCTGCTGGACGTGGTGCAGATCGGCAAGGAATTGCTGGTGACTCGCGGTGCGCTGACGACTTTTTCCATTGCCAACGACGTCGCTAAATACTTCGCGATTCTGCCGGCGCTGTTTGCCTCGATCTACCCGCAACTGGGTGTGCTCAACGTCATGCAACTGAGCAGTCCGCAGAGCGCGATTCTGTCGGCAATTGTGTTCAACGCCTTGATCATTGTGGTGCTGATTCCACTGGCCTTGCGTGGCGTGCGTGTGCAGGCGGCGAGTGCGGCGGCGTTGCTGCGCCGCAACCTGTTGATCTACGGGCTGGGCGGGATTCTGGTGCCGTTCGTGGGCATCAAGGCGATCGACATGCTGTTGACGGCGTTGCATCTGGTTTGACCCTTGGCGAGCGCTTCGCGCTCGATCGCCGGCAAGCCGGCTCCTACAGGTGTTCACCACCGGCCTGTAGGAGCGAAGCTTGCTCGCGAAGAATGCACCACGGTTCATCTATATGAACACCGAATCTGTTCACCGAATTCGAGGATTTTGAAATGTCCACAATGATACGTCCGGCCCTGAGCCTGCTGGTCCTGATGACCCTGATCACCGGCGTCGCTTACCCGTTGGTGGTCACTGGCGTTGCGCAGGTCGCGTTCCCTGACCAGGCCAATGGCAGCCTCGTGCGCGACGCCGACGGCAAAGTCCGCGGCTCTTCGCTGATTGCCCAGGATTTCACCGGTGACGCATGGTTCCATCCGCGCCCGTCGGCCGGTGCTTTCGCCACGGTATCGAGCAGCGCCAGCAACCTGTCGCCAAGCAACCCGGCCCTGGCCACTCGGGTGATCGACGATGCCAATAAACTGCTGGTGCCAGGCCAGGGGCCGGTGCCGTTGGCGCTGCTGACCACTTCTGGCAGCGGGCTTGATCCGCACTTGCCACCAGCGGCGATTGCCTATCAACTGGCGCGTGTTGCGGCGACGCGGAATCTGCCGGTGTCTACGCTTCAGAATCTGCTGGCCGCGCACATCGAACAGCCGTTGGTAGGCCCGCCGGTGGTGAATGTGTTGGCGCTGAATATGGCGCTGGAAAAGTTGTAAATCGGTGGCGTCGCCAATCGCTAGCAGGCTAGCTCCCACAGGGGAATGCATACCCCCTGTGGGAGCTAGCCTGCTAGCGATGGCGATAGAACAATCACCACATCAACACCTGAAAAAAGAGAGCTTCAAACATGAGTGACTCCGGCCGCGCCGACGCGCTGTTAGCAGACCTGCCCCGCGATGGCCGTGGCCGGCTCAAGGTTTTCCTCGGTGCCGCGCCCGGTGTCGGCAAGACCTACGCCATGTTGCAAGCGGCCCACACTCAACTGCGCCAGGGCGTAAAAGTCATCGCCGGCGTGGTCGAAACCCACGGCCGTGCCGAAACCGAAGCGCTGCTCGGCGGCTTGCCGCAGCAACCGCTGGTGCGCTCGGAATACCGTGGCGTGATGCTCGAAGAAATGGACCTAGACGGCCTGCTCGCAGCCAAACCGAAACTGGTGCTGGTCGACGAACTGGCCCACAGCAACGCACCCGGCAGTCGTCACGCCAAGCGCTGGCAAGACATTCAGGAACTGCTCGCCGCCGGCATTGACGTGTTCACCACGGTCAACGTCCAGCACCTGGAAAGCCTCAACGACCAGGTGCGCGGCATCACCGGTGTGCAGGTCCGCGAAACCTTGCCGGACTGGGTGCTGCAAGAAGCCTATGAACTGCTGCTGATCGACTTGCCGCCACGCGAGCTGCTCGAGCGACTGCGCGACGGCAAGGTCTATGTGCCGGAGCAGGCGCGGGCGGCCATCGATGCGTTTTTCACCCAGACCAACCTCACCGCCCTGCGCGAATTGGCGATGCAGACGGCAGCGGCTCAGGTCGATAACGATCTGGCGCAAGGGTATCGCCAGCTCGGCCAGGCGGCACCTGCGGTACGCGGTCGGCTGCTGGTCGGTGTCGATGGCGATGCTCAGGCCGAACGTCTGGTGCGTCACGCCAGTCGTGTCGCCCAGCGCCGGCATTTGCCGTGGAGCCTGGTGCACGTGGACAACGGCAGCGTGCGCGACGAGCAATCGCGCCTGCGTTTGCAAAGTGCCCAGCAACTGGCCGAACGTCTCGGTGGCGAAGTGGTGTTGTTGCGTGCCGGCGAAGTTGCGAAAACCCTGATCCAGCACGCTGCCGAACGCCGTGCCAGCCTGGTGCTGGTCGGGCAATCGCGGCAGCGTTTGCGTCGACGCCTGTTCGGCGGTGGTCTGGCCTCACGCTTGCTGCGCGATGCACGTGGACTGGAAATCAACGTCCTCGACAGCGATCACGAACAGCATCAGCCGCGCCAGCGTTCGGCGCAGTCACTGGTGTGGTTCGACTATGCGCTGGCGCTGGTTGCAACCGTGCTCGCCAGCGCACTGGCCTGGGCCGTGGCGAGTGTCTTGCCGCTGCCGAACATCTCGCTGGTGTTCCTTGCCGCCGTGTTGCTGGTGGCGGTGCGCAGCAGCCTCGGCCCGGCGCTGGCCTGTGCGGCGCTGTCGTTTCTGACCTATGACTTTCTGTTCATTCCGCCAAATTTTTCCTTCAGCATCCAGCGCGAAGAAGACGTACTGACGCTGCTGTTTTTCCTGCTGATGGCTGCGCTCACCGGCAACCTCGCCGCGCGCCAGCGCCGGCAATTGCAGGCGTTGCGCGATACGCAGGAAGAGACCACCGAACTGCTCGACCTGTCGCGCAAACTCACCGCCGCCACCGACCGCCAGGCCGTGGTCAGCGCCGCCGCGCAGCATCTCAACGGCTGGAAAGACGTGCAGCTGTGCCTGCTCAATCGCGACGGTCAGGCGGGTTGGAAAGTCGAAACCGGTGGCCCGCTGGAATTCACCGAAGCCGAACGCGCCGCCGCCGATTGGGCCTGGCAACACGATCAACCGGCGGGCGCGGGCACCGGCACGTTGCCGTTCGGGCGTTGGTGGTGGTGGCCGCTTTCGGTGGAAGACGGGCCGCTGGCGTTGCTCGGCGTCTGTGCCAAAGAAGGGCAGACCTTGAGCGGTCAGCGTCGACGTTTGTTGACCGCACTCAGTCAGCCGCTGGCCCAGGCGCTGGCACGCGCACAATTGGCCGAAGACCTGGAAGCGGCGCGGCTGCACGGCGAAACCGAGCAACTGCGCAGTGCCTTGCTGGCGTCGGTGTCCCACGATCTGCGCACGCCGCTGACCTCCATGCGCGGCAGCATCGACAGCCTGTTGGCGCTCGGCGAAGCCATCCCGCTGGAGGATCGTCGCGAACTGCTTGAAGGCACGCGTGATGAAGCCGAGCGCCTCGATCGCTACATTCAAAACCTGCTGGACATGACCCGCCTCGGTCACGGTGCGCTGAAGCTCGCGCGGGACTGGGTGTCACCGGCCGATATCGTTGGCAGTTCGCTCAATCGCCTGCGTGCGGTGCTGGCGCCGTTGCAGGTCAGCACCGATGTGCCCGCGCAACTGCCGCTGCTGTTCGTCCACGCCGCGTTGATCGAGCAGGCGCTGGTCAACGTGCTGGAAAACGCCGCACGGTTTTCACCGGTGCATGGGCGTTTGCAATTGCGCGCTGGCGTGGATCAAAACGAGCTGTTCTTCTCGGTCAGCGATGAAGGTCCGGGCATTCCGGAAGAAGAGCGGGCGAAAATTTTCGACATGTTCTACACCGCCGCACGCGGTGATCGTGGCGGGCAGGGGACCGGGCTGGGGCTGGCGATCTGTCAGGGCATGGTCGGCGCGCACGGCGGGCGCATCAGCGTCGGTGACGGCATCGACGGGCGCGGCACCTGCATCACCCTTCACTTGCCCTTGCAGGAACAACCTTCCTTTGAAATCGAGAGCGGACAGTGAGCACTGAAAGTGAAGCCTGATACCCTTTGGACATCTCCATGCCGCGACCGGAAACCATGAGCCAGACCGCGACCATTTTGGTCATCGACGACGAACCGCAGATCCGCAAGTTCCTGCGCATCAGCCTCGCCTCCCAAGGCTACAAAGTGCTGGAGGCCGGCACCGGCACCGAAGGCCTGGCGCAAGCCGCATTGAACAAACCCGATTTGCTGGTGCTCGACCTCGGCCTGCCGGACATGGACGGCCAGCAAGTGCTGCGCGAGTTCCGTGAGTGGTCGACGGTGCCAGTGCTGGTGCTGTCGGTGCGCGCCGGTGAAGGTCAGAAGGTCGAAGCGCTGGATGGCGGCGCCAATGACTACGTGACCAAGCCGTTCGGCATCCAGGAATTTCTGGCGCGGGTGCGTGCCCTGTTGCGTCAGGCGCCGGTGGGCGAGGCGCAACAAGCGGCGTTGACGTTCGGCCCATTGACGGTGGATCTGGCGTATCGCCGGGTGCTGCTCGAAGGTGTCGAAGTGGCGTTGACCCGCAAGGAATACGCAGTGCTGGCGCAACTGGCGCGGCATCCGGGAAGGGTCATCACCCAGCAGCAATTGCTCAAGGATATCTGGGGGCCGACCCATACCGAAGACAGTCACTATCTGCGGATTGTGGTGGGGCATTTGCGGCAGAAGCTGGCGGATGATCCGACGCAGCCACGGTTTATCGTGACCGAGGCGGGGGTTGGGTATCGGTTGTTGAGTGAGGGTGGGGTTTAGTTTTTTGTGTTGGATGATCCGGTCCCATCGCCGGCAAGCCGGCTCCTACAGGGACCAGAGTCGTTTGCAAATCTTGTGATCACCTCAACCTTTGTAGGAGCTGGCTTGCCGGCGATGAGGCCCTCACATTCACTCGAGACCCTCAGGAATCCCGCTCATTCTCATACCGATCCAAGGTATCCCGCGCAATCTCCCGCCCCAGCGCGATCAACTCCGGTGCCTTGTAAAACTCGAAGAACCGGCACACCCGCTTCGGCACGTTGATCAGAATATCCGGCGGATAGCCGGCGATCTTGTACTGCGCCAACGACGTCTGCATCACCTCGAAACTCTGGTTGATCAAATCCAGCAAGGACGCCGGTCCCACGTTGTCGATGATGAATGAACCGGTGGCCGACTTCGGCGCACCGTCGCGTTCAGGGGCGGCTGCCGGTTGCTGGGCTTCGGGTTCGGCGGACTCGACCCAGGGATTGATCTCGGCCGCCTCGGCCATCAACGCTTCCTTTTCCAGCAACAACAATTGTTCTGCCTGTTTGCGGCGGAACGGCATTTTCGAACCCAGTGAGTTGAGCAGGCTGTCGAACCGGGTCCTGAACGCGGCAGGGCGCTGGATCACCGGCAATTGATAGTGACGCTGGTTGGTGGAGTTGAGGTTGACCGCAATGATCAGGTCGCAATGGCTCGACACCACGGGCACGATCGGCAAAGGGTTGAGGATGCCGCCGTCCACCAGCATGCGATTGCCTTGCATCACCGGGGTAAACAGGCTCGGGATGGCCGCCGAGGCGCGCATTGCCTGGTGCAGGCAACCTTCCTGAAACCAGATTTCCTGCTGATTGGTCAGGTCGGTGGCCACCGCCGTGTAGGGGATGCGCAGGTCTTCGATATTGATCTCGCCGACGATCTTGCGGATCTGCCCGAAGACCTTCTCGCCGCGAATCGCCCCCAGCCGAAAACTGACGTCCACCAGGCGCAACACGTCGAGGTAATCCAGGCTTTCGATCCAGTTACGGTATTCGTCCAGTTTGCCGGCGGCATAAATCCCGCCGACCACCGCACCCATCGAGCAGCCGGCAATGCAGGAGATGTCGTAGCCACGCCGTTCGATCTCTTCAATGACCCCGATATGGGCATACCCTCGGGCCCCACCTGAGCCCAGCACCAGTGCGACGCGCTTTTTCATGAATCGCCCTCGTCTGACAAGGTTCAACAATGCACCCATCGGGGGGCGCGCTTCAATCGTCAAGGTCGCTTGGCAGGGTGAAGGCGTCGTTTTTTCGACACTCCATGGCGGCAGATGGTTATTCTCCCGAGCGCTATAGTTTCGGCGGCGGGAGCAAGGCACTTTTCACGCGCCGGACCGTCTTACCTGCAAGACTGTTTTCCTATTGTTGAGGTATGAGTGATGAAAGCCTGGATCTGTGTGCCCTTGATTGCGCTGGCACTCGCCGGTTGTGCCGGCAAAACCGCTTACCGTGACAGCTGCGGCAACGGGCTCGATGCGGCGTGGCGTGAGCTGGACCTGGCCAAGGCCGAAGGTTTCGCCGGCACCGTCAGCTACTCCAAGGCCCTGTCGTTGCTGACCGGCGCCAAGACCCAGCAGCAATTCGAAGCGTTCGAAGGCTGCGCCAGGAAAGCCGAGAAGGCGCGCTTTTATATTCGTGAGTCACGCGCTGGCCGTTAAACAAGGCGCTAATCTGTAGGAGCCGGCTTGCTGGTGAAGGCGTCATCACGGCTGCCATCGCCAGCAAGCCGGCTCCTACAATTGGAGTCAATCACATGATTAATCGGTTGGTGGCTCAAGTTCTGGGCCTGGAAGTCCGTTTGCTGGCCTGTCAGGCCCGATTGAATGCCCGCACCGATCCGGAAGCGTTGCACGATCTGCGCACCACGGTTCGCCGTTTGCGCAGCCTGCTGCGACCATTGCGTGGCTTGCCCGGTGTCGAGCAACTGGAAGCGGCAGCGTCGGCCGTGGGGCAGTTGACCACGCCGTTGCGCGATCGCGAAGTGCTGGCGGTGTACTTGCTCGAGCACGATCAACCCGAGGCGGCGCAACGGCGCATGGCGCAGATGGCCGAGGCTTACCCGGCGGTTGCGGCGAGTCCTGAGCTGTTGCAGTTGCTGATGATCCTTGACGCCTTTCCGCGCTTTTTACGCGCCTCGCAGCGTCAGGGTTTGCTCAAGGGCTTGCGTCAACGCATCGAGAAACGCCTGGCCAAACAATGGAAGAAACTCGATCAGGCGCTGCACGATCCCGCCCATGATCGCCATCGTCTGCGCTTGTTGATCAAGCGCGTGCGTTATGGCATCGAGGCGTATCCCGAGCTGGATCGCTTGCCGAAACCGGCGCTGCCCAGATTGAAGTCGGCCCAGGCCGCATTGGGCGATTGGCACGACTGCTGGCAATGGCTGGCCCGGGCCGAACAGGAAGCCGATTTGCAGCCTTGCGTGGCGGTCTGGAAAACCACCATGGCCCAGGCCGAGGGACGCGCGGACCGTGTGCTCGACAAACTCAGTGCCAGCTGTTTCAGATCCTGAAACCACCATGGATGACTTGATCACTAATTGGCTGGACAACACAGAACCTTGTGGGAGCGAGCCTGCTCGCGATCGCGGTAAATCAGCAGCATCAATGTCGGATGTTGTACCGCTATCGCGAGCAGGCTCGCTCCCACATGGGTTCGGTGTGGAGCCGAGCCATGCGCGGCCCATCTGTCCGTACTTTTGGCCGGAATAAGCGCTGTGCCGTTTTAGCTGGCTGGTTAAGATCTCTTTATTCCTTTTCTGCCCTTGAGGTTTCCATGCGCTTTTCCGATCTGCTCGACGCCGTCCGCAGCCAGCCGCTGGAGCTGTCTATTCCGGCCGAATGGGCGCAGGGTCGCGCCAGTTTTGGTGGCCTGGTGGCCGCCTTGCAATACGAAGCCATGCGCGCGAAGGTGCCGGCGGATCGTCCTGTGCGTTCGCTGGCGATCACCTTTGTCGGGCCGGTCGAGCCTGAAGTGCCGGTCAGTTTTGAAGTCGACGTCCTGCGCGAAGGCAAGGCGGTCAGCCAGGTACTGGGTCGGGCGATGCAGAAGGGCCAGGTGGTGACACTCATCCAGGGCAGCTTTGGCGCCTCGCGACCGTCCGAAGTGGCGGTAACCGCCACGCCGGCCCCCGAAATGAAGCACTGGGACGATTGCCAGGAGCTGCCATTTATCAAAGGCGTCCTGCCGGAATTCATGCGCCATCTGGCGATGCGCTGGAGTGTTGGCGGCCTGCCGTTCACCGGCAATAAATCCCGCGAGATGGGCGGTTGGGTGCGCTTGCGCGGGGATGTGAAGGAAGAGGCGGTCAGTGAGGCGCATATCCTGGCGCTGGTGGACGCCTGGCCCCCATCCTTGATGCCGCACCTGACGAAACCGGCGATGGGCAGCACGCTGACCTGGACCATCGAATTCGTCCAGCCGGTGCTGGAATTGAGCACGCTGGACTGGTGCAAATACCTCGTTGAAATCGAACATGCCGCTGACGGCTACGGTCACGCGGCGGCGCAGCTGTGGAACGCAGAAGATCAGTTGATTGCCATGAGCCGGCAGACGGTGACGGTTTTCGCCTGATCAGTGACGACGGTGGCGCTCACGCCAGGCGCGCCACCAGCCGCCGCTGAGGAAAAACCGTGGAAAGGTCAGGAACTGCTCGACCAGCAGGCGCGACACCGCGTCTTTGCGATCACTGAACGGCTCGGAGGCTTGCGCCTCCAGGCTGTGACCGTGGCGCTGCAGGCCCAATGCCGCGAGCAGGCCGATGACGCCAATCGCGAAGTTCGCAAAGCTCAGGCTGAACACCCCGCAAACCAGCAGCAGAAACGCCACGATGAACAGCGGCACGGCAATCAGGTGCAACACCAGATTGGCCGGGTGCTGGTGATTGTCCGGGTAAGCGCGCCATTGCCAGGCGGGAAGGTTGGGGTGACGTTTGCCCATGATGCTGATCCTCGATCCATGTTGAACACATGATTGAAGAATAGGCGCGGCATGGGCGGGCGGCGAATCAAGGATGGCTATCGGAGTGATAGATGTCATGGTCAATATTGATGTTGACCGGGCGGACGCTATCGCTGGCAAGCCAGCTCCTACAATGACCGAGTTAACCGAAGAAATGCGATCAACGCTGAACGTGTAGGAGCTGGCTTGCCAGCGATGGGGGCTTCAGAGTTTCAACTGACCTATAGCCTTACTCAGTTCCCCGGCCAGCGCCGCCAACTCATTACTGGTCGTCGCCGAGTCCACGGTCTGTTTCACGGTGTTCTCGGTCACATCGCGAATACTCACCACCGCCCGATTCATCTCTTCCGCCACCTGGCTCTGCTGTTCCGCCGCCACGGCAATCTGCGTATTGCTTTCGCGCATCTGCGCCACTGCGCTGGTGATTTCGGCCAGTGCAGCGCCAGCCTCTTGCGCCTGTTGCACGCAATCGTCCGCCTTGAACGAGCTTTCCTGCATGAAATCCACCGCGTCCCGCGTACCGGCCTGCAACGCCGAAACCATGAGGGTGATCTCGTCGGTCGAGGTCTGCACGCTTTTGGCCAGGTTGCGCACTTCATCGGCGACCACGGCAAAACCACGACCCATTTCCCCGGCCCGGGCTGCTTCAATCGCCGCATTCAGCGCCAGCAGATTGGTTTGCTCGGCGATGCTGTGGATCACATTGACCACGCCGTTGATCTTCTGGCTGTCTTCGGCCAGACGCTGAATCATCTCGGCCGTCTGCTGGACGCCAGTGGACAACCCGGCAATCGACTTCTGCACGCGGCTGACCACTTCCTGGCCGCTGCCGGCCAGGGTGTCGGCGGTTTTCGAAAGGTCGCGGGTGGCACCGGCGTGCTGGGCGATGTGGTAGACGGTGGCGGTCATTTCGTTGATCGCCGTGGCGGCCTGATCGGTCTCGCTTTGCTGACCGAGCATGCCGTGGCGCACTTCGTTCATGCTCGATGCCAGCCGAGCGGCACCGTCATCCAGTTGTCGTGCGGTGCTGGCGACGGTGTTGACCACCCGTTGGTAACCGGCCTGCATCGCGTTGAACGCACCGGCCATCTGCCCAACTTCGTCCGTGCAGGCCAGCGGCACACGGGCCGAGAGGTCGCCGGTTTTTTCGACGTGGAGCATGACGTCTTTCAACGTATTGAGCTGGCTGAGCAGAAAGCGGATCAACAATTGCGACGCACCGAGCATCGCCAGCATCAGGATGAACACCGCCACGGCGTAGTTGGCGAAACGTTCTTCGAACACCTGGCTCAGGCTCGGGCCATAGGCAATCACGGCGATGTGTTGGCCGTCGGCACGCGCGAACACTTCGGCGCCCATCAACGGGTTTTCGCCGAACAGCGGCATCGAGTTGATCTCGACCCAGCCGTTGCTGTCCGTCAGTTCCAGCACGGGTTGATCGTTGAGCAACGGCGCGTGCCCGCGACTGAACGTCAGCAGGTTGTCGGCCTTGGGCAGCGCTTGCCCGGCCGGCCAGGCGCCGAGCAGGCGTGCCTGTGCCTGGGCGGACACTTTGGATGCGTGACTGCGGGCCTGTTGTTCGAGCTGTACGGCATACAGCACCAACAACAGGGTCGTGACGAAGGCGACAGCGTTGACCGCCCAAAATTTATATTTCAGCGAGATGTTGCTAAGCCAGGCACCCATGGAGGTCTTCTCTGATAGCGGAAACAGTATTGGCAAGGTGCCAGCATTGTGCCGCGGCCCCGTGCGCCGGATCTTGATATGGGTCAACATTCCCGGTCACGCTCGCGCACAGGAACTGCGGGACGTAATGCGCTATCCTTCGCGCCTTCAAAATTCCCTCGCTACAGGATTCCGCCCCCATGAAAGCCGCACTCGTCGAACTCATCAGCAAAATCAGCTCCGGGTGCATGAGCGAAGACGAAATCCTCAAAGTCGCCGACGAAGCGGCCCAGGCCTACGCCGATCCAGAGGCTTTTCTGACAGCCAATCCGGACATTAACTACGACGACACCTTCCCGATTCCGTTGGGCGAGTGGGTCGTCGTCGGCAGCCTGCCGGAAACCGTGCTGTTCCAGGCTGACACCTATATGGACCTGTTCGCGCAGATCGTCGCTTCGTTTGGTTCGGGCGTGGATTTCAACATCAAACCCAAGCAACTGGCCAAGACCGAAGCGCTGACCGCGCTCAATCGCATCCAGGTGCAAATGGGCAGTATGAACAAGGAAAACGGCGGTTATACGCTGATGAACTTCAGCCAGTTGCTCGACGACGAGCTGCAAGTGGTGCTGGTCTACGGCAACGACGTACCGCGTGTGCTCGAGCTGTGCGCCGAGGTCGGCATCGCTGTCGCGCCTTCCCTGGAAGCCCTGAAAGTCGCCATCCACGTTTGATGGCATGAAACGAAACCCCTGGGGCCGACTATCCTGAGAGGGCACACAACGCTTAGGGAGCGACACCATGGGTTCCACGTTTAACGGCCTGGTGGGCCTGATCATCCTTGTCCTGGACATCTGGGCAATCATCAACGTGCTGAAAAGTGGCGCCGACACCGTGATGAAAATCATCTGGGTCCTGCTGATCCTGCTGCTGCCGGTCCTGGGCCTGATCATCTGGGCCATCGCCGGGCCACGGGGCAATGTGCGTATCTGACCCGACACAACATCTGTAGGAGCTGGCTTGCCGGCGATCCGATCACCGCGGTGTATGTGACAGACCGCGTCGTCTGCATCGCCGGCAAGCCAGCTCCTACAGATATGTGGTCACCAGAAGGTTCGACCTGTCATCTTCCGCGACGTAGAATGCGCGCCTTTCCCGGGCAATCGAGCTGATCGATTGGCCATCATGGGCGGGTAACCGTCCGTTGCCACCGCATTCATCGGAGCACTTCCCATGAGCAACACTCCAACCAGCGATTACCTGGAAACCCTCTACGAAGGCTACGGCCAGCGTTTTCGCATGGAAAAACTGCTGCACGAAGTGCGCACCGAACACCAGCACCTGGTGATTTTCGAGAACCCGCGCATGGGCCGCGTCATGGCGCTGGACGGCGTGATCCAGACCACCGAAGCCGACGAATTCATCTACCACGAGATGCTCACCCACGTGCCGATCCTGGCGCACGGCAGCGCCAAGCGCGTGCTGATCATCGGCGGTGGCGACGGCGGCATGCTGCGTGAAGTGGCCAAGCACCGTAACGTCGAGCACATCACCATGGTCGAGATCGACGGCACCGTGGTCGACATGTGCAAGGAGTTCCTGCCGAACCACTCCAAGGGTGCATTCGATGATCCGCGCCTGAACCTGGTGATCGACGACGGCATGCGTTTCGTTGCCACCACCACCGAAAAGTTCGACGTGATCATTTCCGACTCCACCGACCCGATCGGTCCGGGCGAAGTGTTGTTCTCGGAGAACTTCTACCAGGCCTGCCGTCGTTGCCTCAACGAAGGCGGCATCCTGGTGACTCAGAACGGCACGCCGTTCATGCAGATCGAAGAAGTCAAAACCACCGCCGGCCGTCTGCGCAGCCTGTTCCCGGACTGGCACTTCTACCAGGCCGCCGTGCCGACCTACATCGGCGGTTCGATGACTTTTGCCTGGGGCGCGACCAACACCGCTTATCGCAAATTGTCCCGCGAAACCCTGCAACAGCGCTTTGCCGGTAGCGGCATCGTCACCCGCTACTACAATCCGGAAATCCACATCGGCGCGTTCGCCTTGCCGCAATACGTGTTGCAGGCCGTGAACAAGCCAAGCAACGACTGAAGAAATACGCAAAACCCCTGTAGGAGCGAAGCTTGCTCGCGAAAGCGGTGTTTCAGTCGACATTTTTATTGGCTGATATGCCGCCTTCGCGAGCAAGCTTCGCTCCTACAGGGACCGTGTTTTTCATGCTTGCACGGCGTAATCTGTTTGAACGATCGGTCAGGGTAAAAGTCCAGATGGATGTAAGCCCATTTACGGGTTTGTTCGAGGAGGCAGTGATGCAAAAGTGGAAAATCACTTTCGTGGATGATCACGGTGAAACAGCCAACGAAGTTTTTGAGTGCGACGAATGCCCGGACAACGAGCACGCCGCCAAACTGATCAAGGAACGTCTCCTTCCTGTCGTCGCCGAACTGGATCTGAATGATCTGGAAGGGCGAACTGCTGATGCAAGCGTCAAGAATCTTAAAGCCCAGAACAGCATCCAGATCCTCGGCATTACTCCCGTCTGATACCCCTCTGGAACACTCGTGAAATAACCAGGCCTTGGCAGCGGCTCCGACTTGGGGCTACTCTGCAAGCGAGATCAGCGAATGGATCGCTAAGGTCTGGTCTTGTCAGCTACATGCTTGTTTCCCATCGGCAATTTGCTTGCCGCAGCGCTCGCACCCTTCGGTTGCCGGCGTCGGGAGTACGGAAAGTCTATCCATCGGTATCAGGAGGACGTTTCATGAGCACAGCCTATCAAGAAGACATCAGCAGCTCGGTTCTGCGCCGCATGAAAGAAGGCGGTTTCGACTTTTCACGTTTCCATCCCATCGAGTTCTACGCCATTTTCCCGGACGAGGAGCGGGCACGCAGGGCGGCAGGGCATTACTGCGGTGAATCCATGAATGCACAAATCAGCGTGCGCGACGACGGCGCCTGGTCCCTGGAACTGAGCAAAGTGATGTACGCCACCTATGACGGCATCGGCGACTTTGAGCAGGACTTCGAGGCGGTGGTCGAGCCTTTGGGTGGCATCATCGAAGGATGGGGCGTCAAGCAGGAGGTACGAGGGCTACTCGCATAACACTATGAACAGCGACAACATCCACTAACGGCTGACCTTCGGGTTGGCCGTTTTCGTTTGCGGCGATCAAGCCCCCTGTAGGAGCCAGCTTGCTCGCGATGGCGCCCTGCGAATCACTGCAGAATTTCAGGCCCCATCGCCGGCAAGCCGGCTCCTACAGAAATCCGGCGTGCCACAAATCACCGCCCCCTGTAGGAGCCAGCTTGCTGGCGATGGCGCCCTGCGAATTACCGCAGAATTTCAGGCCCCATCGCCGGCAAGCCGGCTCCTACAGAAATCCGGCGTGCCACAAATCACCGGCGCCCTGTAGGAGCCAGCTTGCTGGCGATGGCGTCCTCCCAATCACCGCCAAACCATCGCCCACAAATCCCGAAACAAAAAAAAGCCGCCTGAGCAAGGCGGCTAAAAGGGAAGTTCGGTGAGCATTTCCAGCGAATGCGCGAATTATCCGCATCCCCCTCCGGGCAGTGAAATCAACTCTGACTATGCTGGTGATAGGCGACAGCATTGCTTCGCAATGAAGCGGGGGCGATCAGGTTGGCGCATTTGCCGCACAGGATTGGTGCGGTGTTAATCATGTGAATATCCAACCGATTGATATCAAAGCGTTTCTGCCGATGGCACGGGCCTTGCGAAGGCCTGGATGTCCGGGTGACAAGGAGTACGGCATGATCCGCACCTATTTTGATGAGATGTACGATGCCGGCGGCCAGGTCCGCCCGCATTATCGGGAGTTTGCCCGTTGGCTGGCCGAAACGCCTGACGAGCTTTTGGCACAACGGCGACGCGAGGCCGATCTGCTGTTTCATCGCGCCGGGATTACTTTCACGCTCTACGGGGACGAGCAGGGGACAGAGCGCCTGATTCCCTTCGACACCATTCCACGCAGCATCCCCGCCAGTGAATGGCGGATCGTCGAACGCGGCTGCATCCAGCGGGTCAAGGCGCTGAACATGTTCCTCGCCGACCTCTATCACGAGCAGCGCATCATCAAGGCCGGCATCATCCCGGCCGAACAAGTGCTGGCCAACGAGCAATACCAGTTGGCGATGCAGGGGCTGGATCTGCACCGGGATATCTATTCCCACATTTCCGGCGTCGACCTGGTGCGCGATGGCGACGGCACGTACTACGTGCTCGAAGACAACCTGCGTACACCCAGTGGCGTGAGCTACATGCTCGAAGACCGCAAGATGATGATGCGCCTGTTCCCTGAGTTGTTCTCGGCCCAGCGCATCGCCCCGATCGATCATTATCCGAACCTGTTGCTAGACACCCTGAAAAGCTCCAGCCACCTCGATAACCCGAGCGTGGTGGTACTGACGCCGGGTCGCTTCAACAGCGCGTTTTTCGAGCATGCATTTCTCGCTCGGGAAATGGGCGTGGAGCTGGTGGAAGGTGCGGACCTGTTCGTGCGTGACGACAAGGTGTTCATGCGCACCACGGACGGGCCGAAAGCCGTCGATGTGATCTACCGCCGTCTCGACGATGCATTCCTTGATCCGCTGGCGTTCAATCCGGACTCGATGCTTGGCGTTCCGGGGCTGCTGTCGTCGTACCGCTCGGGCAATGTGGTGCTGGCGAATGCCATCGGCACCGGGGTGGCGGACGATAAGTCGGTGTATCCGTTTGTCACCGACATGATCCGTTTCTACCTCGACGAAGAGCCGATCCTGAAGAACGTTCCGACGTTCCAGTGTCGTAATCCCTCCGAACTGTCCCACGTGCTGGCCAATCTTCCAGAACTGGTGGTCAAGGAAACCCAGGGCTCCGGCGGCTACGGAATGTTGGTGGGACCGGCGGCGACGGCGGCGGAAATCGAATCCTTCCGCGAACGAATCAAGGCCAAGCCCCACGCGTATATCGCGCAACCGACGTTGTCCCTGTCGACCTGCCCGACCTTTGTCGAAAACGGCATCGCACCACGCCATATCGACCTGCGTCCGTTTGTATTGTCTGGCCGCGAAACCCGGGTTGTGCCCGGCGGTTTGACCCGTGTCGCCCTGCGTGAAGGCTCCCTGGTGGTGAATTCCTCCCAGGGCGGCGGAACCAAGGACACCTGGGTGGTCGAGGATTGAAGGAAGCCTGCCATGTTAAGTAGAACTGCCTCGGATTTGTATTGGATGTCGCGTTACCTGGAGCGGGCGGAAAACCTCGCACGGATGCTCGACATCAGTTATTCGCTGTCGCTGATGCCGCAGGATGGCCGCGGTGACGGTCTGCATGAACTCGCCATGCCGCTGCTGATAACCGGCACCCTGGACGATTACCTCGAACGCCACGGCGAGTTGCATGCCGAACGGCTGCTGCACTTTTTTGCCCTGGACGCGGCCAACCCGGCGAGCATTTACAGCTGCCTCGGTTCGGCGCGGGCCAGCGCGCATGCCGTGCGGGGGCGAATCACCGCGGACATGTGGGAGAACATCAACGCCACTTGGCTGGAAATTCGCGGTATCGCCGATCAGGGCTTGAGTCGTTACGGCATGAGCCGTTTCTGCGAGTGGATCAAGGAACGTTCCCACCTGTTTCGTGGCGCGTCCTACGGCACGATCATGCGTAACGATGCGTTCCGGTTTATTCGTCTGGGCACCTTTATCGAAAGGGCGGACAACACCTTGCGCCTGCTCGATGCTCGCTACGAAATGGCGGGCGATCAGGCCGAAGCGGTCAGCGACGGTACGGCTCACGCCTATTACCAGTGGAGTGCTTTGTTGCGGGCGTTGTCGTCGTTCGAGGCCTACACCGAGATCTACCGCGACGCACCCGGCGCCCGGCATGTGGCCGAACTGCTGTTGCTGCGCGCCGATGTCCCGCGATCCCTGCGCGCGTGCACCGAAGAAATCGACCAGATCCTCGCTCAACTGCCGGGGGCCAATGGTCGTCCTGCGCAACGTCTGGCCGCCGAGATGGACGCACGCCTGCGCTACACCGGCATCAACGAAATTCTCGACGAAGGCCTGCACGCCTGGCTGACCGAGTTCATCCCGCTGGTGCGCCAGTTGGGTAACGCCATACACAGTTCCTACCTGGAGGCTGCATGAGACTTTCCATTAGCCACGAGACCACCTATCACTACGAAGATCAGGTGCGGGCGAGCATCCAGTACCTGCGACTGACCCCTCACGACAGCGAGCGCCAGCACGTGCTCAGTTGGCAGCTCGACCTGCCGCGCCCGGTGCGCGCGCAACTCGATCCGTTCGGCAACATCCTGCACGTGCTGACCATGGACGAGCCGCATGAAGCGATCATCATCGGCGCCCGTGGCCAGGTCGACATCGACGAACTGCGTGAAGCCGAGCACGAGAGCCAGTCGGCGCTGCCGTTCCTGCGCTTCACGCGCCTGACCGAGGCCGACGAAGCCTTGCGTGAGTTCGCCGAGAAGGCGTGCAAAAAGCGCCGGGACCGCGCGGCATTGATCGACTTGATGCATGGCCTGAATTCGCACATGACCTACACGCCGGGCTCCACCGAAGTGGACACCAGCGCCGCGCAAGCCTTCGCCGGGCGTTCGGGTGTCTGTCAGGACCACACCCACGCGTTTCTCGCCTGCGCCCGCAGCCTGGGCATTCCTTCGCGATATGTGTCGGGCTATTTGTACAGCGAGAACAGCGAGCATCTGGCCAGCCACGCGTGGGCGGAAGCCTGGCTGGATGACGCGTGGTACAGCTTTGACGTGACCAATGAACTGGCGCGACCGGAGCGGCATTTGAAACTGGCGGTGGGCCTGGATTACCTGGATGCCTGCCCGGTACGCGGGATGCGTCGGGGCGGCGGGTGCGAGCAGATGCACGCGAAGGTGTTTGTGTCGCCGACGCCGCTGCCGATGCCGGTGATTTCAGTCCAGCAGCAATAGGTCTGTTCGCCGCAAAAACCTGTGGGAGCGAGCCTGCTCGCGATAGCGGTCTGTCTGTCACATTCATGTTGAATGTGCCACCGTCATCGCGAGCAGGCTCGCTCCCACATGGAAATAGTGTCAGGGCTTGGTTTTGCGCCCGGCCATGTGCTTCAAATACCCCACCAACATCTCCAGATCCCCATCCGGCAAAACCGCCGCCGAAAACCCCGGCATCTTCGCCTGCGGCCACTGCCGCAAACTCTGCGGATCGCGGATGTAGCGCTTCAAAAAGTCCGCCCCGAAATACTCGGTCGGGTTAAACGGAATGTTCAGATCCGGCCCGAACTGCGCATCCCCGGCACCGTTCAATCGATGACACGCCAGACAGTTCTTCTGGAACAGCGCAAACCCCACATTCACCGGGTCGTTCGCCTTCAGCGCCGGATCCGGCAGCAGGGCAGGGAAGCGCTCGGCCACCGGCGCCATGCGTTTGATGTCAGCCACTTGAAAGGGCCATTGCTCGGGACTGATATTGCCCGCCTGAGGATCCGTCCATACCAGATAAAACGGCCCGGCACTCGGCTTGTCTGCCGACAGCGCCGGCCACGGTTTTGTCGGGTCTTCAATCGCCAGCCACGCTCGCGCACCTTGGCTGTTGAGTAACGGCGCGGCAGCCAGTTCGGCAGCAAAACCATCCAGTGCCACAGCTTGCAGGTGATCGTCAGGCTTGATGCCGCTCAACAACGCCGCCAGGGGCACGGCGCGATAGCTCATGTCCCGTTTGTAGGAAACGTCGTTGGTAATGGTGATGGTCTGAACCAGAGGATGCTTGAGCAACTCCTCGGTCTGCCAGGTGCGGCTGTGTGCGCCCAGCTCCAGGTTCAGCTGTGCGGCATAAAGGGGCGAGCCGAACAGCAAGGCCCCGAGCAGAATGAGCGTTTTCAACAGATCGCCGTCCATGTCGTGGAAGTGCCGCAAAGGTTGGCACACCCACGCCGGCCCGGGTAGCGAGCCAGTCACATTTTTAAGAGGCGATGGAAACTGTGCGCCGATTTTTTAATAAAGACTCAGCCGATCACCTTCGTCAGGTTCGGCAAAATCAACAGCAACGTAGTAGCGAAAAGAATGAGCCCGGCTTGACGTACTTTCGAATGTTTGAACATGGCTTGACCGCCTTTTTTGTTATTTCCTGATGCCTGCCTGCATATCTCCATGACGGCAGAGCGTTGCACTTCCTGTAAGGCGAGCGCCTCGGCAAAACCCGACGACAACTTCGCATATGTTCACCTTAGGGCCCGCGTCACTCGTGACTTAGATCCCTTTCGTATGGAGTGCGCACTTATTGCTTTAAAAAAGGCATGAGGCCTATTGCCAGCTTCTTTGCCGCCCTTTTGCTAGACATCTCGGTGTCCTGAAACGATCAATCCGGTAGCACACTACCGTCCGTCTGAGCGTGTCCGTCAACGTCAGTGAGCATTGCGGTCATTGAATCGGCGGTGGCTCGGCATAAGGTGAGGGCTCAGTATTTTCACCGCCAGGTTCGAGGACGTCATGACCCAAGCTTTGATTTTCGACGCGTTACGCACGCCCCGTGGCAAGGGCAAGTCCGATGGTGCATTGCACAGTGTCAAACCGGTGAACCTGGTGGCGGGGTTGCTCAAGGCGCTGCAACAGCGCACGGCGCTGGACACCAGTCAGGTCGACGACGTGGTGTTGGGCTGTGTGACGCCGGTTGGCGATCAAGGTGCGGACATCGCCAAAACGGCCGCACAGGTGGCCGATTGGGACGTCAGCGTCGCGGGCGTGCAAATCAACCGCTTCTGCGCGTCAGGGCTGGAGGCCGTCAACCTCGGGGCGATGAAAGTGCGTTCCGGCTTCGAAGACCTGGTGGTGGTCGGTGGCGTCGAGTCGATGTCACGGGTGCCGATGGGCAGCGATGGCGGCGCCTGGGCGCTGGACCCGGAAACCAATTTGCACAGCCATTTCACCCCGCAAGGCGTCGGCGCCGATCTGATCGCCACCCTCGAAGGCTTCAGCCGCCAGGACGTCGATGCCTACGCGCTGCACTCCCAGCAAAAAGCGGCGCGGGCGCGGGCCGACGGTTCGTTCAGCAAATCGCTGGTGCCGGTGCAGGATCAGAACGGCATCATTTTGCTCGATCACGATGAGTTCATCCGCGCCGACTCCACCCTGGAAGGCCTGGGCAAACTCAAGCCGAGCTTCGAGATGATGGGGCAAATGGGTTTCGACGCCACGGCATTGCGGGTCTACAGCCACGTGGAGCGGATCAACCACGTGCACACGCCGGGCAACAGTTCGGGGATCGTCGATGGCGCGGCGTTGATGCTGATCGGCTCCGAAGCCAAGGGACGTGCACTGGGCTTGCAGCCACGGGCGCGAATCGTCGCCACGGCGGTCACCAGCACCGATCCGACGATCATGCTCACCGGCCCGGCACCGGCCACCCGCAAAGCGCTGGCCAAGGCCGGGCTGCGGGTCGAAGACATCGACCTGTTCGAGGTCAACGAGGCGTTTGCTTCCGTCGTGTTGAAGTTCATCAAGGACATGGCCATCGACCCGGACAAGGTCAACGTCAATGGCGGCTCCATCGCCATGGGGCATCCGCTGGGCGCTACAGGCTGCGCAATCCTCGGCACGCTGCTCGATGAACTGGAAACCCGGCGCCTGCGCTTTGGCCTCGCGACCCTGTGCGTCGGCGGCGGCATGGGTATTGCCACCATCATCGAACGCCTCTGAGCCACGATTTCAAGGAATTCTCTTCATGACTGAAGCCATTCGTTACGAAAAAGGGCAGGACCAGATCGTCGTCCTGACCATCGACATGCCGGGCCAGAGCGCCAACACCATGAACGCGGTCTACCGCGAGGCCATGGCCGCTTGCGTCGCCCGACTGGTTGCCGAGAAAGACAGCATCGCCGGCGTGATCATCACCTCGGCGAAGAAGACCTTCTTCGCCGGCGGCGACCTCAATGAACTGATCAAGGTCGGCAAGCCTGAAGCCAAGGCGTTCTACGACATGGTGCTGACGCTGAAGGGCCAACTGCGCACCCTGGAAACCCTGGGCAAACCGGTGGTCGCCGCAATCAACGGCGCTGCGCTGGGGGGAGGTTGGGAAATCTGCCTGGCCTGTCATCACCGCGTGGCGCTGGACAATTCATCGGTGCAACTCGGCCTGCCGGAAGTCACCCTCGGCCTGTTGCCGGGCGGTGGCGGGGTAGTGCGCATGGTGCGGATGCTCGGTCTGGAAAAAGCCCTGCCGTATCTGCTTGAAGGCAAGAAAGTCCGTGCGCAACAAGCCTTGCAGGCGGGCTTGATCGATGAGTTGGCGCTGGATCACGATGAGCTGCTGAGCAAGGCGCGCGCCTGGATTCTGGCCAACCCGACAGCGGTGCAACGTTGGGATGTGAAGGGCTATCAGATTCCGGGCGGTACGCCGTCGAACCCGAAAGTCGCGCAGATGCTGGCCATTGCGCCGTCGATCCTGCGCACGAAAACCCAGGGCTGCATGCCCGCACCAGAGAAGATTCTTTGCGCCGCAGTGGAAGGCGCTCAGGTGGATTTCGACACGGCGCACCTGATCGAAACCCGTTACTTCACCGAACTGACCACCGGCCAGATCTCGAAGAACCTGATCGGCACGTTCTGGTTCCAGCTCAACGAAATCAATGCTGGCGGTTCGCGACCTCAAGGGTTTGCACCTTACGTGACGCGTCGCGTGGGGGTTCTGGGCGCGGGGATGATGGGAGCCGGCATTGCCTTTGTCAGCGCCTCGGCCGGTATCGAAGTGGTGCTCAAAGACATCAACCTCGCTGCGGCGGAAAAGGGCAAGGCTCATTCGGCGGCGTTGCTGGACAAGAAAGTTGCCCGGGGGCAGTTGAGCATCGAACAACGGGACGCAGTGCTGGCACGGATCAAAACCACTGAAAGTGACGCCGATCTGGCCGGATGCGACCTGATCATTGAAGCCGTGTTCGAAGACCGCGAACTGAAAGCCAAAGTCTCTTCAGCCGCGCAACAGGTCGTCGGCCCGGACGCGGTGATCGCTTCCAACACCTCGACCTTACCCATCAGCGGGCTCGCCACCGCGGTACCGGATCAGAGCAAATTCATCGGCCTGCATTTCTTCAGCCCCGTGGAAAAAATGCCCTTGGTGGAAATCATCAAAGGCGCCCACACCAGCGACGAAACCCTGGCCCGCGGTTTCGATTTCGTCCTGCAAATCAAGAAAACCCCGATTGTGGTCAACGACAGCCGTGGCTTCTTCACGTCACGAGTGTTCGGCACCTTCACCAACGAAGGCATTGCCATGCTCGGCGAAGGCGTGAGCGCAGCGATGATCGAGACCGAAGCGCGCAAGGCGGGCATGCCCATCGGGCCTCTGGCGATCTCCGACGAAGTTTCCCTCAGCCTCATGAGCCATATCCGCCAGCAAACGGCCAAAGACCTGCAAGCGGAAGGGAAACCACTGATTGAGCACCCGGCGTTTGCCGTGATTGACTTGTTGCTCAACGAATACAAGCGTCCGGGCAAAGCGGCAGGCGGTGGTTTCTACGAATACCCGGCCGGCGGCCAGAAGCACTTGTGGCCAGGGCTGAAAAGCCGTTTCGAGAAGGCTGACGGGCAGATTTCACCAAAGGACGTGCGTGATCGCCTGCTGTTCGTGCAAGCCATTGAAACCGTGCGTTGCGTGGAGGAGGGCGTGCTGACCTCGACTGCGGATGCCAACGTCGGCTCGATCTTCGGCATTGGTTTCGCGGCCTGGACCGGCGGCGCGCTGCAGTTCATCAACCAGTACGGCGTGAAGGACTTCGTCGCGCGTGCGCAATACCTGGCCGAGCAGTACGGCGAACGGTTCGCGCCACCCGCGCTGCTGCTGGAGAAAGCGGCCAAAGGGGAGGTGTTTTAAGGGACCGATGACGACTCGTGGGGCTTGCCTTGGGACGGTGTTTCGAGGCAGGCTCTGGGGTGTGCATTATTCCCATCACGTGTCAGGTATTTTTTATGTCGTTACGCATCTGCATTCTGGAAACCGACATCCTGCGTCCGGAACTGGTCGATCAATATCAGGGTTACGGGCAGATGTTCCAGCGTCTGTTTTCGCAACAACCCATCGCGGCCGAGTTCACTGTCTACAACGTGATGCAGGGCGAATACCCCAGCGATGATGAGGCCTTCGACGCCTATCTCGTCACCGGCAGCAAGGCCGATTCCTTCGGCACCGACCCGTGGATTCAAACCCTCAAGGCTTACCTGCTGACCCGCTACGAACGCGGTGACAAACTGCTGGGCGTGTGCTTCGGCCATCAGTTGCTGGCGCTGCTGCTGGGCGGCAAGAGCGAGCGTGCGACCCAGGGCTGGGGCGTCGGCACCCACAGTTACAAACTCGCCGCCAAGGCACCGTGGATGAGCCCGGTGCGCGAAGAGTTGACGTTATTGATCAGCCACCAGGACCAGGTGACGTCGCTGCCGGAAAACGCCACGGTCATCGCTTCCAGCGATTTCTGTCCGTTTGCCGCGTACCACATCAACGACCAGGTGTTGTGCTTCCAGGGGCACCCGGAATTCATTCACGATTACTCGCGAGCCTTGCTGGATATTCGTCAGGAAGCGTTGGGCGAGCAGGTGTATACCAAGGGCATGGCGAGCCTTGAGCATGAGCATCATGGCGCAACCGTTGCGGAGTGGATGATGCGGTTTGTGGCGCATAAACCAGAAACTGTTTGAAGCTGAAAAGCATCGCTGGCAAGCCAGCTCCTACAAGGGGTACACGGTTCCCTGTAGGAGCTGGTTTGCCAGCGATTGTGTTGTTTACAACCACCCCGACTTCTTGAAACTCGCCCACAAACTCACACACCCCACCGCAATAAACCCCAGCACCGCGAAATACCCGTAATGCCAGGTCAGCTCCGGCATGTTCTGGAAGTTCATCCCGTAGATCCCGGCCACTGCCGTCGGGAACGCCAGAATCGCCGCCCACGCCGCAAACTTGCGCTGCACCACGCTCTGCCGTGACGCCTCCAGCAACACCCCGACTTCAATGGTCTGGCTGGCAATGTCTGCCAGGGTCGTCAGGTCTTCCATCTGCCGGGTCACATGGATCTGCACATCGCGGAAGTACGGGCGCATGTTCTTGTCGATGAACGGAAAACTCAGCTTCTGCAGCTCCTCACCGATTTCCACCATCGGCGCCGCGTACCGCCGCAAACGCAATACATCGCGGCGCAGACTGTGGAGTTTTTGAATGTCGCGCTCGTTCAGGGAGCTGCACATGACGTTACGTTCCAGCTCATCGATCTCTGCATGGATCGCTTCGCCCATCGGCTGATAGTTTTCAATCACAAAATCGAGGATGGCATAGAGTACGAAATCTTCCCCGTGCTCCAGCAACAGTGGACGCGCCTCACAACGCTGGCGGACATAAGCGTAGGACGCCGAATGACCGTTACGCGCAGTAATGATGTAACCGTTGCCGGCAAAGATATGAGTCTCGATGAACTCAAGCTTTCCTTCATGGCGGATCGGCGAATACGTGACGATAAACAGCGCATCGCCAAAGGTTTCCAACTTCGGTCGACTGTGTTTTTCCAGGGCGTCTTCAATGGCCAGTTCGTGCAGGTTGAACTGGCGTTGCAGATTGAACAGCTCCTGGGCATTCGGCTCTTCGAGGCCGATCCAGACAAAGTGACCAGGCTTGGCGGCCCAGGCAGCGCCTTCGTCGAGGGTGATATTGGTGACCTTCTTACCAGCGCTGTAAACCGCAGCAGCAACAACTCTACCCATGATTCAGCTTCACTTCTTATTAGTAGCAGGCAGTGTTCAGCTTATCCTTCTATACCGCTTGAGAGTCAGTGAAATCTGCAGAGTTCGAAGGCAAAAGTTCGCAGGCAAAAGAAAACCCGCACAAGGCGGGTTTTGTTTCATGCGGCTTGCAGTTGCCGATCCATCGAGGCGATGCACTCGCGCATCTGCTCGCGGCATTGGGCGATCAGCAGCGGCATGTCGTCCAGGCTCAGTCCGGCAGTTGGAATGGCCGGCAAAGAACGGATCAGAATTTTCCCACTGCGCCAGCGGTTCAATCGCATGTGTTTGACGTAACTGCTGACACACACCGGGACGATCGGCACGCCCGCCGCGATCGCCATCTGGAACGCGCCTTTCTTGAAGGGCAGCAGGTCTTCGCCGAGATTGCGCGTGCCTTCCGGGAACACCCAGATCGAGGTGTCTTCATGTTGCAAGGTGTGCGTGGTGGTCAGCATCGACTGGCGCGCCTTGTGCGCATTGCCACGGTCGATCAACACATTACCGGCCAACCAGAACAGCTGACCGAACAACGGCACCCACTTCAGGCTCTTCTTGCCGATGCACACGGTGCGGCGGGGCACCACGTTGCCGAAAACAAACAAGTCATAGTTGGACTGGTGGTTGGCGATGATCACGCAGCTCTCGGGTTTGTCCATCAATGGCCCGACGTCGGCCTTCACTCGCAAACGCAAAATGCACATTGCCGGCCACGCATAGAGGCGCGCGCACAAACGGCTGTTGTCCGGGTTGAACGGGCGAAACAGCCCCAGAATCACTCCCAGCACACCAGCGAGAATAAAGTGCAGGCCCATCAATAACATACGAAACACGAACAGCATTTACAGGCCCCACCGGGACAAAAGGTGGCGCAGTGTACGGATGTGCACTGTTTTCGGCAATTGCCTCTATAGAGGTAGGAGATAGCCGATGTTTGAGCGCATGTTTCCGACTAGTTGGTCAGATCTGTTCTAGAGGGGTTGTAGACTTTTCCACAGAGCGTGTATGAAAAAGCCCGACACGATGGTCGGGCTTTCGGTGCAGCATCTTTGGGTTAACCCAAATGCTCCTGATCCTGGATGATTGCGTTGTCCAGGGTGTCCAGCAGTGCCTTGCGCACTTTCAGCTTGGTGTTCTTGTGGGCGGTCATGTTGATCTTCTTCAACTGACGAGCCGCTGCCAGCGCCGCGCCTTGCAGTTCTTCTGGCGACACCACCAAGTCGAGGAAACCGGCATCCACGGCACTCTTCGGGTTGAACATCTCACCGTTGATCACCGAACGATGCAGCGCTGCCTTGCTCAGGCGATCACGGGCGATCTCAATGCCGGCGTGGTGCATGGTCATGCCGATCTGCACTTCGTTCAGGCCAATGCTGAACGGGCCGTCGACACCAATGCGGTAATCCGCCGACAACAACAGGAACGCGCCCTTGGCCACTGCATGCCCAGGGCACGCAACAATCACCGGAAACGGGTGCGACAACAGACGACGGGACAATGTCGAGCCAGCCGTCACCAGCGATACGGCTTCTTTAGGGCCTGCTGTCATCACCTTCAGGTCATAACCGCCCGACAGAATTCCTGGCGTACCGGTGATGATCACCACTGCGCGATCAGTCACTGCCTGATCCAGCGCAGCGTTAAACGCAGCAATCACGTCCGGAGAGATGGCATTGACCTTGCCGTTGCTCAAGGTCAGGGTCGCGATACCGTCTTCGAGGTGGTAGGAAATCAACTCACTCATGACGCTATTCCTTGTATGAAAGTTGGGGCAGACGTTACCCACCGCCGCAGGCCAGGTAAAGCGCCGTGACTGACCCGCCAGTCACCCTTTCCCCGCCGGGCAAGCGTAGCTCGCCGCTCCCGCCGTGCATTCCCCTCTCTATATAGGAGAGCGCGAAGCCAGAGATTGGCAGGTTTGCCATGGCCCGGAATGCTCCCGGAACCTCCAAACCGCTAAGCACATGAAAATTCTGCAAAAAAAGTTTGCCATCAGAAAAGCTTTCGACTACATTAGCGCGCCTCGACAGACAGAATATGTTTGAAGAGATACGGTGAAGTGTCCGAGTGGCTTAAGGAGCACGCCTGGAAAGTGTGTATACAAGAAATTGTATCGAGAGTTCGAATCTCTCCTTCACCGCCAAATTCGATGTAACCAGAACCCCTGATTTCGAAAGAAATCAGGGGTTTTGTGGTTTCTGGGTGTCTGGATTTCGAGGCGGCACGTTGGCCGCGCCAAGGGTAAAAAATGCTCGCCTGGTGGGGTGTCAATTTGCCAGCGTATGATATATTGGCGCGGTTTATGTGATCAGGATCAAAGCTTTACTATTGATTTTCAATGAAAATTAATACGACTTTAGTCTGATTCGCTTAACAACAAGGATGTACACGTGCGAAAGGGATATGCACTTAGGCAGGATCAAATGCTTTCCCCTTTTTTGCGCGTTTACTTGGCCTAAGCCTGGCTTGCCTGGGACAGCTTTGAAGGTGCGCGTTTTATATGCAAAGCGTTTATTTGATCAGTAACGTCAATAATGGCGGAAAAACCTATCTTGAGTACTTGCTGCCAGCGCTAAATGCTCTTCGCAATCACTACAACTGTATTGTGCTTCAGACAAATATTGTCGGTGTCAGCAAGTTTGAAGCGGAACAGTTTCTAGGCTGTCCAGTTGATGAGGTGGGACTGGATGATATTGGAAAACTGAAATCACAAGTAATTATTTCGAACGATGCTTCTATCGGGAAATTACTTGATGAATCAAACTTCACCATTTTTATTGCGCACGGCAATGTAGGGATGCCCCTCGCGGATGTTTACTACTGTTCCGGCTGGACATCCTATTGGGATGCAATTGTTTCCTCCTCCAGATCGCTTTTTGATTTGATTAAAACAGGCATGTACTACTTCAGGCGAGACAGAGTCGCCTTGCGTCTGGAACTTGAACCGGACCGATCACGTACGGACCTTCGAAACACTAGCGCAGTATCCGTACTGCCCATCAAAATTCCCGACATGTTCAGCGCTCCCCCTGAGTTTCGGTGCATGTCCGAGGAGTATGTTGTTGGCCTTCTGCCTACCCAGATAGGTATTTGCCCGAGTGGCGCTTCTCTGTTTGAAAACATGGAGGTGGTCATTAACTCAGTGAAATCCCAGATTCCTCATGCAAAGATTATTTTTCGACCGTATATGACGGATTTTGATCGTCCCTATGTAAAAGAGTTGTGTGAGCAACTTGCCCGGTACCCATGGGTTTCAATTGACGATACTAAAGGCAGCAGTAAAGACTTCTATCGGATATGTGACACGATCATCACTGATGCCTCCAGTGGTGGTGTGTCCTTTATGCTGAATACGTGCAAGCTGCCGATTTATTATGTTCCAGTGGGTCACGATAGCAGTCCAATCGTCGAAGCCTGGTTGGAACAGATGGAGGGCTTGTTGCCGATCGCTAAAAATGGCGATGAGCTTAAGGATATGGTGCTTGGATTTAAACTGCTTACTTCAGAGCAAAAGTACTTCATTTATAAGAAGTTCTACGACTCAGAGTACAGCGGACTTCATCATCCGGATGAGGTGTTTCTTGAGTTGGTTGAAAACCGACATGAGTCCCGTTTTCGTTACTGTGTGATCGACTCTTTTGGGGGCGCTCACGACAATTTCATTAGCGACCCTGAAAGAGCGCTGCAATGATCGTGAGTAACTTCCAGGCTCCCAGTGTTGATATGAATACCTCTATTGGCGAGGTCGTGTGGATTACCGGTTTGTCGGGTGCCGGTAAATCAACGCTGGCCCATGAGCTTGTTGCCAGGCTTAGAAGCGATGGTCATCCGGTTGTCATGCTGGATGGAGATGAACTGCGTGATGTGTTTGGCGCAAGTGCGGCCAATGCGCAAAACCACGGGCGTGAAGGGCGGTTGGCGCTGGCCATGCAATACGCTCATTTATGCAGGGTCATAGCGGCGCAGGGGTTCACGGTGGTGATCGCCACGATTTCGCTGTTCCGCGAAGTTCATGCGTGGAACCGTGCCCACCTGCCTGGTTATTTCGAAATCTATTTGAAGGTGCCGATGGAGGAGCTGCGCCGTCGGGATCCCAAGGGCATCTATCGCCGGTTCGATGCGGGCGAGTTGCACAACGTCGCGGGGCTCGATTTGTCGATTGATGAACCGGGCGCGGCGGACTGGGTGGTGGAGTTCGACCCCCACCGCCCTCTATCTATGTTGACTGATGACTTACTGCACCATTTTTATAAAAGGAAGTTGGTATGAAAACGGAATGGGATTACACCACACTGGCTGACGCTTACTTGAAGCGTCCTGACTACGCCGATGCTGCGATCGATGCAATGCTTTCGATTGCAGGCGCCGAGAAAGGCGACAAGTTCTGCGACGTTGGAGCCGGGGTTGCGCACCTGACCTTAATGTTGGCTGCGCGAGGCCTGGACGTTGTTGCGGTGGAACCTAATGATGCGATGCGAGCGAATGGCATCAAGCGTACCGCGGACCTGACTCATGTCAGTTGGCATGAAGGAACAGGCGAAGTAACAGGGCAGCAGTCGCAAGCTTTCGACATGGTCACTTTCGGCAGTTCCTTCAATGTCTGTGACCGTGAGCAGGCTCTCAAGGAAACCGCGCGCATTCTCAAGCCGCGAGGCTGGTTCGCCTGTATGTGGAATCATCGTCATCTTGAAGATCCTGTCCAGGCCCGAATTGAAGCGATCATTAAAGAACGGGTTCAGGGTTACGGCTACGGTACTCGTCGTGAAGATCAAACTGCGGTGATTGATGCCAGTGCGCTATTCGGTCCTGTTGTTCATCTTGATGCGCGTGTCATTCACGAACAAACCATTGAAGAATGTCTGGAGGCGTGGCGTTCTCACGCAACGCTTGAGCGTCAGGCAGGTGCGAATTTCCATGAGGTGATTAGCGCAATCGATGACTATTTGAAGGGCCTGGGGACTGCCTCGATCCAGATTCCGTACTCAACCAATATCTGGGTTGCTCAGCTGAGATAATCCTGATGGCTCTGCGATTTTCCACCAAGGCCGGTACGCTTGCCGGCCTGCAAGAGCGGCTGACTTCGGCGCGCATTGCTCCGTTGCTGTCTTTCACCGTAAGGGACTGGCAAGTGGGCCGGCAAGCCTGTTTACGCGACATTCAGGGACGCTTGGACGCCGGCCCCTGGATCGTGCGCTCCAGTTGTCTGCGCGAAGACGGCGTACAAGCATCCGGTGCGGGGGCGTTTCTCTCTGTACTTGACGTCAATGAAGCAGGGTTGGAATCGGCGGTTGAACAGGTCATCGCCAGTTATGGCGATGCCAACCAGGCAGACGAAGTTCTGATTCAACCTATGTTGAGTAATGTCGTTCGGTCCGGCGTTGCCTTTTCCCACGACCCGAATACCTGTGCGCCCTATCGGGTGGTGAACTGGACGGAGGGCCGTGACACCGCCTCTGTCACTGGCGGTCTGGGTGGCCGGCTTTGGCAGCAGGCGGCCCACAGCAAAGTGCCGCCACCGCCAGATATGCTGCCCGTCGTGACCTTGCTCGAAGAGTTGTTGGGGTTGTTCGAGGGGGTACCGGTCGACTGTGAGTTCGCTGTCACGCGGGAGGCTGAAGGCGAGGTGTTGTGGTTATTGCAAGCCCGACCACTGATTTTGCCAGCACGCCCGGAATCCGAAGCAGCTCAAGCCGATCGGCTGGAAAATATTCAACGCAAGGTAGCGCGGGGCATGCGGCCGCACCCGTTCCTGATCGGCCAGCGTACCGTTTATGGTGTGATGCCGGACTGGAATCCGGCCGAAATTATCGGTATCCGTCCCAAACCACTGGCGCTTTCGCTTTACCGGGATTTGGTGACTGACTCGATCTGGGCCTATCAACGCCATAATTACGGCTACCGCAACTTGCGCAGCTTTCCGCTGATGCCGCATTTTTTCGGGCTGCCGTACATCGATGTTCGATTGTCTTTCAACTCGTTCATCCCGGCAGACCTGGATGAGGGGTTGGCGGGGCGTCTGGTCGACCACTATATCGATCGGCTGCTGTCCGAGCCGACGCTGCACGACAAAGTGGAGTTCGAGATTGTGTTCTCGTGCTACACACTGGATTTGTCGCAGCGACTGGAGCGCCTGGCCAGTGCCGGTTTCCTGGAGCATGAGCTGGAGGCCATCAGCAGCAGTTTGCGCAAGTTGACCAACCGCATCGTCCATCCCAAGGATGGCTTGTGGCGCGCTGATGCCAACAAACTCGATACGCTGAATGCGCGACGTGAGGCATTGCTGGCCTCCAACGCCGACCCTTTGGAACGGATTTACTGGCTGCTGGAGGATGCCAAGCGCTACGGGACCCTGCCATTCGCCGGTCTGGCCCGCGCCGGCTTCGTCGCGGTGCAGATGCTCAAATCCCTGATGACGGTGGGCGTGCTCTCGCAGGCTGACTACGATTGTTTCATGGGTGGGGTGTCGACTGTCAGCGGCCAGTTGGCGCGTGACCGCGCGACATTGGACAAGGCGACGTTCCTCGCGCGCTACGGCCACTTGCGCCCGGGCACCTACGACATCCTTTCGCCTCGCTACGATGAAGCGCCGGAACTTTACTTTGACTGGACTCAGCGCCCGTCCGTCCCGGAGCCCGTACAACCGTTTTCGCTGACCCTTCCACAAATGCGCGAAATCGTGAAGCAACTGGAATCACACGGCTTGCAGCCCGACCCTGTCGGCTTGCTGGACTTCATGCAAGCAGGAATCGAACTGCGCGAGCTGGCGAAGTTCCACTTCACCCGCAATCTCTCGGATGCCCTGGCATTGATCGCGCAAGTGGGGGCGCAGCACGGCATCAGCCGTGAAGACATGGCCTATTGCGACATCAGTGTCTTCAAGGAACTGCACGTTGCGGCAGCCAACACGAGCGATGTGCTGTTGCGCAGCATTGAGCAGGGCAAGGCCCGCCACGCAGAGACACTAAAGGTATCGTTACCGCCGGTGATCACCCGGCCTGAGGATGTCTGGTCTTTTGAATGGCCGGAAACAGCCCCCAACTTCATCACCCAGAAGCAGGTGACTGCCCCCGTGGTGGGCAGTGACGACCGAGAAATACTCGCCGGCGCGATTGTCTGCATTCCCAACGCGGATCCCGGGTTCGATTGGTTGTTTGCCTACCCGATTGCCGGGCTGATAACGGCTTGGGGCGGCGCGAACTCGCACATGGCGATTCGTGCAGGAGAACTTGGCTTGCCGGCAGTGATCGGTGCCGGCGAAGTCCTCTATCGGCGCTGGTCGGCGGCTCAACGCTTGCACCTGGATTGTCCGGGGCGCTGCGTGGAGATGCTGGCATGAAAGTCGTTGCCCTCAGCCAGCGTGTGGACGTATTTCCCGAGCGTGGTGAAAGCCGCGATGCAATAGACCAGCGTCTGATCAGCTTTCTACTGGATGCTGGCTTTTTGCCGGTGCCGGTACCCAACGGGTTGTGCCTGCAAACCGCTGACGGACGGCTGACTCAGGACGCCCTGCATGACTGGCTGCACACAGTATCGCCACAAGCCATCGTGCTTTCGGGGGGAAATGACATCGGCCAGTGTCCGGCGCGCGACCTGACTGAAGGCAGATTGCTTGCCCATGCACGATCCCTGCGCCTGCCCGTACTTGGAATTTGCCGGGGCATGCAGATGATTGCGCACTGGTCGGGCGGCGAGCTGAAAGCGGTGAACGGTCATGTGCGAACCCGGCATGAACTGTCAGGAAAAATCGTTGCCGAGGTGAACAGTTATCACGGTTTTTCGCTTGCCGCTTGCCCTGAAGGTTTTGAGGTCCTGGCGTGCAGTGGGGATGGGGAAATCGAAGCCATCCGGCACCGCAACCTCCCTTGGGAGGGCTGGATGTGGCATCCGGAGCGAGAGGACGTCTGGGCTGCGCACGACGTTCATCGACTGAAGCAATTGTTCGGTTAATAAAGACATTTCATGAGGTAGGACTGTTGTGAAAGCCATTATTCTGGCTGCCGGACGTGGCAGCCGCATGAAAAGTCTCACGGATGAACGTCCGAAATGCATGGTCGAATTGCGTGGCAAGACACTGCTGGAGTGGCAACTTTTGGCGCTGCGCGGTGCAGGCATTAGCGAGATAGCCATCGTGACCGGCTACAAGCGCGAGGTGTTGGCAGACCAAGGGCTGATCGAGTTCCATAATCCTCGCTGGGCGCAAACCAACATGGTCTCCTCATTGGCGTGTGCTGAAGCCTGGTTGCAGGATGCTCCGTGCATCGTGAGTTACTCCGACATTTTTTACAGCCCCGCAGCAGTCCAGTCGTTAATGACATGCAAGGCTTCCCTGGCCGTCACCTATGACCCGAACTGGCTGGCGCTCTGGACACAGCGCTTTGGTGATCCGTTACTGGATGCCGAAACGTTCCGCCTTGCCTCCACCGGCACCTTGACCGAAATCGGCAACAAACCGACTTCAGTCGATGATGTTCAGGGCCAATACATGGGGCTTCTACGCTTCACGCCTGAGGGGTGGGCAGAGGTCGTCCGGCTTCGCCAGGCCTTGACCCCGGAACAAAGAGACAAGGTGCATATGACGAACACGCTTCAACACGTCATTGACGCGGGGCGGGTCCCGATACACGCCGTTGCATACACTGGAGAGTGGGGAGAGGTGGACTCTTCAGAGGATCTCTTTGTGTATCAATAATTGAGGTTTCAGGCCTTGAGTGACTATTTATGAAGAAGGAATGCCCATGATCACCACCACCACCCACGCCATCGAAGGCCGCCAGATCACCGCTTACCTCGACATCGTCAGCGCCGAGTCGGTGCAGGGGGTCAACGTTATCCGCGACATGTTCGCCGGGATGCGGGATTTTTTCGGCGGGCGCTCTCAAACATTGGAGCGTGCATTGAAGGAGGCGCGGATTCAGGCCACCGACGAGATCAAGGAGCGGGCGCGGGCACTGCAGGCCGATGCGGTGGTGGGGCTCGATTATGAGATCAGCATGCCGGCCGGCAAGGGCGGCATGGTGGTGGTATTTGTGACCGGGACGGCCGTCAAACTGAGGTGATTCAGGTAACGGTTCATGTGTTTGTTTTGTAGGAAGCCGTGCGGGCCATTCGTCGGGTGTTGGGGAATCTGAATTACAAGTCCGGTAATGACCGGCTAGTCTCAAAAGCTTGGTGGTCGATATGTTTCAGGCAAAAGGGCTTGCCGGTATCGATCCCGCTTTTGAAAGGGGCGAAAAGATGGCTGATCCGTATATCGAAGACGACGGTGCTGAATTTCCAATCAACAATAGCGTGCGGTGTGGCCAGACAGACTATGTGGTGGCTTACGGTGACGATCAGGTCAAGCTTGGCAAAATGAAATCCCAGGTGCCCCAAGGGCCGAAGGCGAAATTTTTACCCAAGGTTGCGGCACCCGTCAGGAAGTAATCCATCCCCTCCAGACCCCGTCATTGAGCGGGGTTTTTTATGCCTGCAACCTTTTTGGCGGCGTGTGTTTTTCGGCCTGGGTTTTCACAAAGTTTTCACAAGGCCTTACGTAATCTCAACTCATCCGTTAGAAAGCAACACCTGGCCCGTCTCCCCAGCGGGCTTTTTTTTGTCTGTCATAAAACCTTTTCCATAAAAGCTGTCCAACCGTCGCCGATGGTGAGGTTGGGGCTGTGTGTCTGGACTTTCTCGCCGCTAAAGCATTCAATCTCGACCCTTTTTGATTTCCCCCTATTTTTTGAGGTTCTTGTCATGCGTTTAACACTGCCCGCTCTGGTTCTGGGCCTTTTGGTTGCTCAAGGTGCAATGGCTGCTGGCGACGGCACTGCCGCACTGGGTGGCGGTCTGGGTGGCGCGCTGGGTAATGTGGTCGGCCAAAGCATGGGCGGCAGCACTGGCGCTGCGATTGGTGCTGGTGTCGCGGGCGCCGCCGGCAGTGCTGTTGGAGCACGCAAAGGCAGCCGCACCAAAGCGGCCATTGGCGGCGGCGTGGGTGCTGCGGGCGGCTCGATAATCGGCAACAGCCTGGGCGGAAAGACCGGTTCGACCATCGGCGCAGGCCTGGGCGGTGCTTTGGGCGGCGGCGTGGGCAGCAACCTGGGCAAGGGCCACAAGGGCCACTGATCCTGATCGATCCGCTCAAAAAGCCCGGCTTGATGCCGGGCTTTTTGTATCTGGCTGTTTCTCTTTCGCAGCTTTTGCATCTTTAGCTGTCCAACGGTCATCGCTGGCCGGATTCAGTGGGGGCAGGTGCTAGACTCCGCCCATCCGCAGCGAATTCTTTTCTCCCGATGCGGAATTAGAGGTTCATATCATGCGTTTGACATTGTCCACATTGTTTCTGGGACTTTTGGTTGCTCAAGGTGCGATGGCTGCCGGTGATGGCACCGCTGCTGTTGGCGGTGGTATCGGCGGTGCATTGGGTAACGTGGTAGGTCAGCAAATGGGCGGCAGCACCGGTGCCGCGATTGGCGCAGGTGTAGGCGGCGCGGCGGGTAGCGCTGTTGGTGCACCTAAAGGCAGTCGCACTGAAGCAGCGATCGGTGGTGGTTTGGGCTCGGCGGGCGGCTCGGTGATTGGTAACAGCATTGGCGGCAAGACCGGTTCGACCATTGGCGCAGGCCTCGGCGGCGCAGCGGGTGGTGCGCTGGGCAACAACCTGGGTACTGACAGCGGCGATTCCCATTCCGGCAACGGGCACAAACACAAGCATAAGCACAAGAACAAACACCACTGATTCGACGATCAGTGACAGCAAAACCCGGCCTGGTGCCGGGTTTTTCATTATTGCGAGCGTGACATCGGACCGGGACC